>JAAYYL010000052.1 GCA_012515395.1 Bacteroidales bacterium
GAAGTGCGTCATGATTATTCATCTGAATTTTATAATATTGTAAGTGGAGGCTTGATGGTACGACAGAACCTGCCCACAGGCGGTACCATATCTCTCAGTTCTTCACTACAACGTACCGACCGTTTCAGCGGCTCTTTCAACAACCACGAAAGCACCGAGTATCTTTCCACTGCCTTAAGTGTCCAGATCCAACAATCCATTTTTGGAGTGAATGAAATGAAATGGGACCGGAAGATTGAACCCTTGAAATACGAAGAAGCCCGTCGCACCTATATTGAAAGTATGGAAAATGTCAACCAGCGGGCCATCCAACTGTTTTTCAACATGGCATTGGCCCAACAAAGGCTGGCGATTTCCGAGTTCAACCACTCAAACAACGATACACTTTATAATATAGCTGCCGGCAGGTACGAATTGGGGACCATCGGGGAAAACGACCTGCTTCAGTCCGAACTCGCCTACCAGAACGCCCTGAAAACCCTCAACGAGAACCGCCTGAATTTGGAAGACGCAGAAAACCGCCTACGTTCATACCTGGGTTTCACCGAACGTGTGGAACTGAACATCCAAATACCTGACAGCATCCCCAATGTAGTATTGGATGTGGAGAAAGTACTCCAGCTGGCTTTTGAAAACAATCCCGACATGATCACCTATGACAGGCAATTGATAGAAGCCCAGAAAAATGTTGCACAGCAACGGGCCAACAGGGGCTTCCAGGCTAATCTGAACGTGGCATTCGGGTTAAATCAACAGGCAACCGGTTTATTTCAATCCTATAAAGATCCCAGGGATATGCAGACCGTAAGTATCGGGCTGACCGTTCCTATCCTGGACTGGGGCCGTGGACGTGGTATGGTAAAAATGGCCCAGAGTAACGAGGAACTTGTCCGACGCCAGGTAGAACAATCCAGAATGGATTTTGAGCAGGACATCATACTAAATGTGCGTCAGTTCAACATGCAGTCCCAGCAATTCGCCATCGCGGCCAAAGCAGACACCATAGCCCAGAAAAGATACGACGTAGCGAAACAACGTTATCTTATTGACAAGATTACTGTAACAGACATGAACAACGCACAGCTGGACAGGGACGAAGCCCGCGTAGGATATGTCCAGGCCTTGTTTAATTACTGGCGGTATTATTTCGAGCTGAGAGCCCTTTCTCAATTCGACTTCATTGCCAACAAACCGCTGGATGCCGATTTTGAATCTCTTGTAGACTAAAGAGTCATACCGTAACACCTTCTGCGTTTATGCATACGGTGTTCAAAAAGTTTCCACTGGCTCCGGACTTTGATGTTATCTTCAAGTTCGGGGCCGGTTTCCGCATATTCCACCCCGGTCTGCATGGCATTCAGAATGCTGTTGTAAATAATGACAGCATTGACACCGCGGTTCTGGTAGGCCGGCATTACACCTATATGATACATATCAAGAACCTTTGACTTTCTTATATCACGCATGATCCCGTAAAGACCCAGCGGGAAAAGTTTCCCTTTTCCCAGGCGCACTCCCCTGCTTATGGAAGGAGCCATCAACCCGTAACCAACAATTTCCCCGGCCTTGTTTTCCACTACGGTAATGTATTCCAATTTACAAATAGACATCAGTAATTTGGCAAAGTCCATCAATTGTTTTTCTGAAATCCGAACGACCCCGAAAAGCTCCGAAAAAGCATCGTTCAAGACAGGCAAGGCTTCACGGAATACGGGCTTCAAGTCTCTCACTTTATGGAATTTTCTGATGGAATAGCCGTATTTCTCCATAGCTCCCAACGCCAGTCTCTCCAATGTGGGATCCATTTTATCCGGCACGTGTACCTGGTATTCCACCCAGTCTACTTTCTTTGTCAGCCCCAGTCTCTCCATATGACTTATGTAATACGGATAATTATACTGGGTGATGTACATGTCCATTTGGTCAAAACCTTCAATGAGCATGCCCATTTTATCCATATCGGAAAAACCCAACGGCCCTACGACCTCTTTCATATCCAGAAAGCGGGCCCATTCTGCAACTTTACCGAACAGTGCGGCCGAGACCTCGTAATCGTCAATAAAATCAAAACGGGTGAACCGCATTTGACGTACATTCATCTTGTAGTTATAGGCATTGTTCAGAATCGCGGCTATTCTGCCGGCAATTACCCCGTCTTTGTATGCCAGAAACATTTTGCAAGAAGCATAATCAAACGCTGCATTTTGAGTGGGATCAAAGTCCCTCATTTCTTCTGAAACCAATGTGGGAACAAAGCAGGAATTGTTTTTATACAATCTGACAGGAAATTCAAAGAATTTTTTTTTATCCGACCTTGAAGTGATCTCTTTAACAGTAATCATAAACAAATATAAAAAAATCGAGTAAATTTGCACTTATTATCATTTTTCATACATATTTATATTTATATGGCAACTACAGCAGATTTTAAAAACGGATTGTATATTTCTTTCAACGGAAAACCCTGTTCAATTATTTGGTTCCAACACGTTAAACCAGGCAAGGGAGCCGCATTTGTAAAGACAAAACTGCGCAACCTGGAAAATGGGCGTGTATTGGAAAACACATTCAGTGCAGGAGAAAAAGTGGAAACCATTCGCGTGGAAAGACGTCCTTATCAATTCCTTTATAAAGACGATATGGGATTTAATTTTATGCATGCCGAGACTTTTGAACAAATATCCCTGCAACCGGACTTGATTGAAAATCCCGATCTGATGAAAGAGGGGCAATACGTGGAAATGATGTTCCTGGCCGACGAAGAGCGGGTTTTGACCTGTGAATTGCCTCCATTTGTGGAAATGGAAATCACCTATACCGAACCCGCAGTTAAAGGAGATACGGCTTCTACCAATGCCCTTAAGGCTGCCACACTTGAAACCGGGGCCGAGATCATGGTTCCCCTGTTCATTAACCAGGGGGAACGTATTAAAGTAGATACACGAACCCGTGCTTATGCGGAACGGGTAAAATAACCTTTTTATGAAAACACGGCTAATGGCCGCTGCGGCCTTAATGATCATCTTTTCCTGCAACAACGCGGGAAAAACGCCCACACCCGGACAGGTAGCTGCCGGAATTATGGAGCGACAGGCCGATGTCGTGCAATCCGCAATGGCCGAGGAATGGGAAATGGAACGCATGCGCCGTATCGCCCTGGATTTCAATAAAACGGAAGAAGAAGCTCTGGCTTATATTCGACAGTTCTTCCCCGATGTCACATCTGAGCAAATGAAAAAATGGGAAGCATCAGGAGCGCTGGAATCAATGAACATCAACGGGGAAAAACGCTATTTTTCGAGGGCTTTCCGGAATCTGTTCCGCATTGACAGTACTTGCCGTGAAAAATTTCTGGAGATTAACGGACCCGAGGAGGATCCCAAAGCTCCGCTCTTGCAGGAACACCTTCCCCGAGTGGTGGCCCTTACAAAAACAAAAGGCACGGACAAAGCAGAACCCGTCACGTATTCAATCACTTATACCCTGACCGTTCCGGCAAATACCATCCCTGAAGGCGAAATCATAAGGGCTTGGATGCCTCTGCCCAGAACCGATATCCCTCGCCAAAAGGACTTCCGGCTTACTGAAGTTTCTGAACCGGAATACATCATTTCTCCGGACCGATACGTACACAAATCCATTTATATGGAAAAAAAGGCGGTCAAAGACAGTCCCGCGGTTTTCAGTTATTCTTTTACTTATACGGCATACGCACAATACAATCATTTTGATCCGTTGCAGGATGTGCTTCCCTACAATACGTCAAGCACGGACTACAAAGAATACACAAAAGCCGTTCCGCCGCACATTGTCACGGACGGAAAGGTCGCTGAACTGGCAAAACAGATTATCGGCGATGAATCCAACCCTTATTTGCAGCTTAAAAAAATATTTTCCTACATAAGCCGAAACTATCCATGGGCCGGCGCCCGTGAATATTCTACCCTTGAGAGCATCCCCCTTTACGTTTTGGAAAACGGACACGGGGATTGCGGCCAGGTGAGCCTGTTGTTTATTTCCATGTGCAGAAGTCTTGGCATTCCCGCAAGGTGGGAAAGCGGATGGATGCTGCATCCCGGAGCGGTTAACCTTCACGATTGGGCCGAGGCTTATCTGGAAGGGATCGGATGGATCCCGGTAGATCAGTCCTTCGGCTTGCAACCGGAACCTGTAGAATTGTTTTATTCCCGAGGCATAGATGCTTACCGCATGGCGGTAAATACGGATATCGGAGGGGCATTTTTCCCGGCAAAGATCCATTTTCGATCGGAAACTGTAGATTTTCAACGCGGGGAAGTAGAATGGAGGGGAGGAAATCTTTATTTCAACGAGTGGGATTATCACTTGCAAGTCCATCCTTCCGGCAAATAGACAAACCGTCTCCCAGGGGAAGCAGTACAGATGAAACTTCCTGATCCTCAAACACCAGCTTGTTATAAGCCCGCAACCCTTCTGTCTGCGGGTCTTTGCATGTCGGATCGGCTACTTTGCCATCCCACAAAACGTTGTCAGCAACAATGTATCCACCGGGTTCCAGAACCTGTTTAACCAACCGGTAGTAATCGCAATATTCCCTTTTGTTGCCGTCAATAAATGCCATTTGACAAACGTATCCCTGCCTGTGCATTTTCGGAATTTCTTCCAGAGCGTCAGCCGTATGCAGCGTTATTCTTTCTTCCATCCCGCTGCGACGGAATGCCTCTATAATCAAATCATTATGCTCATCAAAAATTTCTATGGTATCTATCCTTCCTTCCTCAGACAAGCCCCTTGCCATAGATATGGCAGAATAACCGGTGAAAGTTCCGATCTCCAGAATATTTTGCGGGCGAATCATTTTTACAAGCATGGTAAGCAAAGATCCCAAGGGTTCTCCTCCCAGCATCCTGGGATGTACGCACCGGTAATGCGTTTCCCGCTCCAGCCAATCCAAAACCGGATCTTTTTTTGCACTATGTTCATTCAGATATGTTCTTAGAAGATCCATGATCATTAATAATATACCAGGGTACACCTTCTGGATGCATCCCATATTTCGTTGGCAACATGGAGAACCTGTTGAGGTGTAACCGACGCGATCATGGATATCATTTGCTCATGAGATATGACATTTCCGAATGCCAGCAGGCTTTTTCCCATGGACAGGCATTGTACTTCGTGGTTGTCTTCGGTTATGGACATTTGACCAACAAGCTGTTTTTTTGCCCGTTCCACCTGCAGTGATGTCATGGTTACGGTTGCATATTCCCGGATTACTTTTTCAGTCAGTTCCCTGCAACGGTCCAGATTGGGTCCATCCGTTCCAAAATAAATACCTGCAAATCCGGTATCCATGTATGGAGAATAAGAAGCTTCCACTGTATAAACCAACCCGTATTTTTCCCTCAGGATCATATTCAGGCGGGCATTGGAAGCCGGTCCCCCCATCAGGTTCATTAATAAAACCAGTGGTATCCGGTATTTGTCATGTAGCCCGTAAGCCACAGACCCTGTCAGGCAATGGGTTTGATAAGTACCCCTTTTCTCGGTATTGTCGAACACGCAGGAGGGAGCAGCCAGGGAAATC
>JAAYYL010000053.1 GCA_012515395.1 Bacteroidales bacterium
TTGAATCTTGGTGCCGTAACCGAATTGGGTGATGCCCTTACCCTGGGACAGGGTCTGGCCGTTTTTGCAGTAGGTTTGGCCATGGGCTTTGTAGGTCTTTTTTCTGCAATAAAACAAGCTTCCATCTCGGCAAACGGTATTGTGGAGATGAGTAACGGACATAATGTATTCAGCAACACTCTGGTCTTGGCCGTATTCCCGGAGCTGTACGCAATTCTGGCCTTCGCCTCGTGCTTCCTGGCAATGCCCAGTTAAGCCATGAGCCTGATAAAATCGATTTCCGGAATAAGGGGTACTATAGGCGGTTTGCCGGGAGTATCCCTTTCTCCTTTGGATATTGTTCGCTTTACGGCGGCTTATGCCCAACTGATCAGGGAATCCAACCCCGGGCCTTCTTATACCGTTGTTGTAGGCCGGGATGCGCGCATTTCCGGGGATATGGTACGTCAATTGGTCTGCGGCACATTACGTTCCTGCGGGATGCATGTAACGGACATCGGCTTAGCCAGTACTCCTACTACGGAAATGGCCGTTGTGTTTTCCGGGTCATCGGGCGGAATCATACTGACGGCCAGCCACAATCCACGTAACTGGAATGCCCTGAAATTGTTGGGACCCGAAGGTGAATTCCTGACTGCAGAACAAGGTGAACGATTGTTAGAGATTGCGGACGGGACTTCGTTTGATTTTGCCGGGGTAGACTCGCTGGGGTCCTATAATCTGGAAAATTATACATCCAAACATATTGAAGCCGTTCTGAACCATCCGCTGGTAAACGTAGAGGCCATTTACCGTGCCGGATTCAGCGTAGTGGTAGACGGGATCAATTCTGTAGGCGGACTTGTCATGCCGCAACTACTGGAAGCCATGGGGGTAACGTGTCACAAGGTACATTGCGAACCTGACGGAAATTTTGCCCATAACCCGGAACCGTTACCTGCACATTTAACAGATCTTTCCACTGAGGTAGTTTCCCGAAAAGCTTCCCTGGGCATATCGGTCGACCCCGACGTGGATCGCCTGGCACTTGTCTGTGAAGACGGTACCATGTTCGGTGAAGAATATACATTGGTTGCCTGTTCTGATTACGTATTACAGAAATTCACTTCTGAAAATCCCGGGAAAACGGTTCATACCGTATCCAACCTTTCTTCCACAAGGGCCTTGAAGGATGTGACACAACGGTATAACGGGTCATACACAGCTGCTGCCGTAGGTGAAGTGAATGTAGTACAGGAAATGAAACGCACTAAAAGCATTATTGGAGGAGAAGGGAACGGCGGGGTAATTCTGCCTTCGCTTCATTACGGCCGGGATGCACTTATTGGTATAGCTCTTTTCCTCTCACACCTGGCTGAAAAAAAGATATCCGTAACTGCTTTAAGAAATTCATACCCTGTTTATTACATGAGCAAGAACCGGGTGCAACTTAAAGAAGAACTTCCTTTAGAATCCCTGTTCAACAAAATCAGGGATGCTTACCCGGAAGCAACCATAACTGACACCGACGGATTGCGTCTGGATTTTGAAAATGAAAAGAAATGGGTTTGCTTACGCAAATCGAACACAGAACCTATTGTACGCATTTATTCGGAAGCTCCGGATAAAACACAGGCAGAAGCATTGGCTCACGAAATCATGTCTTTCCTGTAATTATTTATTTGGCCGAGCCGAAAAAATGTGTACCTTTGCAGCCCGTTTGCAAGAAAAATAAACAATTTATATACAATGAAACAAGGAATACACCCCGACACCTACAGACTGGTTGCTTTTAAGGATATGTCCAACGACCATGTATTCATAACACGTTCCTGTGTCAATACAAAAGAGACTCTTACCTTGGACGGAATTGAATACCCTTTGTACAAACTTGAGATTTCAAACACTTCTCATCCCTTCTATACAGGCAAGATGAAGCTGGTGGATACAGCCGGACGTGTGGATAAATTCAGAAGCCGTTATGGTGACCGGAAAAAATAATCCAAAACCCGTCAATACAGAAAGCTGTCCCCAACCGGACGGCTTTTTTTCTGACCGGCTCAATTCCATAATTCCAACATCTGACGGTTCGGTAACACTCATGGGTCCCTATGGAGAAACTTATCATTCTACCGGCGGAGCCGTGGATGAATCACAACATGTCTATATTGAATGTGGATTGCGTCATTACATGGAACAAAGAGAAGCGGCAGGTTTTCTTCCAAAAGTTATAAATATATTCGAGTTGGGGCTGGGAACAGGCCTCAATGCGCTGCTGACGTACCGGGAAACGCTCCGGAACAATTTTCCGGATTTGCAGATCAATTACCGGGCTGTGGAAACGAATCCTCTGGAACCGGATATATGGGAAAAAATGGATTATGCGCAAACGGAAAAAGAGAAAGCCTTTTTCCATCAAATGCACCTGGGACCCTGGGATAAGCCGTTTGTGCCTGCATCTGGTTTTACACTAATCAAAATGAAAGAAAATTATTTGGATCTCACCTTATATGATCCAATACATGTTGTTTATTACGATGCCTTTTCGCCGGCTGTCCAACCGGATCTGTGGACTTATGAAGCCATTGGCAAACTGATACCCGTTCTTAAGGAAAATTCCGTATTGACCACCTATTCCTGCAAAGGATCTTTCAGGCAGGCATTGCACGATGTCGGATTTAGCATAGAAAAGCTTCCCGGAACAGGAAAGAAACGTCATATATTGCGGGCAGTTTACGGCTCGCAAAACTCCTTAATCACAGGCGTTAGCAACGCTTCCATGGCAAAATAAGCTTCGGGGTAAGGATGCACGCCGTCTCCGCTCAACTCTTTCTTCATGGCTCCTTCGCCGTCTGACATAAGGGTCCAGAAATCTACGTAACGGCAATCATTTTCACGGGCATATTCTGCTATCATCCTGTTCAGGCGTACAATGGCCTCGGCAGGACGTACCATTTGGTTGAATTCTTCAGGTCTCCAGATATATTTTCCGGCAGGCAAGACCGAACATAAAACCACCTTGATATCGTGAAAACGGGCCAGATCTGCCATAGAAGCAATGTTATCCATTATTTGTCTGTGAGTTACATAACCCTGGTTTTGGGCGATATCGTTCGTGCCAGCAAAAATCACAACCACTTTCGGTTGTAAAAGGATCACATCTTTCCTGAAACGAATAAGCATCTGGGATGTAACCTCTCCGCCAATTCCCTTTCCAATGAAATTGTTTTCAGTAAAATAATCCGGATGAAAATTTCTCCAGTTCTGGGTTATTGAATTCCCCATAAAAACAGCATCCGGTCTTTCTTCAACCGTATTTTCCTGTGCAACGGCAAACAGGGACACGATCATTACGATAAAAAAACTAAGTAAATATTTCATCTCTAATGTTTTATGTTGACAAAAAAGGTTTTATTGCTCTTTCATACACACCCTGTGTATAAGCTATGGCCATCCCGTAATTTGTCACGGGAACCCCGGCTCGTTTTACTTCCCTGATCCTTGCCAGTAATTGCCTGTGTGTGATCATGCATCCGCCACACTGTATTACCAGGGAATAATCCTTAAAAGGCCGCGAGGGAATGTCCAATCCGGCAATCATGTCAAATTCCAGATTTTTTCCCGTGTATTGACGCAACATACGGGGCAACTTAACCCGACCAATATCCTCACAGGTACTGTGATGGCTGCACGATTCCATAAGCAAAACACGATCCCCGTCCCTGAGCCTGTCTATAGCAGATGTTTCGTCCATATAGGTTTTGAAATCTCCTTTGCTGCGTGCCAGTAAAATACTGAATCCCGTCAAAGGCTGATTCCCCGGTATCAAAGACTCCACTTTTCCGAATAATTGACTGTCTGTTACTACCAGAACCGGATTTTGTTCCCGGTAAGTTCTATCAAAACAGGATTCCAGTTGTGTTTCCTGCAACACTACTGCTATGGCCCTGCGATCCAGGATTTCCCTTATTACCTGCACTTGCGGCAAAATCAGACGTCCTTCCGGAGCTTCCGAGTCTACGGGACACACCAGAACCACATGATCGTTTTCCCTTACAAGCCCTTCCAGCATGGGCAACGAAGAGAAAGGAGAAGGGCCCAAATTATTCGAGATGATTTTGATTAATGCGCCTATTGCTTCCGGTTCCCTGCAGCTGAAATCAAGGACATCAACCTTATATTCCCGCTCTATTTCCTTTCTGATCTCAGGGTCCAAAGTAATCTTATCCGACATATTATGAAGCAGGATAAAAGGCACATCATCCATCCGGAAATCCTCTATCAGGCTTTTTTCGTACTTACCAAGAAAGTTCCCCGTAAATAACAGTATGGCCATATTGACCTGCATAATAACTTCCCGGCTTCGCAACACACGTTTTTCACCCAGCAATCCTTCATCGTCCATACCGGCAGTATCAATAAGTACTACCGGCCCCAGACCGTGTATTTCCATAATCTTACGTACGGGATCGGTTGTTGTACCGGGAATGTCAGATACAATAGCTACTTCTTGTCCGGAAAGGACATTGATAAGCGAACTCTTACCGGCATTGCGTCGGCCAAAAATCCCAATTTGCGGACGCAAAGCCATGGCAGGGATCAATAATTGTTTTTCTTTTCCTCAAAGAATGCCTTGGGATGTTGGCAGGCAGGACATATTTCAGGGGCTTTTTTCCCTTTGGTTATATAACCGCAATTGCGACATTGCCAAAGGATCTCTTCATCTCTTTCAAAGAATTTCCCCGATTCCACTCTTTCCAGAAGTATTTTGTAACGGGTTTCGTGCTCTTTTTCAACGGCAGCCACTGCCAGGAAAGTAGCAGCGATTTTCGGGAATCCTTCCTCGGCAGCAATTTTTGCAAATTCGGGATATAATACAGCATGTTCTTCATGCTCCCCTTCTGCTGCGGCTTTCAGATTCTCGGCAGTTGTTCCTATCATACCGGCGGGATACGAAGCCGTGATCTCAACCATGCCGCCTTCAAGAAATTTAAAGAAACGTTTGGCATGTTCTTTTTCCTGATTGGCAGTTTCCTCAAAGACACCGGCAATCTGCTCAAAACCTTCTTTTTTTGCAGCGGATGCAAAAAAAGTATAGCGATTGCGAGCCTGGGATTCTCCTGCAAAAGCATCCAGGAGATTCTTTTCTGTTTTCGTTCCTTTAATTGATTTCATACTATGGCTGTTTAAGATGAATGAGTAGCCCCAACAGGACTCGAACCTGTATTTGAAGTTTAGGAAACTTCCGTTCTATCCCTTGAACTATAGGGCCAAAGCGTCTGAAAAATATCAGACTACTTTCTTCTCAATGATCTGCCTTCCACGGTAATAACCGCATTCGGGGCATACCCTGTGATACATCACGGTTGCTCCGCAATTGGAACAAACAGCCAATGTAGGGGTGTTCAATTTATAGTGCGTTCTGCGTTTGTCTCTTCTCTGTTTTGAGACTCTGTGTTTAGGATGTGCCATATCTCAATTTATTTTTATGTTGTTATCTTTCCATATACGCAGCATTTCGGGGTCACAATCCTTTTCGGATTCATGAACCCTTTGTATGGGAATAGCCAGGCATACGTTATCGTATACATATTGCGTAAAATCAAACTGCCCGGTATGATCATTCGTGCATTCTTCCGTTTCCTGTTCATCTAAAACTCCACGGAAAGACACGGGCAAGGATAATCTTTCCAGGCAACGATCGCACAAAAGTACTACATATCCGTCAATTATCACGGATATATCCATTTTTCTTTCTTCTGCAATTACAATTCGCAAGGCGACTTTCAATTCACTGTCAAGCACTTCCGTGTTGTCAAATGAAGAGAAGAATTCCTTTCCCAAACGGAACTCATACCGGTGTGTCCCTTTGGAAAGTGACTTCCCCGCAACCGTTAGCCTTGTGTTATCCATGTTTTCCATCCTGCCCGAAATGAGCCGACAAAGATAAACAAATATTTTTGATAATCGCTGTTTTATTCTACTTTTGCCCACGCACTCTAACAGACATCTTTATGAACGAGAAGATCCTCATTCTTGATTTTGGTTCACAGTTTACGCAATTGATTGGCAGACGTTTGCGTGAAATGAACGTATTTTGTGAAATCCACCCGTACCATCATTATCCGAAACCCGATGCTTCCGTTAAAGGGATCATTCTTTCGGGCAGTCCTTATTCGGTGATGGATGAAAATGCGCCCGATATTGATCTGGCTCATATCAGGGGACATATACCTTTACTGGGAATCTGCTTCGGATCCCAATACCTGGCAAGACGTTACGGAGGATCTGTGCATTCTTCTTTGTCAAGAGAGTACGGAAGGGCGACATTGGAAATTACCGAACCCGTTTCTCCGCTTTTCAAGGACATCCCCTCACCCACAACTGTATGGATGTCTCACGGGGACAGCATTGAATCACTTCCCGTGAATTCAATCAACCTGGCATCTACCAGCGATGTAAAATACGCCGCTTTCCGGTTTTTGAACGAAGATACGTATGCGGTCCAATTTCATCCTGAAGTTTATCATTCCGTGCACGGCAAAGAAATACTCCGCAATTTTGCTTTTAATATCTGTAAATGCAAAGGAGACTGGACCCCTTCCTGTTTCATAGAAAGCACGGTGAACGAATTGCGCGAAAAAGTCGGTAAAGAGCAAGTCATACTGGCCCTCTCGGGCGGTGTGGACAGCACAGTTGCTGCTGTCTTGCTCCACAAGGCCATCGGGAAACAATTGCACTGTATTTTTGTGGATAACGGCCTGCTTCGCCTGAATGAATACCAATCCGTCATGAAATCCTATGAGGAAATGGGGTTGAATATTACGGGTGTGGATGCTTCAGGTGTTTTTTTATCAGCCCTGAAGGGAATTTCAGATCCGGAATCCAAGCGAAAAGCTATAGGACGCACGTTTATTGAAGTTTTTCATAAGGAATCCGGAAAGATCCAGGATGCCACGTGGCTGGCACAGGGGACCATATATCCGGACGTGATAGAATCTGTACCCGTACACGGACATTCTGCCGTCATAAAGTCACATCACAATGTAGGAGGACTTCCGGATCACGTTCCGTTGAAGATCGTGGAACCTTTACGCATGTTGTTTAAAGACGAAGTACGTCGTATAGGGGTCTCACTCGGCATAAATAAAGATCTAATTGGAAGGCATCCTTTTCCCGGTCCGGGTTTGGCTATCAGACTACTGGGGGAAATCACCCCGGAAAAGCTGGCCATACTCAGGCATGCTGACGACATTTTTATCAGGAATTTAAAGAAAGACAACCTGTACGACAAAGTCTGGCAGGCGGGTGCTATACTTTTACCCGTAAAGAGTGTGGGTGTTATGGGAGACGAACGGACATACGAATATACCATAGCCTTGCGTGCGGTAGAATCAACTGACGGAATGACGGCAGACTGGGTACACCTTCCTTATGATTTTTTGATGAAAGTATCCAACGAGATCATCAATAAAGTGAAAGGTATCAATCGGGTGGTATACGATATATCATCCAAACCTCCCGCTACAATAGAGTGGGAATGATTGTTCTGTAATATGAGGCCTTCTTTTCCAGAGACATGGGATAAGCTCTGGAAGTCGATGGCATTCTGTACAATTTGACAGTTCTTTCCCGAAAAAGAAAAGTTACGTAATTTCCCATAGCCGGAAGGGATAACTTGCCGGCATAACCATTTTCCCTTATTACCTCCAGCAATGTTTCACCTGCTTTTTGTCCGGTAACTGCTACCGTTTTGCATCCTGGCAAACGTGTTAAAACATTTTCAATATCTATTGGTTGAAGTACTTCAAGGAATTTGTCGGATGCGTTCCCGGAACCTCTCACAATACGCATGGCCGTGTCGTATAAGGCTATCCCCTTTTCCTTGCAAAATGTAGTAATACGTTCCTTATCGAAAGCTTTTTCTTTTATGAAATAAAGGGGATTATTGTAAAAGATCAAACCCATAATCCGCCACATGTCATTTTGGAAATTCGGGTAATAAAAATCCATTGACCACCTGTTAACAGGAGGCGGGAAGCTGCCTAACAGGAGAATACGAGAGCTCCCGGGCAGAAAAGGTCTCATGGGATGGATCTCAGGATCAGGCACCTATGTACTTGAAAATTTCAAATACCATGATGGCGGGCCAAACTATAGCTTTTAAGACACCCAACACTCCGGCCCAAAAACCGGTGGCTTCAACTATAAAATAGATGACTGCACCTACAAAACCGATCCCGTAAACGGCTCCAGCCTGGGGAGCACTTTTTGGCATTTCACATTTCATAATAAGAGATTTTTATTGATTTTTCATTCAAGTGGAACAACGGATTCTAAAAAGTACTAATATCGCACATTATTTTATAAACCAAAAATATGAAAATTTATGGTATTCCCGTTGAGCCCGGGAGCAAATGAAATGAAAATCGGCCTCACCTATGACCTGCGTTCCGAGTATCTGTCTTTGGGATATTCAGAAGAAGACACCGCAGAATTGGACAAAACAGAGACGATTGAGGGCATCGAAACCGCCCTGCATTCATTAGGTTATCAAACCGAACGCATCGGAAATGCACGATCGCTGATGATGCGTCTTCTTAACGGAAACAGATGGGATCTTGTGTTTAACATCTGCGAAGGCATCTTCGGAGACGGCAGGGAATCGCTTGTCCCCGCCATATTGGATGACTGGCAAATCCCCTACGTTTTTTCCGGAGCAGCCACCATGGCACTTTCATTAAACAAAGCATTATGCAAACGTGTAGTCAGGGATGCGGGTATACCCACCCCCGACTTTTGTCTTATTAGGGGTAAATATGATCTGGATCGTCCGAAACCGGAATTTCCGCTTTTTCTGAAACCGGTCATGGAAGGTTCGGGTAAAGGAATCGGAGCATATTCCCTGGTATGGAACGAAGAAGAGTTTCGTATAACCTGCCTTACTTTACTGGAAAGATACAATCAACCGGTTCTGGTAGAAGAGTACCTTCCCGGCCGTGAATTTACGGTAGGTATATGCGGAAATGGTGAAGACGCACGCGTTCTTGGTATTATGGAAGTAATCTTTAAAAATGAAGTTCCTGAAATTTACTCATACGAAAACAAACAGAACTACAAAGAGGCCGTAGAATATCAAAACACAGAAGATAGTGAACTGGCTGCCGCGTGTGCGCGCCTGGCGCTTGATGTGTGGGAAGTTACGGGTTCACGGGACAGTGGAAGGGTAGACATGAAATTGAATCGTTTGGGCCGTCCGGAATTTATGGAGATCAATCCCCTTGCCGGTTTGAATTATAAAGATTCTGACCTCCCGATTTTGGCAGCAATGAACGGCATGAATTTCACACAATTAATAGATGCCATCATGCAGGCTGCTCTAAAACGAATATACGGCAGCGAAATGACATCTGTTATCATACAAAGTGAACAATACAGTTATTATCCTGCATAACCGGCTTTCGGCCCATCCCACACCTGATGAGCAGGACGTCATTGACCAGGTAACTCTGGTCAGAGATGCACTGGAAGATTTGGGATACCGTTGCGAAATACGTGACGTGGGTACCGATCTGTACGGAGACCTGAAACTGCTTGAAAAAGAAAAACCTGCCTTTGTTTTTAACCTGGTAGAATCCATATGGGGTTATACCGGGTTACTGCATATGGTACCTTCAATTCTGCATGCATGGAAGATCCCATATACAGGGGTAGGAGAAGAAGGATTATACCTGACTACGAAAAAAACGCTGGCAAAAACGATCATGATCCGTAACGGAATCAAAACCCCTGAATGGTTTGGCCCTCACGAACCGGACCGGCTTGATATTCGGAAAAAATACATTGTCAAACCCATTGCCGAGGAGGGTTCTGCAGACCTTGACGAGCAACATGTGTTTGACCCTACGCGTCCCGGGATCCGGGAATGGTTGGCCAATTTTGATCCAGGACAATATTTTGTGGAAGAGTACATTGAAGGCAGGGAGTTTAACCTGAGTGTTACGGGGACTCCCGGCCGTTACGTTATATATCCTGTTCCTGAAATGATCTTTACGGATTATCCCCCGGGCAAGGCGAAAATTCTTGGGTATAAATCAAAATGGATGGAAAATTCATTTGAATATACACACACACATCGCAAATTCAACACACTGGATGAAACATCCCTGATCACAAAACAACTCAGAAAAACAGCTGTTACATGTGGCGAAGTCTTTGGGTTATCCGGCTATTTCAGAATAGATATCAGGTTAAGTGAACAGGGAATTCCGTATGTCCTGGAAGTAAATGCAAATCCTTGTATATCTCCGGATAGCGGATTTGTGGCAGCCGGAAAAGAGGCAGGGTTCTCTACAACCGGGATGATACGCCAGATCATTTCATGTCTAAATTAAAAAGATTGATATGCCATATACTTTTCGTAACCATTTACTGGAAAAAGACCTGAAAGAACTGACTGTTGTTATGCAATCCACCGGTTTGTTTTACGACTTTGAAATTGAAGTAGCTCTTGAAGTACTGCAATCCATACTGGATCGCGGTGAGGCGTCGGGGTATTATTGCATCATTGCCACGAAGAACGGCGTTTGTGCCGGATATGCCGTTTACGGGCCCACACCTTGTACCCTTTCAGGATGGGACATATACTGGATGGCCGTACAGAAAGAACTTCAGGGAAAGGGATTGGGCTCGGACCTGATTAAAAGAACTGAACAGGAAATTGCTTTACAGGGCGGCACTGCGGTATGGATAGAGACATCCGGAAGGCCGGCTTACATCCCCACCCGGAAATTTTATGAAAAACACCAATACCTCAAGCTGGCAGAAATCCCCGGGTTCTATGCCCCCGGGGATAGTAAAGTTATTTACGGGAAAACCATTTCTGTTTTCTGAAAAGATAGTGATCAACCGAAAAAATTCCAGGACCGATTATCAGCAATACCAGGAAAAGTCCCAGGAATAAAACGGACAATTCCCTTGCAGAAAATGGATCACCTGCATGTATGACAAATGCGGCAACAGCCATTCCTGTAATAATGGGTAAAGTAGCTAACCGTGTTAAAAGCCCGGCAATGATCAAAATGCTGCATCCTATTTCTGCAAACAAGATCAGTATGAGCGAAACATGACTGCCCAACCCAACCGGATCGGGAAATGCCTCTTTTAAATTTTCATAATTGAGCAGTTTCGTAAGTCCGTGATACAACATCAGGGATGCGATCAGGACACGAAAGAGCAAGAGGCCGAAATCAAAACTTCTTTTCATAATATCAAATTTAGCAAAAAATTTTTGTTATATTTGACCTCATGGAACTTAAGGAAAGAAAACAAATCGCCTTACTGGTAGGAAGTCTCAGAAAAGAATCCCTGAACAGGAAAATGGCACGCGTACTGATAGACCTGGCTCCCGACATCATGGATCTGGAAATTGTGGAAATTGGAAATCTTCCCCTGTACAATGAAGATCTGGAAGAAAACACACCCCGTGAATGGACGGCTTTCCGTAAAAAAATCAAAGAATTTGACGGGATCATTTTCATTACCCCCGAATACAACCGTTCCACTACGGCTGCCATGAAAAATGCCATTGATGTGGGATCCCGGCCCTACAAACAAAATGTATGGAGTAACAAACCTTCGGCCGTTATTTCAGTATCCATGGGTGCCGTAGGCGGGTTTGGTGCAAACCATCATTTAAGGCAATCTTTGGTTTGCCTGAATGCCCCTGTTATGGCACAACCGGAAATGTACATCGGAGGAGCTGCTGACCTTTTTGACTCCAAGGGCAATCTGACAGATAGCCGGATGGAAGAACTCATACATAAATTCTTCCGTTCTTACGGCCGTTGGTTATGTAAGTTTGTCGAGTGATCTGAGTGCCCGGGCGTTATAGCCCAGATCAAACATTTCCTCTTTATGCTTCAGGTCGTATGCGTTGTATACCGCCATTTCTTCATCTTCAATAACCAGATCGGCCAGATCCATATCATAAGAAGCATTAGCGTTGAATAACATAGTCACACAGCGCTCAGCTATGTATTTCATGGATCCGGAATAATCAGTATGCCGCTCCGGTTCGGGAAACAAATTCAGTGCAAAGACTTTCTTACAATCATCACGTATGGGCAATACGGGAACATTCCTGATAACACCTCCGTCAACATAATGTTTGCCGTTTATTTTCACCGGAGGAAAAACTACCGGTATGCTGCAGGAAGCCAGTATGGCATCTATGAGCGGACCACTGTCAAAGACAACTTCTTTTGCCGTTTCAAGACAGGTTGCCACTACTTTTAACGGAATGTTCAGCTCTTCAAAAGTCTTTGCATGAATCACTTCTTCCAGTATCTTTCTTACCGGCTTTGAATCTACCAGGTATTCCTTAGGGATCCTGGGCTCCAGAAAATCCTTCAGATTCAGTTCCCTGAATGCTTCCAGCATTTGATCTACGGTTAACCCGGCGGCATACATTGCTGCTACAACAGATCCCACACTGGTCCCGGATACCATATCCGGCACGTAACCCAATTCCAAAAGGCGTTTAAGCGCACCTGCATGATAATAGCCTCTGGCGCCTCCTCCGCCAAAGGCTATTCCCAATTTGTATTTTCTTCTCATAAAATGATGATAATGTTACTTCAAGCCACCTGAAGTATCCGTCGAAATACCTCCTGAGGTGCCCACCCTGGAAGCTTCTTCCAGATCACCTACTTTTCTTGCTCTCGCTGCTTTTCCCTGTCCAAAACGAATACTGAAGCTCAACCTCACTTTCTGCAGATTAATTGTTTGATCCAAAGTGTATTGCACATCACTATCCGAATTGTACTTCAGGTTGTTATCAAAGGTATTAAAAATATCATTGACATTCAGACTTAAAGTAGCTTTATTATCCAGGAAGTTCTTCTTAATTCCGCCGTTTGTCATAAAGATAGGCTCAATTATAAAATAGCCGTACGGAATCTTTCCCTGGAACATAGCATCGATCTCAATTTTCCAGTTTTTCGGCAACAGGAAAGTTAACTGACCGTAAGCGTTGGTCAACATTCCGTTATTCACGTAACGTTCTGTCTGACCCTGTGCGGGATCTGCCGAATTGGTCATGTAGAGACACGTTCCGCTTGCCGTAAAATGGAGCCACTGTGTGATGGGTAATTCACTTATGGACAAGGCACCTCCTGCCATATCCTGATTCCCGAAATTGTCATACAACAACATCTTTGTTCCTGTCTGATCGTAGTAAGGATTTTGCATGATCAGATTCCGTGTATGGGAATAAATCAACGCCAGGTTGTAATGTGTCTTGAAATTTATGCTAAACGCTAATTGATCCGAGAGCTGTGGGTCAAGATCGGGGTTTCCCTCCACATACGAATTGGCATCCACGTAATTTCTGAACGGATTCAATTGGTTGAAAGACGGCCTTCCAATACGGCTTGTATAGGATAAAGTCAAACGCCAGATGGCAGAAGGATTGTATCCTACAAAAACAGTAGGGAAAACGTTGAAATAGCTTTTCCCGGTTTCTTTCTGAGCTGTGATCCAATCCCCCAGGGCATGAGTATATTCACCGCGCAAACCCAGTTTAAGCATCCATTTGGTTCCTAACATCCGGCCCACAGAAGCGTAAGCAGCAGCAATATGTTCCGTGTATAAAAACTGGTTGGACATATTGGTATTGGGTTGCCAGATGTTGTTCAGAAAATCTTCCCGGTTCAGATCATTATCGGTTTGTGTCATGGCCCATTTTAAACCGGTTTCCAGCATGCCAGTTTTCCAGAAAGATTGTTGGTAATCCACCCGGCCGGATACCAGGTTGATATATTGCTGGCTGTTCTGGCGGAACATTTCACTGATTCCGGTTCCTGATACTATACTGTTATCCTGAAAATTCCGGGAGGCTATATCGTAATAGGCATAATCCCCGTTAAATGTGAGTTCCTGCCCCTTTTCCTCATTAAAAACACCCGTATAATTGATGTTTGTAGTTATGTTGTCGTAGTCGGAACCTGTTTCAATCACGCTCTTGATACTGTTAACCTGCTGCTCGTTAAGATAAGAATTGGTAAAATTCTGATCTCCGTAGTTGTCCTGGGACTGATCCCGGAACATGGTGGTAACAATAAAACCTACCGTGTTCTTTTTATCCAGAAAGAAATCATTAGCCAGTTTCAGGGTGTGACTCTGCGATCCTATCAGAAAATCGGAATGAGATATCTGTTCGAAACCGGTCGTACCGCCCAATCCGGTCCACGAATCCAGGGTGGCTCCCATTTCTTCGTAACGTCCGCCGTAATTAAGCAATGTGTTTGTTTTATCGGTGCGCAGGTTCAGGTTCAGTCCTCCTCCGGCTTCCTGTTCGTAAACTTTGTGTTTCATACCGCCGTAAAAACCGTTGGCCATGCCGCTGAATCCCTTTAACAGGTTTCTCTTCATTTTAATATTGATGATCCCGCCGGTGCCTTCGGCATCGTAACGGGCAGAAGGATGCGCCATAAGTTCAATTTTATCTATGGTCGTTCCGTCGGTTGATCTCAACAGCGCTTCAAGCTCCAGACCGCTCATATAAGAAGGACGTCCGTCAATCCAGATACTCACGGCCTGACCGTTCAATTTCACATTACCGTCCATATCTATAGTCACACCGGGGGCTTTGCGTAAAACTTCCAATGCATTGCTCCCCTCGGTTGAAACAGCTTCGGCAACATTCATCACAATTTTGTCTATTTTCTGTTCTATGACGGGAACGCGGGCAGTGATGACTGCCGTTTCAAGAGTTTCCACATCTTCTTCCATTTCAATACTGCCGGCATCCATTTCGTTTGTATTCAATTGAATAGGCAATTCGTGTTCTTTGTATCCAATAAAAGTTACAACAAGTCGGTACGATCCGTGAGGTACGTTGCTGATCATAAAAGATCCGTTTTGAGCTGCTGTGGCCGCAGCTACAACCTTGTCACTGCCGTTCCTGACGGCAACAGTGGCATAAGGGAGCGGAGACCCGGTTTCTTTATCTATAACTACCCCTTTTATGGTAGTTGTATTTGGGGCTGCTACCAGGTTGGCAGCTGCCAGAAGCAAAATGGACAAAAATGTCGCGATAGTTTTCATTTGGAGTCTTGTTTGTAATAGTTTTCGATTTCGTTTAATGTTATGGACAACATATCCATTCGTTTAAAAAATACAGGAAGTTCTTCCTTTAAAAAGCGATCCCTGAGTGTTTTAAGGATCTGTTTCCTGGCTCCGGGAGTCACAAAAAAACCAATTCCTCTTTTATTATAGATGATTTCCCGTTGCTGCAAGTGTTCGTAAGTCCGGGCTACCGTGTTGGGATTGACGCCCAATGTTGCCCCCAGTTCCCGCACAGAAGGGATCCTGTCTTCTGCATTCCATTTGCCATTCAATATTCTTTCGCATAACGATTCAGCTATCTGCAGGTAAATGGCTTTATGTTCGTTAAATTCCATAATGATCAGTATTTTCTTGTTTTTATCAGCCGGTAGGTGCCTATCCAGCATCCCAGGCTAATGACAGCCCATAAAATGTATTGTATGGTCATCATCTTTTTGAATATGGGAATTTCTCTAACAATTTCCCTCATATCTCCAATACCGAATACCCTGATTTTGCTCCCGTCAATATTGAGTGCCATATCTGAAAATTGTTCTTCAAAAAACAGGCCCACTTTTTCATAACCGATTATATTGAAAACCAGTACAAACAGCACCCCTATCAGAATAACCAGTCCTAGCAGGCTAAGTATGGTCTTGGCCACTTTCTGGTTTCTAAAAAGCATATTGCCCAAAACAAACCAGGATTGTATGACAAGCAAACTGATCAGTTCAATACCCATGAGCTCCATGCTATGGGCGGTAAAAAGCATTTCATTAAGACGTAACGGCATAATCAGGTAACCTACAGTGTCCAGGATTAGCAGTCCGGCAATCATAATAAACGTAGTAAAAACGGAAGTGATAAACAGCATGCTCAATGTTTTTTCCAGTGTAGAGACGGGAAGCAATACATAATTCAGTCCTTTCCGTTGATGATTAACCGTCCCAAAAAGTTTTGAAGGCGCTACGATCATGATAACCGCTGTCATGAGCATAATCATATTGATACGTGACATGACACTTACCGAACCCCCAACTAATATTGGCAGTACCAGAAATAATAAATATATCCCAAGAATACTGATTATTGAAATACCATAATTCCTGAAGTATTCCCTGACCTCTTTGGCCGTGATGGCCACAAAACGCTTAAAATTAAAAATATTGTTCATGATTATACTCTTTTAAAATGTTCGTCAAACCAATCCTTATGTTTCAGCACTGCATTGAATAAAGCCTCCAGGTTGACTTTAGTATCCAATCCACGGCTATTGGCTTTAACCATAGCATATCCCATAGGTGTTTCCTCTGAATACAAAGCATCGGGATCACTATCGGATTTTGTGACAAAACAGATTTTTTCCGTAATTTCCGCTATGGTAGCATTGAGCAATACCCCTTTATGATCCAGAATAATCACCGGATCAATCAGATGTTCCAGATCGCGTACCTGGTGAGTTGAAATGACCATTATCCGATCATCATTGATGTGTCCGGCCACAATACTTCTGAAAAGGGCTTTTGAAGGAATGTCCAGCCCGTTACTCGGCTCATCCAGAAAGAGTATACCGGTATTCAGTGACAAAGCATAGGATATGTGTGCTTTCTTCTGTTGTCCTGCAGACAAATCTTTAAACCGCTTTTCAGGTTTTACCTCAAATCGATCCAGCAGGGAATAAAATTTTTCAATTTTGAAACCGGGATAAAAAATACCGTAATTTTTTCCAAGATCTCCCACCGTTCCCGGAGGACATGCAGGTTCTTCAGGCAGGTAATAAATATCCGCCAAAAAAGCAGGTTGACGTTTGTAAGGATGAAATCCGTCCACATTGCAAGCAGCCGGAGTGCTTTTTAACAACCCGGACATAATCTTTAGCAAAGTAGTTTTACCGACCCCGTTTTGCCCCAACAGGCCGTATACATTTCCTTTATCCATAGACAAAGTCAAATTTTCAAAAACTTTGTTTCCGGAATAACTAAACGATAAATTGCTGATTTGTATCATGTTGCTAGTGTATTAGTATAATAGTACACTGCAAATGTAGATACTTTTTTACAATTACCAAATTTTTTTCTTTTTTTTTAATTTTAATAAGCTATCCCGTTTTATTATCTTTGTTAAAAATCAGAATTATGGCTCTTATCAGGCTGTCCGGCGTAGACATCATCAAGGATTCGAATCTGATCCTGGCCGGCGTTGATCTGACTCTGGATAAAGGAGATTTTATTTATTTGGTAGGCAGGGTTGGCACTGGAAAAACATCACTGGTCAAAACACTGATCGGAGAATTTCCCGTTACAAAAGGAGAAGCGCAGGTAGCCGGATACGATCTGAGCAAGCTTAAAAGAAAAAAAATACCCTATTTAAGAAGAAAAATAGGTGTTGTATTTCAGGATTTTCAGCTTTTGCAAGACCGGTCGGCTTACGACAACCTGGAATTTGTGCTTCGTTCTACCGGCTGGAAAAACAAAAAAGAAATTCAACAACGTATTGAAGAAGCCTTAGACAGTGTGGGAATGTTGCACAAAAAACATAAAATGCCTCACCAATTATCCGGCGGTGAGCAGCAAAGGGTCGCCATAGCCCGGGCCGTATTGAACAACCCGGAAATCATACTGGCCGATGAACCTACCGGGAATCTGGACAGTGATACACAGCAGGAGATCATGCAATTGTTTATGAATATCCACGATAAACAGAAACCGGCCATGATGGTAGTCACACACAATTTGCAACTGTTGCAGCGATACCCGGGACGTATATTCAAATGCGAAGCAGGAAAGTGTACCGAAGTAGCAGATCGTCAGGAAATTGATTTTTCCACTTTCATGGAATCATGAAAAACAGGCAAGAAGTTGAAGGTATCATAGAGTGGTTCAGAACTCACATGCCTGACCCCGTTACGGAACTGGAATATTCGGATCCTTACGGTTTGCTGGTTGCGGTCATACTGTCTGCTCAATGTACTGACAAACGAGTAAACATGACCACGCCTGCCCTGTTGGAACGTTACCCTACAGTATCTGAGCTGGCTGCAGCCACTCCCGAAGAAGTATACCCTTATATAAAATCCATTTCCTATCCCAACAACAAAGCCAGGCATCTTACAGGGATGGCCCGCGCTTTGGTAACTCTTTTTGACGGAAAAGTTCCCGAGGATCCCGAAGACCTGCAGAAACTCCCCGGCGTAGGAAGGAAAACAGCTCACGTAATCGCCTCTGTTGTGTACCAAAAACATGTCATGGCCGTGGATACTCACGTTTTCCGAATCTCCCGCAGACTCGGCTTATCAAAAGGAAAAACACCTCTTGCCGTGGAAAAAGATCTGAACCGTCACTTTTCTCCGGGACTCCGGCCAAAGGCACATCATTGGCTTATCCTTCACGGCCGTTATGTTTGTACGGCCAGGAATCCCAAGTGTGAATCGTGCGGTATCTCTTCTTTTTGTGACACTTACAATAAAAAGGTCAAACAATGAAAGCCATACCCGGAATTGGCAAAGCATGGGAAGAGGCCCTCAATGATTTTATGATTTACCTGCGCCTTGAACGCTCTCTTTCCGAAAACACCCGGAATGCATACCTGCATGACGTGAACATGTTCCTGGAACACCTTATACATAGATCCTCTTCCCGGGAATCACTTCCGGAACCTCCGCAAATCAGGGACAAGCACATAGAATCATTTCTTACCCGGGTTACAGATTCCGGATCATCTCCCCGAACGCAGGCACGTATTCTTTCCGGGTTAAATGCATTTTTTCGTTTTTTGACCATGGAAAAGCGAATAGAAGCCAACCCCTGTTCCCCGGTAGAATCACCAAAAGCAGGACGTCACCTTCCAGTGGTACTATCTTTAAATGAGATTGAAAAGATACTGAATACCGTAGATCTCAGCATTCCCGAAGGACACCGCAATAAAGCAATTATTGAAGTGTTGTACGGCTGCGGGTTACGTGTCAGTGAACTGACCGGTCTAAAAATATCACAAATGTTTCCTGATCAAGGATTTATTCGCATAATAGGAAAAGGAGACAAACAACGGCTGGTTCCAATTGGATCACATGCCCTGAAAGCACTTCGTTTGTATTATCCCTGGAGAAATTCTCTGAACATCAAACCTGCAGACGACGATTATGTGTTTCTAAACCGTTACGGAAGACAAATCAGTCGCAATATGGTTTTTATTATAGTCAGGGAACTGGCCTCCAGGGCAGGATTGAATAAGACAATTTCCCCGCACACTTTCCGTCATTCTTTTGCCACACATTTAATTGAAAACGGGGCTGATTTGCGCGTAGTTCAGGAAATGCTGGGACACAGCAGCATACTGACCACCGAAATCTATACCCATCTAGACACTGCTTTCTGGCAACATGCCATACTGAACCATCATCCGCGTCCTTAAATGCGGTATGATTCTTGAAAAACCCTATATTTGTTACAATATTTTTATTGCTACATGAAATCTGTCAGGCGTATTTTGTTATTTTCCGGTATACTCCTGCTTGCTCCGGGTATTTTCGGGCAGGAATACGATCGTTCATACGACGATATTTTCAATACTGCCGTTGAACTGTACAAAAAAGAACAATACTGGAGCGCCTGCCTGCTTTTTGAGAACCTGGAAAACCGGAAGCAGGACAATGGAGCTTCTTTAGTGGCTTCATACAGGATCCTTTGTGACATAGCTCTGAAAGATCCCGGGGTAGAAACGCATGTTGCCCAGTGGGAAGCACTTTATCCTTCCGCTCCCCTCAAACACCAGATATATTACAAGCTGGGGAACCTTCTTTCAGACCAAACACGTTACAAGGATGCCGCAGCTGTTTACGAAAAAGTAAAGGTAAAAAGACTCCCGGTTTCCGAACGTGCTTCATTGGCCTTCCGTAAAGGGTACGTTTACATGCAGCTGGGAAACTCAGACAAAGCTGTAGATCTTTTCCTGGAAACGGAAACATACCCTCCCGGCGAACAATACCATTGGGCAGCCAGGTACTACCGCGGGTATATCCATTATGCAAAAGGACGCTTTCAAGAAGCCATTCCTCTTCTTGAACCGCTTACCGATATTCCCCAATACGGAGCCCTTTCCTCTGTTTACCTGCTTCAGTCACTCTTCTACACCGGAGAATACGAGCAGGTTATAAATCAAGGGGTTCCCTTATACCAAAATGCCGATCCCGCCTTACGTACCACACTGGCCAAGACATTGTCCGAATCTTATTTTGCTCTCGGCAGAACCGAAGAAGCCCGCAATTTTTTTGACGATTACTTAAAAGATGCCCGCTCTCTTACACTTACTGACAGTTATTATTCCGGTATATTGCATTTCAAGCTGGGAGATTACGAACGTGCAGCAGAACAACTTGCCCTGGTAGGTGAAAAACCTGACAGTCTGGGACAAAATGCGCTTTATCACCTTGGAGAAACATACATCCGATTACGAAACAAACTGCAGGCAATGGATGCATTCAGGCGTGCCAGCAACCTGAATTTTGATCCTGTGATCAGGGAGGACGCATTTTTCAATTATGCAAAACTGGCTTTTGACGTTAACCGGGATATCCAGGTACTTTCTTCATACAGGAATGCCTATCCGGATTCACCAAGGTTGGACGAAATCCAAAACTATATTGCCGCCAATTATTTTTTAAACCGTGATTACGCTTCTGCCGTAGAAGCTCTGCAGGCTCTCCGGAATCCTACGCCCGAAAATCTGGAAGACCTGAAAAAAGCCGCTTTCTTAAGAGGTATCCAATTATACCAGGCCGGTTCTTTCAGGGATGCTGAAAGGTATTTCTCACTGGCCCAGGAATCTTACTGGGTAGCCGAATGTCTGTACCGAAGTAATATGTTTGGAAATGCCATTCAAATATGGGAACAGTTCATTCGCAAAAGCGGATCGTTCTCCAATCCCGAAAAATACCGCACCAGCCATTACAACATCGCTTACGCCTACTTTAAACAAGGTGATTACGCAAACGCCGGGAACTGGTATACACGTTACATCAGGCTTGGCCCGAAAAACAACGCTTTGATATCGGATACTTACCTGCGTCTGGGTGATTGTGCCTTTGCCCAATACAAACACGGACAAGCTTTGGAAGAATATCAGAAAGCATTGGATAACAATACAATAGTTCCCGACTATGCCCTCTACCAGATAGGTATGGCTGAAGGTATTCTGAACCGGGAGCCGGATAAGATCCGGACACTGGACCGCCTGATGCAGGAGTACCCGTCTTCCGCATATTACTCTCCCGCACTTTTTGAACAAGGCCGGACTTACATACAGACAAACCAATACGAAAAAGCAGAAGAACGTTTCCGGATCATTCTTTCGTTTGACACGCACAAGGCGTACCATGCCAAAGCCCTTATTGAACTGGGACTCATTCAGATCAATATGCAAAATCCGGAAGCTGCACTGGATTATTACAAAGAAGTGTTGCGGCGTTTTCCTGATTCCCCGGATATCACCGATGCCCTGGCCGGAATCGAAAACATATACCTGGCCCGAAACGATTCCCAAGGTTTTTTTGAGTATATGGAAAGTCTCGGAATCGATTCCGGGAAAACACCCGGAGAAAAAGAACTGATGATTTTCTCTTCGGCCGAGCAGTTGTATCTGAATCATTCCCATGCCGAGGCGGTCACTGCCCTGAACAATTTTATCAAAGAATACCCGGAAAGTGAAAAGATAGCGGCCGCTCACTTTTACCTTGGCGAATGCCTTTTACAGTTGGGCAAAATGCAAATGGCAGCCGATGCTTTTCTTGTAGTCATGAAAAAACCTTCCGGCTCATTTACCGAGTTGGCCACGCGCAACTACGCATCCATTCAATACGATCTGGAGCAATATGCCAATGCCGTGGATGCGTATATGAGTCTGAACGACATTGCTGTGCTGGATAATAACCGGCTGGAAGCCGTAAAAGGCCTGATGTGGTCATTCTTTAAGAACAAACAATTCAGAAATGCCATTGTGCAGTGCGGTAAAGTATTGGGAAATAAAGCTTTTAGCAAAGAGGTCCACCAAGACGCCAAATACATAAGCGCCATGAGTCATCTGAACCTTGGTGAAAGAGAAGAAGCGCTGCCCTTGCTGGAAGCTCTGTCCGGAGAAAGTCATACTGCATACGGAGCAGAAGCTTATTACCTGTTGTGCAAAGATGCTTTTGATTCCGGAGACTTTGAAAAAGCAGAAACCATGATCTACAATTTTGCCGATACCAATACGCCGCAGGAATACTGGATCGCTCGTTCCTTCATTCTTCTGGGAGACATTTTTGCCGAGAGAGGGGAATGGGTTCAGGCCAAAGCGACTTACGAAAGTGTTCAAAACGGATACAACCCTTCCGAACCCGATGATATTGCACAATTGACAGCACTCAGGATCCAAAAAAGCGAGGAGGCCATGCTACAATGAAAAGATGGTTATTCATATTTTTTATTCCGTTCTCACTGACTCTTGCGGCACAGGAGCAAATCAATCCCGTGATCCGTGTGGAACGTCTGTACGATGCCCAGCTGATAGAAGTCACCAAACCCATGCTGGATACGTCTGTACCGGATTCCGTGCTGACCATGAACACCTCCTTTCAATACAGTATTTTTGACAAGCCACTGTTCAATTTGTATGAATTCACGCCCCTGCCATCGGCAACCGTCAAGACTTTTCAGACGCCGGACAGACACTTTGGGTACATCAACCTGGGAACCGGTTACCCGTGGACACCACGAGCCGATATCATATTGCACACACCTTTAGGATCGGATTGGTTTGCCGGTATACAGGCACGTCACCGTTCACTGCTGGATGAGGATACACGCGCGGCAACAGAAGGGTCTTTTACACTGGAACACAGGGGAAAGAACAATACGTTCCGTATACGTGGGCTGGGAGAACATCAGAACAACACTTATGCCGATTTTGACATACTTTCTTCGATGCCGGGACTGGACAGGCAGAATTACTACAACACCGGCGTTGAAATTGAGACTTATTCCCTTAACAATACTCCCGGGTCCTGGCATTATTACTGGAAATCAGGGTACAGGCATGCCAAGAACACCATATTGGGTCCTTTTGACAGCCTGCCTGTTATTCGGGAAAACATCCTGGATATTGAAGCCTCTACAGGACATTGCCTGGCTGAAGGTTTTTCAATAAACATAGGAGCTTCAGCAAAGTTTGTAAGCAATCGGTGGACCGTGGACGGAATTTCCGCTTCCCGGGCCGTACTTCACGTTTTTCCGCATATACTCTGGAGCGGCCACAGGTATAAAGTTGGTGCAGGAGTGAAGATCGGGTACCTGCTCAGACCTGACGGGAATAATTTTGGAGTATTCCCCTGGTTTGACGCCCATCTGACCGTTGCCGACGACTGGCTTACTCTGTATGCCAAAATGGAAGGCACCCAACGCCTGAACACATACCAGGAAAGGATGCGTGAAAA
>JAAYYL010000054.1 GCA_012515395.1 Bacteroidales bacterium
AAAACGTATCTGGTGGGGTTGGTTTAGGTCTGACCAGGCACGCTTCTGCAGATAAGTACCTTTAATATAGGTGTTTTGAGCCGAATATGTAATCTCTCCAACAAAAGCGCCCTTGATGTAGGAGTTTTGAGCCAGTATAGTAAATGTATGCCTCCTCAAAAAATCGCCCCTGATGGCAGTCTGGGGCATTACCGCACACAATATATTGGATGTTCTCAACACAACAGGATTATCTGCATCAGAGGGAGTGCTAAGTGAGTCCTCCTTATTGGAGTTCTTCCGGGAGTCCTCATTACTGGAGCGCTTATGTGGTCGCTTAATGGAATAGCCACCGGCATTTTTGAACCAATAGTGAAGTTTGGTTAGAATTTTTTAAATTGCATCGGGAAAGCATTGGCTAAAAACAAACATCATGAACCCATTGCATTTTAAATACAAATTCTGGATCGAGGATCAGGATGGTGTGAGTATTTTCGGGGACGGAAAATACAGGTTGTTGAAAACCATACAGGAAACAGGATCTTTTAAACATGCTGTTAAAAAGCTGGATCTGAGTTACAGGAAAACCTGGGATAAAGTACGTGCCATAGAGGACAGATTAGGCTATCCCATTCTGGAAACGCAACAGGGAGGGCCTGCCGGAGGAACCACAACCTTAACACCGGAAGGAATACAGCTGATGGAGACTTTCGAAGAATTGCACGATTTGTGTGATCCGTTTTTCAAAGAAATGACCCAAAAGATTTCTACAGGAAAATAGCAAAATCCTCCAAATCTTATTGAAAATTTATGAACTTGATAGCGAATTGCATAATTTTGCAATTCGCTAATTATTTAAAATACATATCATGAACAACGCAATTTACAATTTCCCGTTACCTCAGAACGAGCCGATTCTTGTTTATTTGCAAGGTAGTCCTGAGCGGCTTCTTTTGGACAAAGAACTAGAAAGACAATCCCAAACTGTAGTGGAGATTCCCCTGATCATTGGAGGCAGGGAGGTCCGCACCGGGAATCTGGGAGAAATCAGAATGCCCCATGATCACAGTAAAGTAATTGCAAAATATCATAAAGCAGGAAAGGCCCAGGTGGAAATGGCCATCAGCGCAGCTCTTGAAGCACGGAAAACCTGGTCAGACATGACCTGGACCATCAGAGCCTCCATTTTGCTTAAGGCTGCCCATTTGATCTCGTCCCGCTACCGTCCGGTGATCAACGCCGCCACCATGCTCGGCCAAAGCAAAAATATATATCAGTCCGAGATTGATGCCGTTTGCGAGGCCATCGACTTTTTGAAATACAACGTGGGTTTCGCGGGGCGTATTTACGAAATGCAGCCCAAATCTGCGTACAATCAGCTGAACCGCATGGAATACCGGGCGTTGGAAGGTTTTGTCCTGGCCGTTAGCCCGTTTAATTTCACATCCATCGCTTCCAATTTGAACATGGCCCCTGTAATGATGGGCAATACGACAATTTGGAAACCGGCCTCTACAGCTGTCCTGTCCAATTATTACCTGATGAAAGTCTTTATGGAAGCCGGATTGCCCGCCGGTGTCATCAACTTCATCCCCGGACAGGGATCCGTCATAGGCAACACATGTTTGGATTCCAAGGATCTGGCAGGCATTCATTTCACCGGCTCCAACGGCACCTTCAACGGATTATGGACCCGGATCAGCACCAATCTTTCGAGGTACAAATCTTATCCCCGTCTGGTTGGGGAAACCGGAGGAAAAGACTTCATCTTTGTCCACCCCTCGGCAAATATTCAAGATGTCTGCATCAATGCCATCCGCGGTGCCTTTGAGTACCAGGGTCAGAAGTGCAGTGCCGCTTCCCGCATGTACGTGCCCGGGTCTTTGTGGGGTGAAATGAAGCAGTGCTTGTGTGAACTTGCCGAGGATATTAAAATGGGCGATGTGAAAGATGCCGGAAATTTCATGAATGCCGTAATAGATGAGAAGGCCTTCGACACCATCAAATCCTATATTGATTATGCGCGGAATTCCCCTGAAGCGGAAATCATTGCCGGTGGTCAATGCGACAAATCGGCCGGGTATTTTATCCGTCCTACAATCGTTGAAACAACCAACCCCCGTTTCAAATTGATGGAAGAAGAAATCTTCGGACCGGTACTATGTGTCTATGTCTATGAAGACTCCAAATTGGAAGAAACCCTGGATTTGTGTGATACCACATCGCCCTACGGACTGACAGGAGCCGTCTTCTCCACCGATCGCATAGCCGCCGCACATATGTGTGAAAAACTCAGGTACGCTGCCGGGAACTTCTACATCAACGACAAACCCACAGGTGCTATCGTAGGACTCCAGCCTTTCGGCGGATCCCGTGCCTCCGGAACCAACGACAAGGCGGGCGGCGAATACAACCTCATTCGCTGGGTCAATCCCAGAACCATCAAGGAAACCTTCGTCAGCCCCGACGACTACCGGTATCCGTATATGATGTAAGGGCGGCCGGGTAGAGTGGGCACATTTCCAAGATTTCCAAGTTTTGGTAGAACAAAACTGTGGACAGAAGTTCCATTCCTGAACAGATGTCCCATTCTTGGATAAATACACATTCCCGGACAGATGATCTATACCTGGAAAGAGGTTCCATTCCTGAACAGATACCCATTTTTGGAGGTCCGCTCACTTGCCGGCCGTTTCCAGCCACAAACACCGACGGATTTGTTCGTCGTTAACTGCTTTCTGTTTCAGTATCCTGACTATGGAGTTTCGTTCATGGTTGTTCAGGAAGTGGAAACTCTTGCG
>JAAYYL010000055.1 GCA_012515395.1 Bacteroidales bacterium
AAGCTGGCACGACCGGAAGTCAGGGAGCTGAGCGTTGTGGAGTATTTGTTCAACTCGGCAAGGGGAACCCTGGCTTTCAGGATCTGGAAGCCTTTTTCACTGCTCATTCCCTCAATGAGGGCACGGCGGTTCTGCAAATCGCTCATCACATCTCCCATACAGTCCGAGGGAACAAGAACTTCTACCATGTAAATGGGCTCCATGATCTTGGGTCCGGCTTTTTTGAAGGCGTCTTTAAAGGCGTTCCTTCCGGCCAGTTTGAAGGAGATCTCGTTGGAGTCTACCGGGTGCATTTTCCCATCGTATACAAAACATTTGATGTCACGGGCATAAGAACCGGTCAGCGGACCTTCTTCCATTTTTTCCATGATCCCTTTCAGAATGGCAGGCATAAAACGACCATCAATGGAGCCGCCCACTATACAGTTATAATAGATGAGTTTTCCGCCCCAGTCCATATCGTAATCTTCCCTTCCTTTTATATTGAGAACCAATTCTTTCCCCTCTACTTTAAACCGGTTGTTCTCCGGAGCTCCCTCAACAAACGGTTCAATAAGCAAATGTACTTCTCCAAACTGACCGGCACCTCCGGATTGTTTTTTGTGGCGGTAGCTTGACGCAGCCATTTTGGTAATTGTTTCACGATAGGGGATCTTGGGTGCAATCAGATCCACTTCCATTTTATGGGTGTTGTTGATGTGCCATTTAAGGGTATTGATGTGGTGTTCACCCTGTCCGCTAACGATAACTTGTTTGAGTTCTTTGGAATATTCCACTCCTATGGTGGGATCTTCGGCAGAGGCTTTGTTCAGAATTTCACCCAGTTTTTCGTCATCCTTTTCCGATTTGGCTTTAATGGCTGTGCGGAATTTGGCGGGAGGGAATGAGATGGGTTCAAATTCCCAATCTTTTCCGTTACCATTGAGTGTGTGATTGGAACGGGCACTCTTCAGTTTTACTGTACAACCCATATCCCCGGCTACCAGTTCAGTGACTTTTTCACGTTTTTTACCGGCTGCCACAAAAAGACCCGAGATCCTTTCCTTGCCGCCATTATTGGCATTGATCAGATCCTGAGACTCGGTGATCTTGCCTGACATAACGCGGAAAAATGCAACGTCGCCCAGATGTTGTTCCTGTGTTGTTTTGTATATGTACAGGGAAGGGGGCCCTTTTACGTCACAGGGAACCTCTTCACCGGATACGGTTTTGCTGCTTGTCAGTCCCGGATGGGGAGCGATAAGGGTAATGAGTTCCATCAAACGTTTCACCCCAATATCTTTTTTACCGGAAACAATGACAAGCGGCATGATCTCGCATTTGCTGAATCCTATGATCAAACCCTGTATGATCTCATCCGGAGTCAGGGCTCCGTTCTCAAAGAATTTTTCCATCAACGGCTCGTCGGCTTCGGCAGCGCGTTCCGCCAATTCAGAATGCATGGATTCGGCCTTTTCTTTGTATTCAGCCGGAATATCCAGTTCTTCACGAGTTCCGTTTGCATCGTTAAAACGATACATTTTCATTTTTACTACATCAACAAAGGAATTAAATCCGGCTCCTGCTTCTATGGGGAACTGAACAGGACATACTTTGTTGCCAAAAGCTTCGTGCAATGAATCCAGGCAGGCATCCCAGTTGGCTTTTTCATGATCCAGCTGGCTGACGGCAAGAAAAAGGGGTTTGTTATGCTTTTCGGCATAACGGGAGAAAATTTCCGTTCCCACTTCCACGCCGTGTTGTCCGTTAACAAGCATTACACCTGAATCAGCTACCCTGAAAGCAGATATCAGACCGCCTATGAAATCGTCAGAGCCCGGAGTATCTATGAAATTCAATTTATGATCCTCGTATTCTGTATAGAAAAGCGTAGGATAAATGGATCTCTGATACAATTGTTCAATTTCCGTATTGTCGCATACGGTGTTTTTGGCTTCAACAGTCCCACGGCGGTCAATCACTTTGCCTTCCATCATCATGGCTTCGGCAAGGGTGGTCTTTCCGGATTTGGTATTACCCATCAGTACCACGTTGCGAAGTTGTTCTGTAGTATAAGTTTTCATTAAGTCAATATGTTTATTTGTTGTTTTACGGGATAATACAGGGCGACAAAGGTAATAATTTTTCCTTTACCTTTGTATATATGTATTTTCCTTTGCTTCCCCATTTTCAGGCGGACAGACAAGAGGCCGGCTGCGATGAGGCCGGCAGGGGATGCCTGGCGGGACCGGTTTATGCCGCAGCGGTAATTCTTCCTCCAGGGTTCAATGATCCTTTATTGCAGGATTCTAAGCTGATGAGTCCAAAACAACGTCTGGAAGCAAGGGATCACATCCTGGAAACGGCCGTCAGCTGGGGTGTAGCTTGTTGCTCTCCCCTTGAGATAGATCAATGGAACATTCTGAGAGCATCAATAACTGCTATGCACCGGGCCCTGGACAAGCTAATCATTGTTCCTGATTTTATTCTGGTAGACGGGAACCGTTTTTATCCGTACCATCCTAAAGGCGGCGAGCCCATGTTGAGCCCGGTAATCCCCCACCGCTGTATTGTAAAGGGCGACCGTAAATATGCTGCCATTGCAGCAGCCTCTGTTCTGGCTAAAACATTTCGTGACGAGTACATGATGGAACAGGATTTGCTGTATCCCCAATACGGATGGAAAGACAATAAAGGGTACCCTACCGTTAAACACAAAAAAGCCATCCTGGAATATGGCCTGACAAGCCTTCACCGGAAAACTTTTTCTTGTCTTTTATGATTACCTTTGCAGGATTATTTTCGCTTACTACAACTTAATAAGTATATCTCACATGAAAAAGAT
>JAAYYL010000056.1 GCA_012515395.1 Bacteroidales bacterium
CGGATATCTTCTTCGGAAACAGCATAACGTTGACGCTCCCTGGTATTCAGGATCCGGAGATCCTGTTCGCTGTGACAAGTCAATTCAGGATATGTCGGTACGGCTTTGGGACCGGGTCCCCGCTCCCCTACTATCAATTCGAAGTCTCCTATATAAATGGACTGCTTTGTACATAATTCTTTAAAAGACAATGCCCTCAATACGGGAACGGGATATTTGCCTTCGTTTTTCCTGTAAAAATCCGTCAGGATCCGGGCTCTCTCAACACTTATAGAAGGTTCAGCCAAATACGAAGCTTCTCTTAAAAAAGCGATTCTTTCACTAAAAGCCAATCCGGGTTTCATTTGATCATTTTTCTTTTTTTGAACAACCATATGGACATAACAACGGTCAACAGCATCAGGAAAAGCAACACCGCGAAATCCCACCATTTGTGTTCGGAAATGATAGGCAACTTCACATTCATACCGTAAATACTGGCAATCAGAGTAGGAGGCATAAGCAACAGGGATACGAATGTAAAAACCCGCATCAATTTGTTCTGTTCCAGGTTAATAAGACCCAATGCCGTATTTTGCAGGTATTCCAGTCTTTCAAAACTGAAATTGGCATGATGTATCAGTGAATCCACGTCTTTGTTCAGCACCTCCAGTTTGGAATAAACATCCCTTGGAAATTTATCGCTTTTAAGAATACCCGATAAAACCCTTTGTTTATCCACGCCGTTGGCCCGGATCACCATAGTGTTCTCCTGCAGCTGATTCACATCCAGCAGAAAATTTTCACCCATGGACTCACCCAGATCAATACGTCTGGACAATTGAGAAATTTCTTTTGAAAGGATTTCTACCAGGTCTGCATCCACATCAATCCGGTTTTCCAGAATGCTCACCATGATATGATATCCGGTAGGAAACAACCTGTAATTGTTCAACAGTTTTCGCTGAACTTCGGATAATGTTCTTAAGGGAGTATGGCGCAAAGTAACCAGAATGCTCTCAGACAATATAAAAGAAACCGGTTCGGATGAATAATCGTCCGGACCCGGAATCAAAAAGTTTGTATTGGCAAATATGGTTGTCTCGGTTTCGAAATACCTGGAAGAAGATTCAATTTCTTCTGCCTGCGCCCTGCTTTGCAAGGTAGTATCCAGAAATTCTTCGGCCGCTCTTTTTTCTTCTCCCGTAGGATCGTGCAAATCAATCCATAAAACATCATCCAATCCCAGTTTATCCAGGATCTTTACTTCTGTGTCGCTTAAGATTTGTCCTTTTGATTTGTAAAAAATTTCGATCATGATACGAAGATTGAAAGGTTAAACATTCGATTGCAAACGTTTACCTTCTACTTCGCGGCTTTGATCTGACTTTATGAGCAATTCGCCAGCAGGCCCCTGAACTTCCTGTATGTTTTATACTTATATGCATACCCATGTTTTTAAAGTCCTTGCAAGCGAGGGATTATATGGTTATTTAACCGTCCGGCATTTGCTCTTAGAGAATAATTTTTGCAAATGTAACTTTTTTTTTCAAACAAACATCAGTTTGCCATTCCGGTTGATTTTTCGCGGAAGAGCCACATCCCGAAGAATGTAAGTAATCCGTTGACAATTAATATGGTGAATCCCAACCCGAAATCAAACCACGTTTTAAGTGCCAGATCCGTCAGATAGCACAGGACCGGTGACAACAAAGCTATATAAGGAGCTACCCGGTCACGAACACGGTATTTTGTCAAAATCCCAAAGAAGAAAAAGCCCAGCAACGGCCCGTAAGTATAAGCGGCCAGCAGGTATACCAGGTTTATTATGGCCTGGTTGTTTACCACGTACAAGATCAGTATTATCAAGAAAAAAAGCACGGCAAACGAGGCGTGCGTGATCTTGCGGATCCTGTCTTTCCTGGCCTGAGCCATATCATTCCTTTTGTTGAAACCCAGGAAATCAATGCAAAAAGATGTAGTTAAGGAGGTTAATGCCCCTCCGGCACTCGGATAGGAGGCAGAGATCAATCCTATGATGAAGAATAATCCCACACCCAATCCCAGGTACTGGGAAGCGATCACGGGAAAAAGCTTGTCAGTTTGTGCTTTGCTGAACACACCGGCAGCATCTGCCAAACCTATGCCTTCCATACCTCCCAGCCTTTGGCTTACGAAAATGGCCATCACGGCACCCAGGAACAGAAACAGGATATTTACCAATACCAGTGTGATACTGGTTGTGTAAATATTCTTTTGTGCCGATTCAATATTCTTACAGGACAGGTTCTTTTGCATCATCTCCTGGTCAAGCCCCGTCATTACAATGGTTATGAAAATCCCGCTGATAAACTGCTTAACAGCATTGTTTGACGCGCTCCAGTCCCAGTTGAACCATTTGGAATAATCGGTTGCCGTTACCGCTTTTGTCATTTCACCCAATGTCCAATCCATCCGGTTGGCAATACTAATCACCGTAAGGACTACAGCCAAAAGCATAAACGTTGTCTGTAACACATCGGTCCATATAATGGTTTTGACACCGCCTTTGAACGTATAGAGAAATATGAGGAACATAAAAACCGCAGCCACTATCCAGAACGGAACTGATCCCGGAGGCAGGAACGTATGCAAGACAAGCACAACCATAAAGATTCTCACGGCAGCACCCAAAACGCGCGACACCATAAAAACGGCCGCTCCCGTTTTATAAGTACTGAACCCAAACCGGCTTTCCAGATAAGAATAAATGGAAGTGACATTCATCTTGTAATACAGGGGCAACAGCACTTTTGCGATAACCACATAACCAATTACAAATCCCAGTACAAGGGGCATGTAGTAAAAATTCTCGTTCATTACGTTACCCGGTACCGAGATAAAGGTAACACCACTGATGGACGTCCCGATCATACCGTAAGCCACAATGGGCCACGGAGATTTTTTATTGCCCAGGAAATAGGAATTGCTGTCGGCCTTTCGTGAGGTGATCCACGACACAAGGAAAAGCAGGGCCGTATACACTGCAAAAGCCGTCAACAGCCAGGAAAGGGGAAATGTATGTTCCATAAGTAGGGAAATTGGTTATTCAGGTTTAAAGAGTTGTCTGTTTTCAATGGATCTTCCCAAAGTCAGTTCATCTGTATATTCCAATTGATCGCCAAAGCCTACGCCGCGGGCAATCGTCGTAATTTTCAATTGGTAATGGGACATCTTCTTGAAAAGGTAAAAACACGTGGTTTCTCCTTCCATAGTTGTACTTAAAGCCAGTATCACTTCCCTGACGTTCCCTTTTTGGAGTCTTTCCATCAAAGGTTCCACTGCCAGGTCGGCAGGACCTATTCCGTCAATGGGAGAAATGATCCCTCCCAATACGTGATATAGTCCTTTGTAACGGCCGGTATGTTCAATGCTCATGACGTCCCGGACATTTTCCACCACACAAATAATCCCTTTGTCCCTTTTGGGATCGGAGCATACCGGACAAAGGGGAGCATCCGATATCATACGGCATTCGGAACAATACACCACTTTATGACGCAAATCAGTAACGGCAGTTGCCAAATTATCTGCTTCTTCCATAGGCTGACGAAGCAAATATAAAGCCAGCCTAAGGGCAGATTTCGGTCCTATCCCGGGAAGCCGGGAAAAGGCATCAACGGCTTTTTGCAATAATTCCGAATTATAGCGGGGTTCAAACATTCTGATCTTTTTTGTAGGCTTCCACTGCCAGCCGAACCTTTCCGTATTTCATCAAAAGTGCATGTGCCTGATTGTAATCTTCAATACCGGTATCTTCCATGATCATTTTTGTACCCCTGTCAACCAGTTTGGCATTAGTCAGCTGCATATCCACCATTTTGTTGCCGGAAACACGACCCATCCGTATCATTACTGCAGTGGAAATCATGTTCAGGATCAGTTTCTGAGCCGTGCCGGATTTCATACGGGTAGATCCGGTAACAAACTCGGGACCGACCACCGCCACAATGGGTATCTCGGCTTCGTGTGTTACGGGCGAACCGGGGTTACATGTTATGCAGGCTGTCAGCAAACCGTGCCGGCGGGCGTTGCGCAAAGCACCAATGACGTAAGGAGTTGTTCCAGAAGCCGCAATTCCCACCAAAACGTCATTTACTCCAATATGGTAAGACAACAATTCCTCCCAGCCTGCTTCCATGCTGTCTTCTGCCTGTTCCACCGCCCTTCGGATAGCCGTATCTCCTCCGGCTATTAAGCCGATTACCAGGTCATAGGGTGCCCCGAAGGTAGGCGGAATCTCGGATGCATCAAGTATTCCAAGCCTTCCGCTTGTCCCCGCACCTATATAAAACAGCCTGCCACCTTCTTTCATTCGGGGGACTATGCCTTCTACCAGTTTTTCAATATCCGGTATGCAAGGTTTCACTGCCTGCGGAACCGTATGGTCTTCCCGGTTAATATTCTCCAACAATTCCCTAACGGGCATTTTTTCCAGGCGATCGTACCGGGACGCCTGTTCAGTAATATTCTGTATCATTTCTGTTTACTGATCAAATCCTTGTGATAAGTTACCAATCCTTCCACAGGTGTACGTACAATTTTCCCGATTCTCATTCCGTTACGGGCTGCGGCAGCTTCAACATGTTCCTTGAAATAAAAGGCGACCGATCCCACAATATTTACGGGATACGTTTTGTAATCGTAATGTATGATGTTGCGCAAAAAGAACTCATCAAAAGCTTTCGCCAGAAAATCCTGTACGTAAGGATGGGTCTGATGTTCTCCCAGGAATAAGGTAAACGATGCCAGGAATCTGTTTGGCATGGGTTGCCTGTATACTTTCTCAATAATATCCAAAAGACCCAGTTTGTATTGTTTCTCAAACGCTTCGCGCAAGTCTTCGGGCAACATCCTTTTTAAGTAATCCGAGATGAATTTTTTGCCGAGTACCGCACCGCCGCCTTCATCTCCCAATATGTACCCGCATGCCGGTACGTTGTCAGCAATTTTCTCCCCGTCGTAGAAACACGTATTGGCTCCCGTTCCCAGAATGGCCACAATTCCTTTTTCATGGCCGCATACACATCTGGCTGCAGCTAAAAGATCCGAGTTTGCCTCCACTTCACATCCCGGAAACACCCTCTTGAAACAACGGGTGAGGATATCGATCTTATCTTTTCCGGCTACCCCGGCTCCATAAAAGAACACCTGTTCCACATTCCCCTTGATACCCGGTCTCAAACTATTTTCCAGAGTCTGGTATATGTCTTCTTCAGACACAAAAAAAGGATTGATCCCAATGGTTTGTATGGCCTGGACCGTACCGTCCTTATGAAGAATTCTCCAGGCTACTTTTGTGGATCCGCTGTCTGCAATTATTATCATGTTACCCTTCTTTAATGAGGGTACAAATTTAGATAAATTGGCAAACAAATTGCTACCTTTGTAAGATAAACGAGCAATTTTGATGATCACTGAAGAATTCCTGAATCCTGAAAGCATTGTTGTCGTTGGAGGTTCCGATGACTTCCAGAAACCCGGAGGCAAAGTATTAAAAAATTTAAAAGATACCGGTTATCCGGGCAAGCTCTATGTTGTCAATCCCAAAGCCGATAATATTCAGGGATTGCCCTCCTACCGCCGGGTGGAGGATGTTCCTCAGGCAGACGTAGCCATACTGGCTATTCCGGCTGCCTATTGCCTGCAGACCGTAGAAGTGCTTTGTTCTGCAAAACACACCAAAGGGATTATAATTTTTTCCGCAGGCTTTTCGGAAGAAAGTCCTGAAGGGGCACAAATTGAAAAGAAAATTCGCCAGGTGGCAGATCAATACCATGCTACGCTCATAGGTCCCAACTGTGTGGGGTACATGAACGAGCATTATGCCGGCGTTTTTACTTCCCCCATTCCCCGTTTTGTTCCGGACAGCATAGACCTGATATCGGGATCGGGGGCTACGGCACTCTTCATAATTGACGCAGCCGTACAACTGGGCATTCCCTTTGCCAATGTTTTCTCTGTAGGCAACTCGGCGCAGATAGGTGTAGAGGAAGTTTTGGAATTTTTGGATCAGAGTTATGTTCCAGGACAAAGTGCCCCCGTAAAACTGATCTATGCGGAAAGCATTAAAAAGCCGCTCAAATTATGGAAGCATGCCGCTTCCCTGTACCGAAAAGGAGCCAGGATCGCTGCCATAAAAGCAGGATCTTCAGAAGCAGGAAGCCGCGCCGCATCTTCCCATACCGGTGCTTTGGCAAGTCCGGATACTGCCGTTAACGCACTGTTTGAAAAAGCCGGGATCATACGTTGCAACGGCAGGAACCAACTTCTGACCGTAGCATGCATCTTATTAAAAGGCACTCCAAAAGGGAAAAACATGTGTATCATTACCCACGCAGGCGGACCGGCCGTAATGCTTACAGATGTACTTTCGGAAAACAAGATAAATGTTCCGCCCATAGACAGCACTAAAGGGAAAAAATTACTGGAAAAACTGTTTCCCGGATCTTCGGCGGCCAATCCCATAGATTTTTTGGCTACCGGTACGGCAAAACAACTGGGAGATATTATTGATTTTGTGGAACACGACTGTCCCGAAATGGACGGGATGGCTGTTATATTCGGTTCACCCGGATTAACTCCCGTATTTGACGTATACGATCTGCTGGACAAAAAAATGTCTGAATGTACCAAACCCGTATATCCGATATTTCCTTCAGCTCTGAATGTCCGGGAAGAAATCCTGGAGTTTCAGAAAAAAGGAAGGCTCTATTTCCCCGACGAAGTTGTTTTTGGATCCGCCCTAGCCAGGGTACTGAACACTTCCGCCCCGGTTCCTGAAGAAGTCCACTTTCCCCCGATGGATCAAAAAACCATCCGTAATATTATCGACAATGCCCCGCAAGGGTATCTTCCTCCTCACATGGTAAGCGCACTGCTGGATGCTGCGGGGATTCCGCGCGCGAAGGAAGCCACCGCAAACAATGAAAAAGACTTGATAAAAGCAGCGGAATTGGTTGGGTTTCCACTGGTAATGAAAGTAGTAGGACCCGTTCATAAATCGGATGTCGGAGGGGTCCGGCTGAACGTTACTGACAAACAGACACTCCTGTCCAATTTCCGGGAAATGATGACTATAAAGGATACTACCTCAATATTACTTCAATCCATGCTCAGCGGGAGGGAACTTTTTATAGGGGCAAAAAAAGAACCTTCATTCGGACATACCGTAGTGTGCGGTCTTGGTGGCATATTTGTGGAAGTACTGCGCGATATCAGCACAGGTTTAAGCCCTGTCTCCCGCGAAGAAGCCCGGAAAATGATCTGCAACCTGAAAGGGTACGGCCTGATCCGGGGAGTCAGGGGACAGGAAGGAGTCAACGAAGACCTTTTCACAGAAGCCATTGTCAGAGTCTCTGCATTGTGCACCTGTGCACCTGAAATTGCAGAAATGGATTTAAACCCGCTTTTGGGAACAGCACATAATGTGACAACCGTTGACGCCAGGATAAGGATTTCACGAACATGATAAAACGACTGGCAGCTTGGTTTAAAAATTTGCCTGCCCATATGCAGGTTATGGTTATCCTGATACCGTTGCTTCTGTTGGCTATACTCCTTAGCCTGGACAGGATCCTGGAGGGCATTACGAAAGGGTTTTTGTATTTTAACCGATAAAATGTAAGGCATTTTAAATTTTTACTATACATTTGTAAGATTTTTAAGCAAACAACTAATAATTATAAAATAATATGGCATTCAAAGGCGCTATTGTAGTAGACACAGAAAAATGTAAGGGATGTGGTGTATGCGTAGTCAATTGCCCTACACAGACCATTGCCCTGGCCAAAAAAGTAAATGGTAAGGGATATCCCTATTCCTACATGGAACATCCGGACAAATGCATAGGTTGCGGTAATTGCGCAATAGTTTGTCCGGATACAGTGATCACTGTATACAAAGTTAAAATTTAACAAAAGTAATACTATGGCAGAAAAATTATTGAAGAAAGGGAATGAAGCCATTGCCCTGGCCGCAATCCGTTACGGTGCGGACGGGTATTTCGGCTATCCCATAACCCCCCAAAGCGAAGTGATGGAGACACTTATGGAAGAAATGCCCTGGGAAACCACCGGTATGGTAGTTCTTCAGGCTGAAAGCGAAACATCATCCATCAATATGCTGTACGGAGGTGCCTGCTGCGGGAAGAAAGTCATGACATCTTCTTCCAGTCCGGGCATCAGCCTGATGTGTGAAGGAATATCCTATATGGCCGGTGCGGAACTTCCGTGTCTGCTTGTCAATGTTATACGCGGCGGCCCCGGCCTGGGCACCATACAACCTGCCCAGGGAGATTATTTCCAGGCCGTAAAAGGCGGCGGACATGGCGATTATAAGATCATCGTGCTGGCCCCTGCCTCTGTACAGGAAATGTACGATTTTGTAGGACTCGGCTTTGAACTGGCTTTCAAATACCG
>JAAYYL010000057.1 GCA_012515395.1 Bacteroidales bacterium
TGACTGTTAATCAGGGGGTCCAAGGTTCAAGTCCTTGATGAGGAGCCACAGACAAAAGCACTTACGAAAAAACGTGGGTGCTTTTTTTAATTTACGGGAGACAGGCGTACCATCAAAACACCGTGTGGTGGCACATCTGTTTTCAGGGTTGTGTCTGTTGTTGCAATGTCCCTGTGTTGCCACAAGTCGCGTACCGTGTAAGTATTGCTCCTGAAATTTGCAGTACGTATAAAATACATGGCATTTTTACGCCAATCGTGGTCCAACTTCCATACGTCTTCCGACCGGTTCATAAAACAAACGGCTATGTCTCCGTTAACCAGTTCTTTTGCCCATATTTCGTAATCCCCCATATCCATAAAACGTCGGGCCTGTTTGCCCAGGGGATCCTGATTCACGGCAATGGCTTCTTTATTGGTCAGGATTTCGATGGTCTGAGGGTCCATTGATCTTAAATCGTTACCGGCCATAAGCGGGGCTGCCAACATACACCACATGGAAAAATGAGTGATATACTCGTCCCGAGTCATACCGCCGTTACCTACTTCCAGCATTTCGGCATCGTTCCAGTGTCCCGGTCCGGCATAGGGATAGAGATCTGCCATCACATCGATGATTTCCAGTACACCAACACCTCCCCAATCAAATACACATTGATAAACGTCTCTTATATCCGCAGTTACGCGCCAAAGATGCCCAATACCGGAACCCCATTCCCAGGGTTTGTTTTCACCCCATTCACAAATACTGAAAACGATGGGACGACCGCATTCCTTCAAAGCATCGCTCATGGTTTTATAGGCAGCCCTTGCATTTTGTCCCTGGTTTGCGCACCAGTCGTATTTCAGGTAATCGACACCCCATTGAGCGTATTGACGTGCATCCTGAAATTGATAGCCGCGACTTCCCGGGCGGCCCTGACAGGTATGGGAGCCGGCGCATGAATAAATTCCCAATTTAAGTCCCCTGGCATGAATATAATCCGCCAAGGCTTTCATTCCTGATGGGAACCGTTCCGGATCCGCCAGAATGTTCCCGTTTTCATCCCTGCCTACCTGCCAGCAATCGTCAATAACCACATATTGATAACCGGCGTCCTTCATCCCGGACTGATACATGGCATCAGCGATTTCCTTGATTAGTTTTTCACTCACGTTGCAACCGAATTTATTCCAGCTGTTCCAGCCCATGGGAGGAGTAGCGGCAATGGCAAAAAAGGCGGAATCTTTTGAGTTTGCACGCTCCCGGGGAAACGGTTGTGCCTGTACATAACACATTGATAACAATAAGCCGGATAATAAAAACGTTTTCTTCATGGTGTCTGTATTAAAAAATTATCTGAACAAAGTTTGGCAGATATTTTCAAAAGGTGTAATATTATTGTCGAAAAAAACTATAAAATAGTCTAAATAGTGTTATGATCCGGACACGGAACCTTACAAAAAAATTTGGGGCGCTTACTGCCGTGGATAATCTGAGCTTGTCCATTGCACGCGGGGAATTGTTCTCTTTGCTGGGACTGAACGGGGCCGGTAAGACCACGACCATTAAAATGCTTTCATGTCTGATCAGGCCTTCCGGCGGTAGTGCCAGGGTGATGGGTAAAGACCTGGTAAAAGAGGCTCGGGACATAAAACAAAAGATCAATGTATCTCCCCAGGAAACGGCTGTTGCTCCAAATCTAACGGTCCGGGAGAATCTGAGAATGATTGCAGGAGTATATGGCCTTACAAAAGACCGCATTCGTTTCAGGGTTAATGAAATGATTGACGTATTCAGTCTGCAGGAAGTGCGGGACAAAAAAGCAAA
>JAAYYL010000058.1 GCA_012515395.1 Bacteroidales bacterium
ACTTTGTCCGGCTGGCCTGAATAACTCCGAAACATATTTTCATTTGATTTTTTCCGGAACTTATATGCAAATGTGCCGGAAATAAACTAAATTTGCAGGTTTAACAACATAAAGAAAAAGATATGTCAAAGAATAAGGAAATCAAGTTTTGTCTTCTTTACAGGGATATGTGGCAGTCATCGGGCAAATACGTACCCATGGTTCACCAATTAAAGCAATTTGCCCCGCTGGTAGTGGAAATGGGATGTTTTGACCGGGTGGAGACCAATGGGGGAGCGTTTGAACAGGTAAACCTGCTCTTTGGAGAAAATCCCAACGTGGCTGTACGGGAGTGGACAAAACCGTTACGTGCGGCCGGAATACAAACACAGATGCTGGAAAGGGGGTTGAACGGGATACGTATGTTCCCGGTTCCCGCAGATGTACGGCAACTGATGTTTAAAGTGAAAAAAGCCCAGGGTGTTGACATAGCCCGTTCTTTCTGCGGATTAAATGATCCAAGGAACCTGGAGCTTTCCGTAAAATACGCCAAGGAAGCAGGGATGATCTCCCAGGCTGCCTTAAGTATCACACATTCTCCCATTCATACGGCAGATTATTATTTATCGGTTGTAGATGAACTGGTAAAATTCGGAACAGACGAGATCGCCCTGAAAGATATGGCCGGTGTGGGTCGTCCTACCATGCTGGGAAAACTTACCTACGGGATAAAAACCAAATACCCTCACATTAAAGTACAATACCACGGCCACTCCGGTCCCGGATTTTCCATGGCATCCATGCTGGAAGTAGCCAAAGCCGGTGTTGACGTTTTGGATGTGGCCATGGAACCCCTCAGCTGGGGAATGGTGCATCCGGATGTGATCACCGTACAGGCCATGTTGAAAGATGCCGGATTCAAAGTCAAGGACATCAATATGAAAGCATACATGGAAGCCCGTTCCATGACACAGTCCTTCATTGATGACTTTTTGGGACTGTTCATAGATCCGGGAAACAAGGTAATGACATCGCTCCTGGTAGGGTGCGGATTACCCGGAGGTATGATGGGCTCCATGATGGCAGACCTGAAAGGATTTCATAATGCCATCAACATGTCACTCAGGGCAGCAGGCAAAAAGGAACTGACACTGGATGATCTGGTGACCATGCTTTTCCAGGAAGTGGAATACGTATGGCCCAAACTGGGATATCCCCCGCTGGTAACTCCTTTCAGCCAGTATGTCAAGAACATTGCCCTGATGAACCTCATGCACATGCTCAAGGGAGAGGAACGTTGGAAAACCATAGACAAGAACGCCTGGGACATGATTCTGGGATATACCGGAAAACTTCCCGGAGAACTGGCTCCCGAGATCATGGAGTTGGGCAAACAACAGGAAAAAGAATTCTTTACAGGCAATCCGCAAAGCCAGTATCCCGATGCCCTGGACGAGTATAAGAAAGAGATGAAGGAAAACAACTGGGATTTTGGAAAGGATAATGAAGACCTCTTTGAACTGGCTATGCACGACCGTCAATACCGCGATTACAAGAGCGGCATTGCCAAGGAGCGTTTCCAGAAAGACCTGGAAGCTGCCCGTGAAAAAGCAAAAGCTCCCAAACTGGTGGAACGTCCGGTAGTGGAAATGCCCCGGATTGATGTAGAAAAGATACAGCAACAACATCCCAATGCCCATCCCGTACAGGCAGCCGCCAAGGGACAGATCATATGGGAATTTGCACCGGAAGGAGAATCAAAAGAACCCGTTGTCGGGACCAAAGTCAAGGAAGGGGATATTCTTTGTTACATTCAGACATATTACGGAATGGAACCCGTAAAAGCACTGGCATCAGGGAAGCTGGCAGTAGTATCTGCTAACCAGGGAAGCATGGTAGAAAAAAATGAAATCATTGGCTTCATTGCGTAATGCGTAAGATAAAACTTGCATTACACTGGCAAATCCTCATTGGAATCGTATTAGGAATACTGTTCGGTATTTTCTTTTA
>JAAYYL010000059.1 GCA_012515395.1 Bacteroidales bacterium
CACCTCCCGTAAATCAATCTACAAGGTTGCTGTTGGCATGCACTGCTGCTGGCAGGAACTGCTCCTGATGGGAGATCACTGACACCACAAGATAAGGGAAGCCTCGGCAAGAAACAAAAGCTTCCCGTTTTTGTGGTGTCAGCGACGCCAGCAGTCAGCAAGAGCGGATCGCCTCGGCAAGAAACAAAAGCTTCCCGGTCTTGTGGGAGAAGTGACGGTCCGGAACAGATCGGATACGGAACTGTGCTGTGCGGTGTGGTGCCGTGCCGTGCCGTGGGGTACTGTACCGTGCGGTGTTGTACGGTGTGTCACTGGCCCATAGCCCGCAGGATTTTCTGTCCTCCTTCCGGATCCATTAGGAAACGGGCGAATTTTTTCGCCAGTTCCGGATTCTCCGCATTTTTTGGTATTGTGTAACTGTAGACAATGGGTGACCCGGTAACAGTCACAGAATCTGCAGGACTGTTTCCACGGATCTTCAGTTTTGCGCGCGAATAATGAGATGCCAGTTCATGATTCCCCAGGTTTATCTCTTCCGGCAATTCCAGGTAACGAAGGTTATGCTGCAGGGCTACTGATTTGTAGATGAATATATAATCAATAGACTGACTCCCCAGCAAGGCCAGCAAATCCACTTCTTTGGGGCGGATAAAACGCCGGTCTTTTTCAGTAAAATCCTTTACTCTGAAAGGCCGGGTTACGGTTTTGTCCCTGTAATAATCTTCAGCAAGTTGCAGCACTAATACCGTACGGTAGCCACAAGGATCTGCATGGGGATCCGAACGCCCAAAAAAAACATCCTTTGAGAGCAGTATTTCCGACCAGTTGCCGGAGTGGATCTCATCGGCGCGGCGGGATCTGTCGGTAAAGGCAATAACCATGCTGTTCACGGCGAAAGGCTGATTCATGTATGCATGTTCGGGGATCAGCAGTTTTTCAATTACCTGGTAATCTGCAGAAGCCAGGATATCGCAGGAACGACCCAGTTCCGTGATCTTGCGGGCACAATCCACACTTCCTGCCGCTTCCATACGAAATTGCGTTTTTGGGTACATGACCGTAAAACTGTCTGCCAGGGCTTTCATGGGCAGCGAAAGGCTGCCGGCGTGAAATACCACAAGACGGTTCTCTTTACCGGAGTTTTGATAGGACACGAAAGAAAACACCAGGGGAATAAGGACAAAGAGAATGATCTTTTTCATAACCTTATTATGGATTTACAAGCCTTATCTCACCCAAGGCTTTAATGCATCGGTCGGCAAAAGCATCGCCGGCCGCGTAAAGAATAAAAGAATTGTCTTCTTTGACAAGCAGGGGATCGCGGTGGTCGTTGCGGTTGATCAACTCGGCAAGGGAAAAGGCTGCCCGGTATCCGTCCACTCCGGCAACACTCATCATTGCGGAGCGAATGGCAGGGTAATCATTCGCAGGGAACCAGGGAGCAAGCACTCCGCTCAGCTGTTGACCCCGGAATTCCCTGACCCGTTTGTACCCGGTACTGTTTCCGTAAAACAGGGTGGTGTGGCTGAGTACGGGCAAATCGTCTTTCAGGTCCGTTATCACGGCCAATGTATCCTCTGGGGAAGACATTACTTTAAGCCTGCACGGATCGTTTTCCAGGACTGCCGGATCCCTGTCCACTATATAATTCCCTTTCAGGGACCGTATTGTGATGCGTGACGGGGATTTGATATTTCTTTCAGAGATCAGGTCCGATTCAACCACCAGTTGGGTTTGGTCGGGCAGATCCCATAATTCTCCCGTTTTACCCGGAATTACCCGTGTCACGCGCTTGGCAATGACAATTCCGTATGGATTGGCCGAGTAAAAGAGCTCTCCCCAGGAAAAGACGGCCATATCACCCCGGTCATTCCGCACTTCAATATAGATATCCACCGGGGGCCAGAAATCTTCTTTGCTGGCCTTATCCACTTTCAGGGTACTCAGGATATCGCACAAGGCATACCCGTCGTAACGGAAAGCACCCTTGAAGGCTATGGAATCGCCTTCCGGACAGTAAACGGCTTCTTTTACGGTCACGGTTCTAAGCGGGAACCGGGAAAGCTTGATCTCTGTTTCTTCTTCAACTTCTCCGTCAATCAACAGTTTTTTTGGCCCGGGAAGGGTCGTGTAAGCCTCCCTGTTGAAATAATTGTTGGATCCGGAATTCCAGACCAGCGTGGATCCGCTGATGGCATCAAGATCCAGGGAAATACAGGAAGTGACCAGGCTGCTTGACAATACGGCAGTCAACAGGATAAGGATAGGGTAGTATATTCTTTTCATATTTTTGTTATTGTTCCAATTCAACCTCCGCTGACAAGATGAATGATATCCAGGTGATCCCCGTTGCGCACAACAGTCAGGGGCCAGGATTCCCTGGGAATGAGTGTCCCGTTAAGTTTAACGATAAGCATTTTAAAATGAAACGATTTCTCCTCCATGATTCGGGTTATGCTCATTTCTTGCGGGGAAAAAGTCTCTTTGCGGTTATTCAGTGTGATGGTCATGGTTCTGGCAACGGTTTATCCTTTAATAAAAGTTCCAGGGCAAGGTCGGCCTGCATCATGGCAACCATGATTACCCGGGGGGCCAGCAAAGGTACAAGTTTTTGCTCTGTTTCCTTTTGGTCACCGCAAATGTACAAATTGCCGGATCTTTGCATACGCAGGGTTTCCAGGCTGCCGTATCCGGCAATTCCCGAACCCATGATCAGCGGTTTGAAGGGAAAATGCGCGATCATCCACTCGGCAAACCATTTTTTTTCTTTGGCAAGGTCAAAAGCTTCAATGACCACGTCACATGAACCGAAAAGAGAGCCGGCGTTTCGGGGCGTTACTTTGCAGGCATGTGCTTCAACATCTGCCAGGTTGTTGATTCGCAACAGGTTTTCCCGGAGTGCATCCACTTTACGTTGTCCTGTCTGATCGGCAAAAAAGAACTGCCTGTTCAGGTTGGCTTCCGTTACCACGTCATAGTCGGCTATGACAATATGACCCAGACCGCTTCTTACCAGTGCGGCTGCCACGTTGGAGCCCAGTCCCCCGGCACCTGCAATACCCGCTTTTTTTACACTAAGGTGCGATGCAATATTTTGTATAACGGTCATTTTCGCTATTTTTGCAATACAAATATACAACTAAAACACCTTTTATGAATGCAATAATCGGCAACCGTACAGTTCTGGCCAAATTCCCTTATACATGGAAACCTTTGGACAAGGGATATTCAGACCAAAGCCTTTATGTAAATCTGGATACATTTACTACAGAAGTGCGTCCCGTAGATCCTTCCGTAAAGGAAAAATTTGTAGGAGGCAAAGGATACGGACTGAGGATGCTTTGGGATGCTGTTACACCGCAAACAAAATGGAGTGATCCCGAAAACGAGATCGTTATTTCCGGCGGACCTGTCTGCGGGATAACACAGTATGCCGGCTCCGGAAAAAGCATTTGCGTTGGGTTGTCCCCGTTGACTGAAAGAGTTGTGGATTCGAATGTCGGAGGCCATTTTGGGCCGCACCTTAAATTTGCCGGGTTCGATGCCCTGGAAGTACAGGGAATAGCTCCCCGCGAAGTTATTGTATATATCAACGGTGTAGATCATGAAGTGGAGTTTTTCGCGCCTCCGGAAGGGATGCATACAGATTCGCATCTTCTGGCGGAGGAACTGCATGAAATGTTTGCCGATAATGAAAAAGACAAACTGAATGTATCTGTTGTTTCAACCGGACATGCAGCCGATCACTCTTTGGTGGGAATGCTTAATTTTTCGTTTTATGATGTCAAGCGGCAAAAGATTCGTTTGAAACAGGCAGGCAGGGGAGGCCTGGGAACATTGATGCGTCATAAAAACGTACGGGCTATAGTAGCCAAAATTCCCAAAGTTTCAGGCAATTTGAACAATGTGGTGGATATGCCGGCCATACTGGAGAGAGGCAAACGTTTCAATAAAGAAATGAACGATATGGATGATATCCAGTGCCAGATGCGTAAAGTGGGAACGGCACACCTGATGGGTGTTATGGAAAAATACGACTTGCTTCCGGTAATGAATTTTAAGTACGGTGATCATAAAGATTGTCATAAAATTGATATGGAAGTGTGGAAAAAGCACTTTTCCCAGGGAATTCCCGATGGCTGCTGGCTGGGTTGTACCATGATGTGTTCCAAGGGGATAGATGATTTTGAATTAAGGACCGGCCCCTATAAAGGTTCAAAAGTCCTGGTTGACGGACCCGAGTATGAAACGGCAGCTGCCCTGGGATCCAACCTGGCCATTTTTGATCCTTTGTATGTGGCGGAAGAAAATTTTTATTGTGACACCTACGGGATTTGCACCATATCATGGGGCAATATCATGGCTTTCATTATGGAATGCTGGGAAAACGGAATTTTGAACAAAGAGCGGACGGGAGGCCTGGAATTGTACTGGGGCAACGCTCCGGCTGCCCTGGAATGCATGCACCAGCTGGCGCGTGGTGAAGGGTTTGGCCTGGTGGCCGGTCTGGGTGTGAAAAAGATGAAAGAAATGTTCATTGAAAAAGGGTGGGGAGATCCGGATTTCCTAAAAGACATAGCTATGGAAAACAAAGGGATGGAATATTCCATGTACGTTTCCAAAGAATCTCTTGCACAACAGGGCGGGTATGCCATGACCAACAAAGGTCCGCAGCACGATGAGGCCTGGCTGATATTTATGGATATGATCAATAACCAGATCCCCACTTTTGAAGACAAAGCGGAAGCCCTCCATTATTTTCCCATGTTCCGCACCTGGTTCGGATTGGCCGGATTCTGCAAATTGTGCTGGAACGACATAGAGCCGGCCGATAATGCCCAGACAGACGAGCCGGCAAAAGTGCCCGAGCATGTGGACAATTACGTGACCGTGTTCAAAGCCGTAACAGGAAGGGATTTTGACAAGGAAGAGTTGATCCGTATGTCCGAAAGGGTCTACAATTTCCAGCGTATATTCAATATCCGCATGGGATACGGCTTAAGGAAAGACGATGCACAGCCTTACCGGGCATGCGGTCCCGTGACCGAAGAAGAGTACCTGTCCAGGCAGGAACGTTACGACAAACAACTGAAAGAAGAAGCAGGCGTTGATCCCCAAACCATGAGTCTGGAGGAAAAACGCCGTGTGTTACGTGAATTCAGGGAAGACCGTTACGAACGTCTTCTGGATGCTGTATACAAACGCAGAGGCTGGAATGCCAACGGGGTTCCGCGCATTGAATTCCTGCAGGAAATTGGCATGGACCTTCCCGAACTGGTAGAAGTGGTAAAACCTTTACAGTAAGTCTACGCTCCTTTTTATAAATGTATTCAAGGGTTCGCCTTTAAGCAGGTTGTTTGCCAGCAGGGCAAGATCGCAAACCTGGTTGATTAGGTTTTTGTCTTTAGATTCCCGGATCTTCTGAATAATTGGGTGTTCAAAATTGACTACCAGTGAATAGGATTCAGGCATGGACCCCATGAAGTTCATGCCTCCTCCCAATGCTGACATCTCCCGGTAGCGGCGCATCCACTCTCCCTGGGTGATCATCACGGGATTCTGCTGTGGTCCCATATTTTCAAAGTTGACCGTAAAAGTGACGTCTTTTGGAAGTACTTCCCGGAAAGCTTCCTGAAGTTCTTTTTCTTCCTCTTCACTCATGTCCGGTTTGGACAAATCTTCTTTGGGGATCAGTCTTTCAGGGGTATCGGAATCCACGCGTACAAAGCGGACGTCTTTCATTTTGGATTCCAACAGGTTGACAAAGTGGGCACACAGGGGGGAATCCAACAGGAGCACGTCGTATCCTTTTGCCTTGGCGGCACTTATATAGGCATACTGTTCCTGGGTGTTGGTGGCGTACAGGTATACCAATTTGTTGTCTTTATCCTTCTGGGCGGGTTCAATCAGAGTCTGGTATTCGTCATAGCTCAGGTATTTGCCGTCAGTGTTTTTCAACAAGGAAAACTTCAGCGCCCTGTCGTAAAACTTTTCTTCCGTGAGCATACCGTATTCGATAAAGAGTTTCAGGTTATCCCATTTTTCTTCCAGAGACGGCCTGTCGGTTTTGAAAATCTCTTCCAGGCGGTCAGCTACTTTTCTTGTTATATGGTTTGATATCTTTTTGACATTGGAATCACTCTGAAGGTAACTTCTGGATACGTTCAATGGAATGTCCGGAGAGTCAATAACCCCGTGCAGCAAGGTCAAGAAATCAGGCACAATGTGTTCTACGTTGTCTGTCACAAAAACCTGGTTGCAATACAGTTGTATCTTGTTCCGCGTTACTTCCAGCTTGTCCTTGATCTTGGGAAAATATAAGACTCCCGTAAGTTTGAAAGGGTAATCCACATTCAGATGGATCCAGAAAAGCGGATCTTCTGCCATCGGGTACAATTTGCTGTAGAAAGCTTTGTAATCTTCCTCCTTCAGATCGGTGGGCATACGGGTCCACAGGGGATTGACGTCATTGATGATCTTATCCTTGTCAAGAACGACCTCTTTGCCGTCTTTCCACTCTTTTTCCTTTCCGAAAGCGATTTCCACCGGAAGGAAACTGCAGTATTTGTGAAGCAACGTTTCTATCTGGCTTTCCTGTGCGTAAGACTCGTGTTCGGCATAGAGATGAAGCACAATGTCGGTTCCCCTGTCTTCTTTATCTGTCGGTTCCAGGGTATATTCAGGGGTTCCTTTACAAGTCCATTTGACAGCTTGTGCTCCTTCCTGCCATGATTTTGTGATGATCTCCACCTTTTTAGCCACCATGAAACTGGAATAGAAGCCCAATCCAAAATGACCTATGATGTTGTTTGCCTGGTCTTTGTATTTTTCTAAAAATTCACCGGCACTGGAAAATGCAATCTGGTTGATGTATTTGTCCACTTCATCGTCCGTCATGCCTATCCCTTTGTCCGAAACGGTTATCGTCTTTTTTGCCGGATCAGCGCTGACCCTGATGGTCAGATCGCCCAATTCGCCTTGGATATCGCCTTTGGCAGCCAGCGCCTTGACTTTTTGTGTTGCATCTACTGCATTGGATATCAATTCCCTGAGAAAGATCTCATGATCTGAATACAAAAATTTCTTAATGATTGGAAAAATGTCCTGGGTGGTTACCCCTATAGTGCCTTTGTTTTTCATAATAAATCCTTGTGGTTTTTGAACTCTACGGGGTGTCAAAAACCATTCCAAGCAGGAAAAATATGACTATTTGTCAGTTCCGAAGAATTCCAGACACTGTTTCACCAGTCTTTCCTGCTGTTGTGCCGTTTTCAGTGTTTCCAGCGGAAACCCAAGAACTACTATGTTGTATTCTCCCTTGTAAGCCACTCCGGCACTCAACCGGTTATCCAGGTACCGGAATATGGTATAAGCCTCTTCACAGGCCGGTTCAAGGGCGTTGGGGGACTCAACCGGATAGATTTCCCGGTTCAGCTCGGTACGGAAGGAATAGACCGGATCACCTGTAAGATCTTCATTATAAAAAGCTTTGTAAGGCGAGGGGGCTGTCATAACTTCCCCGGTACGCGAGGCATGGTTGCTGCGGTGCTTGACTTTGAGTACTTCCTGTGCAAAGATCCGTCCCAGGCTGTCTTTCTGGTAGCCTCCCCAGATATCGCTGGTAGTATATGCACCGGTGATCAGCATGTTGTTCCCGTCCCCGGCATACTGTGTAAGCTTAGTCTGGAGTGCAGGAGGAAAAGCCTTAAAGTCTATGCGTCCGGAGAGGGTGCCTCCCCGGGTTACCTGTTTTTGTTTTCCCAGAATCAGGTCCAGGGCATAAAAATCCCCGATGTTGTGGGTATTGGTATTGGTAAATGCATCCAGGCCGGATGAAACATAACTGTATCCTGCCCGGGCGAATGCTCTTCCGTGAATAATGATGTAATCGAATGTGTTTCCGGGGACAACCTTGTCTTCCCAATCTGCATAACTGGCCCCGAATCCGGGGGAATCGTCATCTGCCCAACCGTTGTTTCTGCTGAATTCAAACTGGGAACCTACATAGGAGATGTCATTGATATACGGAACCCCGTGATCCGAGAAATCCTGGAATCCGGCAAAAAGCGTGTCTTCCGAAGCAAAACTGTCAGGGGCAGAGACACGCGTGAACCCGTTGACAATAAGAATTTTGCCTTTTTCTTCGTCTGCAGGCACCTTGTACAAGCTGACCGTTTCCGAAGGGAAGCTTTCCCCGCCCCGGTTTACTGCAGTAACCCGAAAGCTATAGTGTACGCCCGGTTCAATATCAATTTCCGCACGATTGTCCGCCGAGTAGAAGCCGCTGTCAAAAGCCGCGTTTTCATCACCTTTTCGTGTATATACAACATAACCCTCTGCCCCGGCTGTTGGTTCCAGGACATCTTCCGTGGGTTGCCAGCTCAGGATGGCTTTTCCGGCATCTTTGCAATCAACGGCTATGCTGTTTACGGGAAGCGGCTGGACTATGTAATCAAATCCTTGTGTGCTGCTCAGGTAACGGAGCATTCCTTTGTAAATGGCCCGGCTTACGGTAAACCGGAAACGCGGGTCCAGTCCGAAACGCATATCGGAAAAATTTTGATGAGAAAGCAGCTCCAGCAGCATGGCTGGGACTTGTGCCGATCTGCTTTCAGAATACGATCGGTTCCAGATACCCCTGCGGGTCCAGTCGGGGTTCCACAAAGCTCTCAAATCATTTACTATCTGTGTTTGTACAAGGTCTGTATAATCCCTGGATGTCAAACGATTGTGTCCGGTAGGTAATAGCTCCGTACCGTCACTGTCCCGTGTGTAGATGGCCAGTGTACCAATAATGCTGTCGTTTTTTGTAACACCTGCATCTGTATGGAAAGCCAGCGAGAGGTCTATGGGAATCTTCAGGCCCGGGTTGTTGGGATGTTTTACGGACCCTCCCGCCAATGCGTTGACCCACCTTCCTCTGGACGTATAATCGTCTGTATAATCGTTCGTGCCTTCAAAATAGGTATATACCGAGTCGGCAAAACCCGCCCATTGCAGCCAGTAACGGGCACTTTCCGTAAAACGCGGGTAATGGCTTGTCAGTGGTGGAATGGTAATGTTTTTGTACGAGGCCAATATGGTACTGTCTTCAACGGTGCGGCCGATATTTCCCATCCCGCCTCCGAATTTCACGGCATCTGCCGTAACAACGGCGTTGATTTCACGGCTGGCATTGGTCAAAGTCACGCGTCCTTCCAAGTTTCTGCCGGGATCAAAGGCAAAAGTGCCCAGGTATATCCAGGTGCCTCCTCCCATCTGCTGGTTCACAAGAAAGACATCCGATCCGCCTTTGTGATGAACCGTGTATTGTGCATCCCTGGCACTTATGGGAAGGCTTGCGTAAGAAACATAAACCGCGTAACGTCCGGCCTCCGGGATGTCGGGGACCCACTCGGCAAATGCCGGTTGCATCACGGCATTCTTTCGCAATTCCGGATTGTGGGTGACTATTCTGCGGTAGGTTCCCATGCGGAAGGGATTGTCGTAGTGCGTATACACTTCTTTTTTATGGGCAAATCCACGGCTGTCTTTTTCATCGGTTCGCCATTGGTAAGTTCCTCCCTGTTCACTGTAACCGCTTTCGGGAGAATCATTGTCCACAATGATCTCATGACTTTGGGTATCGCGTTCCCGCGGAAGCATGACCACAGCTCCTGCATTTTCAAGCATCGGGGTCAGGAAGGGGAGTACATAGGACATGGTGTACAGATCTTCAACAGTCTGAAACAGACGGGGACGTTGCCATTCCCAACGGGCCAGTTTTTGATCGTAATAAAGGCCGTGGCTGTGCCATAATGCTATGTGTTTGTTTTGCAGTCCGTTGGTGATATTGTAAGGGCGGCTTTCCCGGGTTATCAGCGGTGTGGGACCCAGCTCCGGCCACTGGTGTCTGCGATGTTGCCTGGCTTCTTTCTTCATTTGTGATTGGGCTTCCAGTTTGGCCAGGTTAACGGCTGCCTGTCTTTTTTCCAGCTTTATCTGCTGTGCAATTTCTTCCGGAGTGCCTCTTTTGGGTTCAATTTTTGCGGGGTGACGTTTGTCGATTTTTACCAGACGGTCATAATCCCTGCGGTTGTTTTCCAGCTGATTACGCGTTGGCGGATTGTATAAGGGATTGAAATAACCGGGAATGAGGTCTTCCAGATTTTTATCATCTGTCATAACCCGGATGGAATAATGTTTGTACTTATCGGGCAGGAAATACCGGATGGCATCATAAAATGAGGTGATTTTTTGAGTCCTTACCGGGTATTCTGCCAGTCCGGAAGTAAAATGAAATACCAGCGACTGGTGCCTGTCATCGCGCCGGATGTCCCGGATCCGAAGGGGAGAAATGCGCATGACTCCGTCACTGATAACAGTAGTCAGGGAATCGGTGAGCTCCTTAACTGCAGTACTGTCCAATAGTGGTGGAAATTCTTGGTTTTGAGCGGATAAAGTAAGGAATAAAAATGAATGAATGGCTAGTAGAAGGAAAATCCGTTTTCTCATGATGTTGATAATATAGAAACCACAAATATAGTAACTTTGTAAACAATCACATGTAAATCATTATGGCGGGAAAATGGAAAATTCGCATCCCTTTTATCTTTCTGGGTTTTAGCCTGGCACTGTTGCTGCTGTTCAGGTTTTTTCCGGCAGGCATGGACCGTTTCTATTCCGGATTCGTTTACAGGTACATGGCCCAGGCTTTATCCACGGTCGTGTCTTTGATCCCTTTTTCACTTGCCGAGTTTATGATATACGCGCTGGTGTTCTTTTTGCTTTTTTTTGCCGTAAAAGCCCTGATCCGGAAAACCTGGAAAAAATACTTTCTGAACCTGGCCGTAACGGCCCTTTATGCCGTTTCAATCTTTATTTTAACCTGCGGGTTAAATTACCACCGTCTTCCTTTGGAGGATCATCTGGATTATCGGGTGGAACCGGCTCCCAGGGAAGACTTGCTTGCACTGGCCGCAGATATCACGCACAGAGCTAATTTTGCCGCATCTTTCACAGGGCGAGATTCCTATGGCAAGATGATCCCCGATTATACTTTTGAAGGAATCAAAAAAGCAGTGGCTTCCGCTTACGATTCACTGGCCCTGGCAACCTGTTTGAAAATAGGAGGGCATTATCCGTCCGTCAAACCGGTAATGGCTTCCAGGGGTATGTCCTATGCCTTTGTCATGGGCTTTTTCTTTCCCTGGACGGTGGAAGCTAATATTAACAACGACGTGCCTGCTTTCTGGATACCGGCGCTGATTGCACACGAACAGGCACACGTGAGAGGTTTTATGAGGGAAAACGAAGCCAATTTCCTGACGTATCTTTTAGCGGAGCATACCCAAAACAGGGAATTGAAATATTCCTGCCTGATCCATTCGCTCAATTACGTGCTGAATGCCGTATATAAGGCGTTCCCTTCAGATTATCAAGATATTATCTCCGAACTTTCTCCCAGGATCCTTTACGATCTGGATCAAAACCGTGCTTACTGGGAGCCGTTTCGCACTTCTTTTGCCAAGGTTTCACAACAGGTAAACGATGCATATCTGAAAGCCAACGGACAAGAAGAAGGTGTGGAAAGTTACGGTAAAGTAGTGGACCTGATGATCGCACATCAAAAAAAATCCCGTAAACCCGTGCAGCAAAAAGCAGGGCAATCCGTTTATATAGGTGAAGGCACCCAATAGCGGAAAATATGGATCAGACAGTACTGTATCGGGAATACCACAAATCCATTTATCACACATGCCTGCGCATTTTACGTTCCCCGGAAGATGCGGAAGAATGTATGCACGATGCGTTTCTCAAACTCTTTACGGGAGGGAAGATGCGTTTTATAAACAATAAAGCCTGCTATTCATGGTTGCGAAAAGTAGCGGTAAGGGGTGCCATAGACCGCTTGCGTTCTTTGGACTTTCAGATGAACGTGAACACCGAATCGCTTGAAAGCAGGGAAGTCCGGACTGTCACTAATGAAGAACCCGAAGAGGATCGACAGCATCAGGTAGGCCTGGTCAGGGAACAATTAAACGCGCTGCCCTCCGGATACCGGACTATATTAAGCCTTTATCTATTTGAAGGTTATGATTTTGAAGAAATTGCACAGATTACACGACTGCAGCCTTCCACGGTCAGGAGCCAGTACAGCAGGGGCCGAAAAAAACTGCAGGAAGAAATAGAGAAATTATGGATAAATTAAAATCATTCATTCAGCAAAACAGGGAGCTTTTTGATTCTGAACCGTTGCCCGAGGGACACGAAATGCGCTTTATGCAGAAAATGGAAAAGCGTAATTCCCGTAAACATAATTACTTGATATACATATCGGTGGCAGCCTTACTTCTACTTGTGGTTACAATAGGTGTGCGATTCCTGAAAGAAGATTCCGTAAGCAGTTTATTCTATGTTGATCCTTGTGGAGGAGAATCCCATACCTGTTATTATGACCAGATGCAAAAACTTTCCCAACAAATCGAATACAATACCCGCGAGCTTCCGGATTACAAAAGACAAGAAATCCTTATGAACATGGAATCCATTATGCCCCGCTCGGCGGACGAGTTTTCTGAAATGCTTCCTGAAGATATTTCCAGTAAGGAGTCAAAACGTTTAAATAAAGAATATTATCAACAGTTATATGAAGGAATGATAGAACTTGCTTCTTTAACAAATTAACCGGAATCTATTATGAAAAAAATTGTATTGATCGCCTGTTTTCTTATCTCATTGACCCTGCTTTCTGCACAGGATAAAGTTTCACGTACGTACCAGTTGGAACCGTTTGATTCCATTAACGCTTCTTTTGTTTATGAAA
>JAAYYL010000060.1 GCA_012515395.1 Bacteroidales bacterium
TGACCATTAACGGCAAACAATACCGGGAAGGCAGTGTTTTCAGTCTGAACGGAACGCGGGGATTTGTATACGATAAGGCCATTGATACAATGGATGCTTCTGAGAACCCTCGTTTCCAGGAATTCATGAAAATGGTGGATTCTTTCCGCACCATGGGAGTCCGCACCAATGCGGATACACCCGAAGATGCCCGCATGGCACTGAATTTCGGAGCTGAAGGTATTGGCTTGTTCCGTATTGAACACATGTTCTACGGCCTGAATTCGGAAGCACCTCTTGGAAAACTCCGGAAAATGATTCTTTCAAACAACGTGGGAGAAAGAAAACTGGCTTTGCACGAACTGGCTCCATACGTAAAGAACGCAGCCAAAGAAACCCTCCGGGTAATGGACGGGCTGCCGCTGACATTCCGTCTGCTGGATCCGCCGCTTCACGAATTTGTACCCCAGACGGCCGATAAACAAAAAGAACTGGCCAAAGAACTGGGCATCTCCGTAGAAGAGATCATCAAACGCGGTGAACTGTTGCACGAAGTGAACCCCATGATGGGACACCGCGGTGTTCGGCTGGGTGTTTCCTATCCCGAGATCTCTGAAATGCAGTTCCGTGCCATTTTTACGGCAACTGCCGAGTTGATCAAGGAAGGACACAATCCCAAACCCGAGATTATGATTCCGGTAACTGTCACCGTTAAGGAACTGGATGATCAGAAAGTAATCGCCGACCGCGTACACAAAGAAGTTCAGGATCAGTTCGGGATCACTTTTGATTACCTGTACGGCACCATGATCGAGATCCCCAGGGCTACGCTGGTAGCGGAAGATATGGCTAAAACGGCACAATTCTTCTCCTTCGGGACAAACGACCTGACTCAGATGACATTCGGATTCTCCAGGGACGACATTGGCTCATTCATGGGCGAATACATCCATAAAAAAATCTTGCCCTTTGATCCGTTCCAGCACATTGATGAAAAATCGGTGGGAAAACTGATTGAAACTGCGATTACCGGAGGCCGTGCCACAAATCCCAAAATCAAACTCGGCATATGCGGGGAACACGGAGGCGATCCGCAGTCTGTCAAATTCTGCTATGAAATGGGACTTACCTACGTTTCCTGCTCGCCTTTCAGGGTTCCCATAGCACGTCTGGCCGCTGCCCAGGCCGCTATCCAGGCACAAAAGTAAGTGTACGGTGTACATTTTGTTCAAAGGCTCCCCGCGGGGAGCCTTTTTTTTCCCTATCTTTGTCATTATGAAAAACATACTAATAACGGGAGGTGCGGGTTTCATAGGAAGCCATACAGCCGTTGAATTGATTGAAGCCGGTTATGGCGTGATTGTAGCAGACAATCTTTCCAATGCAGATACTACATGTCTGGAAGGTGTGGAAAAAATAACAGGACAAAAAGTCCCGTTTTATCAAATTGACTGTTGTAAAAAAGAAGATTTACGCAAAATATTCACTGAGAACCGCATAGACGGGGCAATCCATTTTGCAGCGTTTAAAGCAGTGGGAGAAAGTGTGGAAAAACCACTGATGTATTATCACAACAACCTGTTATCGTTTATTACCTTACTGGAAGTGATGGTTGAAAATAATGGTGGGGCTGTTGTATTTTCTTCATCAGCAACCGTTTACGGACAGCCGGACAGCCTCCCGGTGACTGAAGATACTCCCCGGAAACCTGCCGAAAGTCCATATGGGAACACGAAGCAGATCTGCGAAGACATCCTGATGGATGCCGTCAAGGCACATCCCTGTCTGAAAGGAGTGATTTTAAGGTATTTCAATCCCATAGGCGCCCACCCTTCGGCCCTGATCGGAGAATTGCCCCGGGGTGTTCCCAATAATCTGGTTCCCTTTATAACGCAGACAGCTGCAAGGCTGAGAGAAGAACTCCGGATATTCGGGAACGACTACTCTACTTCGGACGGTACGGCTTTGCGGGATTATATTGACATAGTAGATCTGGCCGCTGCCCATGTCTCGGCTTTAGAAAGAATGACCGGCCACAACCCGGATGGGTCCTGCGAAGTATTCAACATTGGAACGGGAAAACCAATTTCAGTCATGGAATTGGTGGAAAAGTTTACGGAGGTTAACCGGGTTCCCGTACGATACAAAATCACGGGGAGGCGGGAAGGCGATGTAGAAGCGGTATGGGCAGACACTTCACGTGCGAACAAAGTTCTGCGATGGAAAGCTTCACGGTCGGTAGAGCAAACACTAGCCAATGCCTGGGCCTGGGAAAAAAAGCTGCGTGGAATTAATTAAATTCTTACCATGAAAAGCAAACTGGTACCCGAACGTTTTCGGGAACAAAAAACAGACAAAACCCATCCAAAATGGGGACAATCCCTGCAACGGGGGAGTGAATTCCTGCTGCCCGAAGAAAAGCCGGAAGATACAAGAACCCAGTTTTACAGAGATTATTCCCGTATTCTGCATTGTACTTCATACCGCCGGTTGAAACATAAAACACAAGTATTTTTTGCCACACAGAACGACCACATCTGCACGCGCATGGAACATGTAAACCATGTAGCTTCCATCAGTTATACCATTTCAAAATTCATGGGACTGAATACGGAACTGACACAGGCCATTGCACTGGGGCACGACCTGGGGCACAGCCCATTCGGTCACGAAGGAGAAACCCTCCTGTCCGAAATCATGCAACAATGGAACGGCACGTTCTGGCATGAAAAGAACGGCCTGTATACGGCAGACAAAATCGCAACGTTGCCTAATGCATCGGGAATTCACAAAAATCTTCGTCTGACTTATGCAGTCAGGGACGGTATTATTTCTCATTGCGGTGAAACCGACGAAAACGGGCTTTTCCCCCGGGATGAGGCAATAGACCTGGAACAGATAGAACGTCCCAATCAATACAGTCCTTATACATGGGAAGGGTGTGTGGTAAAACTCTCGGATAAGATCGCCTATCTGGGCCGGGATATTGAAGATGCTATTGAACTGAACCTTTTGGAACCGGAACGTCTTGAAGAACTGAACAAATTGATGAAGAGCATTCCGGACTCGGAAGGGATAGTCAACAATACCGCATTGATTGAACTATTCATCAAAGACCTTTGCCGGAATTCCTCACCCGAAGAAGGCATGCACTTTTCTCCCCGTTATTACGAATTATTGCTTAAAGTCAAAGAATTTAATTACAAGCACATTTACTACCATCCCCGTTTGGTCTACTACCAGGAATATGCCCGATGTATTATTCACACGATTTTTGATTTCCTGGACGGATACTACGAAAAAAACATGCTGCAGAAAATATCTGCAGACATGTCCAAATTTCCTGTATTGTTAAAATATTTCCTTGAGTGGCTGATCAAATACAGCGGAATCGATTCCAAAGAAAGGGAAAAAGCCGGATTCAATAACGATATTATTTATGATCTTAATGACAGGTCTCAATACCGACGCTCCATAATTGATTACATAGCAGGTATGACAGATAATTTTGCCATCCGCGTTTACCACGAGATCATTTCTTTTTAAAGTCCCGTCATCATTCCGGCAAACAAAATAGTTCCCGTGCTCTTTTCCTTGATAAAATAGAGGAACGGCCTGTCAACATGGAACGGGACGGTATGACCGGGACCTGCGGAAGTCACATTAAAGCCTATGGTGGTAACGGCAGCCGCTTCCGTTCCTTCCTCATCCACTTGTATAAAAGCGTTCTGTTTAAGCAGGGCTATGAATAAAGGAATATCGCTGATATGGCTGAAATCCGCCAGAAAAGGATCAAAGGCCGCACCCATACCCATGCGTGTCAAAACGGGGATCATGGTGTCTTCGGAGTCAAATTCCACTTTAAAGCGGGGTATACGCAGATTCAATTCAGTGGTATAAAGGCCGGAAGTCCAAAGGTCCCATTGTTCCGGGGTAAATCCGGAAACCACATCCATTACGGAAACTCCCGGATCGGGCAGTACAATCACCATACTATAGGCTTTATTCCCGTAAGGAATTTCTGCTATTGCCACATTCTGGCCGGTGGTATAGGGAAAACTATGAGTTTGCTCCATGTAAGTAACTTGTCCGGTTGATCCGGAAAGGTTTGTAAAAGGACCCTGCCAACTGGCTGTCTTATCAAAAGTTGATTCCCACTTTCCTTTGAAATAAAGGGCGTTGGTGTATATCAGCCTCGCATCGGGATCAATCCGATCAAGAACTTTTTTGATCAAATCATTGGTGTTGTCTGCGCACCATTGATTGATGACAGCCGGAGCGCCGGAATCGGAAAAATCCAGGTTCGTTACCGATGCATCGTAGTAATGTTGCAGAGACTGAATAAAAGGTGTTTTCACCGGGAATGTTTCCTCTATCCACACGGCATTTGCTATCTGAAGGCTTACGGTATTGTCCACTTCTTTCAGGGCCGGAACCAAATGGTGATAAAAGGTGTTCATATCTTCCAGGGAGTATGGTTCAAATCCCAAAACCCCTTTCATTTCGTTCATTGTGGTTCCCTGCGCCCCGTTGGTTACGGCAGACAAGGCCATAGAGGCACTCAGAGGCGATATGAAAACATTATCACCTTCCATTTCCAGACACATTTCCCGAAACAGGTCTACTGCAAATTCGTTGCCTTGTTCCAGGATATCCTGTTGGACTTTGGTCAGTACAATATCTTTTCTTTCAATAGGAGAATCTGTGTTCAATTTGGAACACGAGGAAGTAAAAAGTCCGGTAAGGACGGTCAAGAACAGTAAATTGAAGACAGTTTTCATTGGATTGATTTTTAATACACTTTTTAAATGCACTTTCACCCGCAATACTGCTTCAGCCTGTCAAAAAAACAGCCTTCCCTACCGGTCTTTCACAGAAACAAAGTCTACAATGGTGAAAAATCTTCTTTTCCTGCACCACAAAGCGGGCATACCCAATCATCGGGCAAATCTTCAAAGGCGGTTCCCGGAGCTATGCCGTTATCGGGATCTCCTTCAGCAGGATCGTATACGTAACCGCACAAATTGCATTCATACTTTTTCATAATCGTAAAATTTAAATGTTAAGGATTTCAATAAATCGTACAATGTAAAAGTAACACTTTTTTTTATACTTTTGTTTCCGATGAGACAACTGCTTGAGTTGGCATTGGGTAAAGGAGGTGACTATGCCGATCTCTATTTTGAACAGAGCCTGTTCCATGACATTATCCTGAGGGACGGAAAAGTAAATGCCGCCGGAACAAACAGTGAAGGAGGGCTGGGTATCCGCGTGGTAAAAGGACAAAACACCGGCTATGCTTATACAGAATCTTCTCTTGCCTCTGACAGGGAAAAAGCGGCAAAAACGGCAGCCTTCATTGCAGACGGGATGTCTCCGGCAACTGCTCCGGTTGCACTCAACACACTGAAACTGCCAGACCGGTATACAATCCTGAAACCTTGGGATAACATTTCCCCTCAGGAAAAAATGCCTTACCTGTACCAGCTCAACGATTTGATTTTCAGCGCAGATAAACGCGTTAAGAAAGTTACGGCCCGCCTTGCCGATTCAACTTCCCGAATAGAGTATTACAATTCCCTGGGTGTTCACTGTACTGATACCCGCCCCCTGGCATCCTTGTCTGTGTCCTGCATCATGGAGGAAAACGGCAGGCGAGAAACGGCATCAGCCTCCCGTTCTTTCAGAATGGGAGCTGAATTCCTTCAGCCGGATCTTATTCGGGAACTTGCAGAAGAAGTGGTTGCACGTACTGCCTTTCTTTTTGGGGCAATGCAGCCGCAAGGAGGAGAAATACCCGTGGTCATGTCTTCGGGAAGTTCCGGAATTTTTTTACATGAAGCCATCGGTCATGCCTTTGAAGCCGATTTTATTAGAAAAAATACGTCCATTTTTTCCGATAAAATGGGAAAACGTATCTGTCGTACAGGCATCACTATTGTTGATGACGGGACGATCCCCGGCAATCGTGGCGCATTGAACGTAGATGACGAGGGCGTCCCGGGACAAAAAACCTATATGGTTACGGACGGAATTCTGACCTCATTTCTGCACGACAGGATCTCGGCCTCTTATTTTAATGTCAGTCCAACGGGAAACGGCAGAAGGGAATCGTTCCGCTATATGCCGCAACCAAGAATGCGTGCCACTTATATGGAAAACGGAACGGATTCGGCGGAATCTCTCATAGCTTCGGTAAAAAAGGGATTGTACGTAGATTCTTTCAGTAACGGACAGGTGCAAATAGGGGCTGGAGATTTTACGTTTTTTGTTAAAAGCGGATACCTGATTGAGAACGGAAAATTGACACAACCCGTAAAAGACACCAACATAATTGGAAACGGACCCCGGGCTTTGGGAATGATAACGGGTGTGGGAAACGATTACCGCATGGATAACGGAACCTGGACTTGCGGAAAAGAACAAAGTTGCGAGGTTTCATGCGGGATGCCTTCGGTTCTTGTAAGTTCACTTACTGTTGGAGGACGCTTATGAATGAAAAAGAACGCATAGAACAAACCTGCGTATATGCACTGGAAACAGCTCTGAAAAAAGGAGCCGATCAGGCCAGAGTATCAGCAGTTCGGGATGTATCCGACAGCCTTAGCGTACGCAACGATTCCCTGGAAAAGATCCAGTTTGCCGTGGAATCCTCGCTGATGATCCAGCTGTTCACCAAAGGCCGTTACGGATCCTGTTCAACTAACCGTACAGATCCTGCTGAAATTGATAAACTCATAGAACAAACCCTTGCTTCGGTACGTTTGCTGGCTCCTGATCCGTGTAGGATGCTTGTCCCGGCATCACTCAGATACAACGGACCTCCTTCACGGATGGCCCATGATCAGGAAATAGATACGAATACAAAAAAATCTTTGCTTTTTGACTGCACTGCCGCCGTATACGGAAAAGAGCCTTCTCTGATCAGTGTGACAGCTGATTATGTTGATTACAGACGCCACATTCTAATAACGGATTCAAGCGGGTTAAACTGCAGCTCCGAAGAAACCTGGTACAGCCTCTCGGCGGAATGTGCCGTAAAGGGAGGGGGTGATACCCGACCTTCAGACTGGGAATATTCAGCAGGGTTTTTCCCCGATGCTGTCGGGATCGGCTCCGGGAATAGTTCTGACTGTGCCAGAAGGGCTTTGAAACGAGCCCTGGCAAAACGCAATCCCTGTAAGGTCAATTCCGGCAAATATCCCGCAATCGTGGAGAATCGGGTGGCATCTACCCTGCTAGGACCTGTTATTCAGGCTATTTCCGGTAGTTCCTTGCATCAAGAGGATTCCTTTTTATTGGGCATGCTTGGGCAAATCGTTGCTTCGCAGCTACTTACATTAATAGATGATCCACTCAGTAAAGGAGAACCCGGATACAGGTTGTTTGATCCTGAAGGCATGGCCACTGCCAGGCGAACAGTGATTGAAAAAGGGCGACTGAACACCTACTTTTTAAATACTTACTACGCCAATAAACTGGAAATGAAGCCGACCATATCCTCGCCATCGCTGCTGACACTGCCCGGAGGTAAAGGCAATGCCGTCTCGCTTGCAGGTTCATTGAAAAATGGCATCTTTGTAACCGGATTTAACGGGGGAAACTGTAACCCGGCTACGGGGGATTTTTCTTACGGAATTGAAGGATTCCTGGTGGAAAACGGTCAAATCACCAAACCTGTCAACGAAATGGTCATGACCGGCAATATGTTGGATCTATGGCAAAAACTGTTGGCAACCGGGGACGATGCACTTAAAACAACTGCCTGGCAAATCCCTTCTCTTTTATTTGATAAACTTGAGTTTGCCGGACTCTAAAAAGATTTTATGAAGAAACCCACCCTGTTTGTAAGCCTCATACCCGTTATCCTTTTGGTAGTCATCATTTTTACCTGTGTCCGGCTTTTTGGAGATGAAGTAACGGCAGGTCCTTCCCAGTTCACCCTGCTTCTTGTTACCATCATAGCATTTGCCATTGCCAGGTTAAAATACCGTCTTACATGGGAAAAGGCGGAAGAAGCCATGATTTCCCATTTGAAAAACACCTACCCTTCCATCCTGATCCTGATTGCGATAGGGGCACTTACAGGAAGCTGGATGAGTAGCGGGATCATTCCATCCATGATATTTTACGGGCTCAAGATCATTCATCCGGTGATCTTTTTGCCTTTATGCTTTGTCATAAGCGGCATCATATCTTTGGTAACCGGAAGTTCCTGGAGTACGGTGGGAACTTTCGGTGTGGCCCTTCTGGGAGCCGGACAGATGATAGGCTTACCTACCCCCTGGCTTGCCGGCGCCGTCATATCAGGTGCTTATTTTGGTGACAAAATGTCACCCCTTTCGGATACAACCAATCTGGCATCTTCTTTTTGCGGTGTTCCTCTTTTTACCCATATTAAATACATGTTGGTAAATACTGTTCCCGTATTTTTGATCTGCCTGGTAATTTATTCCATCGCAGGATTTCGTATTCCCACCCAGAACACAATTGACGTTCAGGTACAGCTGGACGCCTTGCAAAACACTTTTAACATATCGGGATGGCTGCTACTTATACCACTGATAACCATTGTTTTGGTTATAAAGAAAGTACCTCCTTTCATTACCCTGTTCTTATCGGCAATTGCAGGTGCTCTGGCTGCGGTATTCTTTCAGCCGCAGATTTGCGAAGAAATTGCTTCCGGAAGACTGGCTGCCGCCATTACCATGATCAGTACCCATGTAAACATAGAAACAGGAAATGAAATTCTGAACAATTTGACCTCAACAAAAGGAATGGCAGGCATGATGAACACAGTTTGGCTCATTTTATGTGTTATAGGGTTTGCAGGGGTAATGACGGCCTCGGGAATGATTAACGTGATCACCGCGAACTTGTTAAAGCTAATGCGTAATACGTTCACAACCATTGCATCCACCCTGGGAACCTGTGTGTTTTTCAACATGACACTGGGAGACCAGTATATGGCAATCATTCTTCCCGGGAGCATGTTTTCCGAAAGCTACAAAAAGCAGAAATTTGCACCGGAATTATTATCCCGTACTATAGAAGAATCGGCAACGGTCACTTCGGTCCTGATTCCATGGAATACTTGTGCAGTAGCACAATCGACCGTACTGAACGTGGCCACCATGACATACCTGCCTTATTGCTTCTTCAACCTGATTACTCCGTTTTTCTCGTTGTTTGCAGCGGCCATAGGTTACAAAATAAGAAAATTAACCAACTAAATATTTATTTGAATTATGATCATTTCTGAAGAAAAAGTAGTTTCATTATCTTACACATTGGTAGTAGACGGAGATATTATTGAAACCGTAAACGAAGAAAAACCCATGAAATTCATATATGGCCTGGGATACTTGCTTCCGGCCTTTGAAGAACAGATACAGGGGAAAAAGGCGGGCGATGACTTTGAATTTAAACTGAGTGCGGCCCAGGGATACGGAGAAGTAGATCCAAATGCCATAGTTGAGCTTTCCAAAGATATTTTTAAAGTAGACGGCAAAATAGAAGACGGACTGCTGGTCAAGGACAAAATCCTGCCCATGCAGGATTCACAGGGAAACCGTCTGAACGGGGTTATTGAAGAGATCGGGGAAAACTCGGTAAAAATGAATTTCAATCACCCGCTTGCCGGATGTGAACTGAATTTTAAAGGAAAAGTGGTAGACATACGCGAGGCTACCGAAAAAGAACTCACCGAAGGCCTGTACGGAGAACGTGCCGCATCGTCATGCAGCGGCAGTTGCAACGGGTGCAGCGGTTGCAGTTAATTGGGAACGGTACAATGGATTATTCCCCGGGCATGAGACTGCTTCTTGTGACCGGGGCAATGTCCAGCCCGGCGGTTTTTCCGTCCAGAAATTTGTAATAGCCCGTTATGGCTATCATGGCAGCATTATCGGTAGTAAAACGTAAAGGTGGAATAAAAACTTGCCACCTTCTTTTTTTGGACTCTAAAATCATCCTATCCCGCAACCCGCTGTTAGCTGAAACACCTCCGGCCAGTGCCACCCGGTTAATACCTGTTAGTTTGACCGCCCGGATCACTTTTTCCACAAGAATATCTACGAGTGTTTTTTGAAGTCCTGCCGCAAGGTTTGTTTTATTCTCTTCAATAAACCGTTCGTTTTCTGCCATACGATCACGCAGAAAATAAAGAAATGAAGTCTTCACACCGCTAAAACTAAAATCCAGATCCTTAATCCGCGGCTTTGCAAAAGTGAATTGTCCGGAATCTCCCTGACGTGCCAGTCTGTCTATGTGAGGTCCTCCCGGATATTCCAGGCCCAGCAACTTGGCTCCTTTGTCAAATGCCTCACCCACTGCATCATCAATGGTCTGTCCCAGAATTTCAAATGAAAGGGGAGACTTCACTTTTAGGATCTGCGTATGACCTCCGGATACCAGCAAGCAAAGAAAAGGAAATTCCGGCTTGCTGCCGGATGCCGGCACAAGGGTTTTCCCATCTTCTGACAACACGTCAATAAAATGACTCAATACGTGTCCTGTCAGGTGATTCACTTCTATTAAAGGAATATCGGCAGCAAGAGACAGCCCTTTGGCAAACGAGGTACCGACCAACAGGGATCCCAACAAACCCGGACCGCGAGTAAAAGCGATTGCGTGGATATCAGACATGCTTACCCCTGCAATATTTAAGGCCTGGCTGACCACCGGCACAATATTCTGCTGATGAGCCCTACTGGCCAGTTCAGGAACCACACCGCCGTAATTTTTATGAACCTCTTGCGAGGCCATCACATTGGACAGTAAAAGCGTATCTAGTAATACGGCTGCGGAAGTGTCGTCGCAGGATGATTCTATCCCTAAAATATAAGCCATTATACTGTTGTTTGCAGCTGCAAATGTGGGCATTTTTTTTGTAACTTTGTTAGTTTAGGGATCAACTATGAGGACGTTCCGAAACATACTGCGCACGTTGCTTTTCATCATTGTCATAACACTGGCGGGTGTTTCCATTGCCATACAGATCCCATCTGTACAAAGCCGTCTTGCCGACAGGGCAGCCGGTTGGCTGTCTGAGAAAACAGGATCACAGACATCCATAGGCGAAGTTAATTTTCTTTTATTCAACAAGCTTTTGATAAACGACCTGCTCATTAAGACCTCAGATGCTGACACGTTACTGCATACAAAAAAACTTTCAGTAAGTCTTGCAGGTTTCAATCCACTGAGAAAACGCATAGCTTTTAAGAAAATTCTGGTTTCTGAAGGGTCCTTTCATTTGATCATGCAAAACGGTACAACGAATGTTGAAACCCTTTTTCCGCCTTCCTCCCCGCACGAAGACACCCCGGAAAAACCTTTTTCATGGGAATTCACTGCCGCCAAAGTGGATCTGGAAGATTTCGCCTATCATATGACGGACCGGGACCAGGGTCCATCACACAACAATCCGGAGAGCATTGACTTCATGGACATGCATATCAGGGATATCGCCATAAATATTCGTGATGCCCGTCTGAGCAAAGGCCTGCTGGAAGCCAGACTGGACAATCTCTACGGCAGGGAAAGATCCGGATACCTGATACGACACATGGAAGGAGATGTAAGCGTGGATAACCGGGAAGCCCGGGTGGAAAATCTGGTAATCAGGGATAATTTTTCGCACATAAAGGCCCATTACTTCCTGATGCATTACGGAACTGTTGAGAATCTGGCCGACTACATAAACCGGGTGGTCATGGAACTGGATCTGGATGATGCGTTCCTCTCCTTTAAGACTATCCGTTATTACGCATGGACCTTGCCCGAATACTTCACACTGCCTTTGAGGGCCACCGGCAAAGTGACAGGTACGGTCAGCAACCTGAGTGCAGACAAACTGGATGTGCGGTCTCCATCGGGCAAAACACAGATCCTGTGCGGTTTTAAACTCAGAGGATTGCCTGTGGTAGAAGAAAGCACATTGCAAGTAGATATTGAACAAATTAATTCAGACATAGAAGATCTGAACAACGTGTTGTATTCCATAGCCCGGGTAGATCTTAAATTTCTGGAAGACAATGCGGGAAGTCAGACTCCTTTTCGTTTCCGGGGACGTCTTGCCGGTCTGCTCACCGATTTTGTAGTTGAAGGGGACCTTCATGGTGATTTCGGGAACCTTTTCCTGGATATTGTCATAAACAACAATGCCTATTCAGACGGAGTCCTGTTATCCGGACTTATCCGTACAGAAGACCTGGATCTGGGTCGTTTCACAGGAATTCCCGGACTGGAAGAATGTTCAATCTACACCCGGACTTTTGCTGCCGTCAGGCAAGGGGGAATCCGCGATATGCATGTCCGTATAGATACGCTGTCCGTATCCAGCCTGGAATTCAACGATTATACGTTCAGGGATTTCAAGATGATGGGTGAATTCCTGAACGGGATCTTTGACGGCAGAATGAGTGCCTCTGATCCTAACCTTCATTTTCTGTTCCAGGGGCAGGCCGATCTGACACGTTCCGCAGGCACTTCTGCAGATTTTTTTGCCAATATTGCCTATGCAGACCTGAATCGTTTGAATTTATACAAAAACGATTCCACGGCCGTTCTGAGCGGATTGATCCGGGCCGATTTTTCACATATCAACTCCCTGGGAGATATTGAAGGGTCCATTCAGGCTACCGGGTTATCTTTTGTAAATTCCAGGGGAACCCATAACCTGGACTCCTTTTACCTGAAAAGTGAACGCACCCCGGACTCAACCGCTTTCAGGCTTACTTTGGAATCGGACGCCCTTACAGTTGATTATTCAGGTAGTGAAGGCTTCATGAGTTTCCTGTCACGCGTAGCATCACGCAATCTGTTCCGTTACCTCCCCGCCTGGTTTACAACTTACAAGGACGATGTATCCTTGCCTGCATTCAAGAATCCGGCTTCCCTGAAAATGACCGTCAGAAACAGTGTCTTCTTTGAAGAATTGCTGCTTCCCGGACTGTATATATCCCCGGGCACAACGATTTCCCTTGAAGATCAGGGAAAAGACAGCGTACGCGCGCTGGTCCTTTCGGAGAGGATCGGGTACCTGCGTCACAACCTGAGCCACTTGAATCTTATTGCCGAGGCGGGGACCCGGGACTTGCAGGTTGCGCTGGGATGCGGGAACCTGACTCTTGGATCGGTCAAGGCCGACACACTTTCATTGGAAGCTGCGGCCGGCAACAACCGCATGCTAATTGACATGCACTATAACCTCAACGACGGAAAGACAAATTATGCCCATTTGAAATCAGCACTTCACTTTTCCAGGGATTATTCGCTCACGAATCCGCTGATCACGGCTGTTCTTTCTTCAGATTCCATCCGCATAAACGGGAAAAACTGGACATTGCTGTCTGACAGTATAGTGATCGCGCAACGGAACCTGGCACTAAACCGTGTTATCCTGGAACACGAAGGAAACAGCTCCGATAAAGAGTCCCTGATGATTAACGGCACTCTTTCTGAATTTCCGGACGATACGCTAAGTGTGCAACTCACACGTTTTGATGCCGCTATGTTCAACACCCTGATGCCCCTTGACTATCCTTTTACCTTTAAAGGATCTTTTACCGGGACAGGCTATATAACAGATCCTTACGGGAATCTTCATTTTTTTGCCGATATACAGGGAAACAATTTGTATATCAA
>JAAYYL010000061.1 GCA_012515395.1 Bacteroidales bacterium
CCAAAGCCGTACCGACATATCCTGAATTGACTTGTCACAGCGAACAGGATCTCCGGATCCTGAATACCAGGGAGCGTCAACGTTATGCTGTTTCCGAAGAAGATATCCGCATCTATAAGGAGGAGATTATTCCCTTTTGGAAAGGAAAAACATTAAGGGAACAAATCTTTTCCGTCTTGCCTTCCGACTGGAAAGATATGTATGAAAGCGGCCTGTTTACGGAATTTGCGGAGCAAAGGGCCCCGGGTCATACGGCACTGGACGGTAAGATATACAAATACGGAATGAAAGATTTCCGACGCAGGATAGCAGGAGTCCTCTCGGCATTAGAAGGCGATGAAGATCCCGAATCCATCCGTAAAAGAGAAATGTTGCAGGCCATGGACATTGCCTGTGAGGCGTTGGTGATTTTCGCCCAAAGACATGCTGACCTGGCCCGGGAAATGGCCGGGGATTGCATGGCTCGCGGGGATGTAATGCGAGCCCGGGAATTGGAGGGTATAGCTGACGTTTGCATGCGCGTACCCGCCAATGCACCGGCCACGTACCGGGAAGCCTTGCAGATGTATTGGTTTGTCCACCTGGGAACCATCATGGAACTGAACGGCTGGGATGCCATGAATCCGGGACACCTGGACCAGCATCTTGAACCTTTTTTCCTGAAAGAACTTGAATCCGGCACCCTGTCCCAAACCGAGGCCAGGGAATTGATGGCATGCTTGTTTATTAAGATCAACAACCATCCGGCGCCGCCCAAAGTGGGGGTTACTGCCCGGGAAAGCGGTACCTATAACGATTTTACAAATATTAATATTGGCGGGGTAAGACCCGACGGGACCGATGCAGTTAATCCGGTTTCGTATATCATGCTGGAAACTCTGGGAGAACTTCATCTTCTTCAACCGGGTGCTTCTGCACATATCGCATCCTGCACTCCCGATCGTTTTGTGTTGGAAAGTTGCCGGGTAATAAGAAAAGGCTACGGGTATCCATCTCTTTTCAATCCCGATGTGTACATCAAAGAATTGACCAGGCAGGGAAAATCCATCAGGGATGCGCGTGAAGGAGGTTGCAGCGGTTGTATTGAAGTAGGTGCTTTCGGTAAAGAAGCTTATTTGTTGACCGGATATCTGAACGTGGCTAAAATCCTGGAGATTACCCTAAATAACGGGATAGACCCCCTGACCGGTAAAAAGATTTGCCCGGAAACAGGAGATCCCGTTCAGTTTGATTCTTTTGAAACTTTTTACGAGGCATTCATTAAACAGCTGAATCATGTCATTGACACAAAAATCAGGGTGAATCACCATATTGAACGGCTGACGGCCCGAATGACTCCCGCTCCTTTTCTTTCTGTTTTGATGGATGATTGTATAGAAAAGGGGAAAGACTATTATGACGGCGGACCAAGGTACAACACATCCTACATACAGTGCACGGGGCTTGGAACGGTGACGGATTCCCTCTCGGCAATAAAAAAACATATTTATGAAGACCGGAAGTGGTCTATGAAAGAATTGCTGCAAGTGTTATCCCAAAATTTCAAAGATCATGAACCCATGCGTCAGTTTTTGCTCAACAGGACCCCGTTTTTCGGTAATGATGACGATTATGCAGATAGTCTGGCCGTAAGGCTATATGAAGATATGTTCCGTGCCATAGACGGTAAACCCAATAGTCGCGGCGGGGTTTTCCATATGGATTTGCTTTCTACCACTTGTCATGTTTATTTCGGGTCAGTCACCGGAGCCTTGCCGAACGGCCGTATTGCCGGACGTTCATTATCTGACGGAACTTCTCCATCGCACGGGGCAGACACAAACGGTCCGACAGCCGTTATACGTTCCCTTTCACGGCTGGATCAGGAAAAGTCCGGAGGTACTTTGCTTAATCAGCGTTTTTCTCCCTCTATGATGAAAACGGACCGGGACCTGGAAAAATTGGCCTCTCTGATCCGTTGTTATTTTGAGTCCGGAGGGCACCACATACAATTCAACGTCGTGGATACACAAACCCTTCGTAAGGCTCAAAAAGAACCTGAATTATACCGTGATCTGATGGTTCGTGTGGCAGGATACAGCGATTACTTCAATCACCTGGCACCTGCCTTGCAGGAAGATATCATTTGCAGAACCATGAACCGGGAGATCTGATAACATGTCTGTCAGGGGTTGTATTTTTGACATAAAACGCTATGCTATTCACGATGGTCCGGGCATCCGGCTGAGCCTTTTTTTCAAAGGGTGTCCATTGTCCTGCCAATGGTGTCACAATCCGGAAGGAATTGATCCCCGGCCGCAATTGATCTTCAACAAATCCCGTTGTCTGGAATGCAATGCCTGTGAAGACAGGACTATTCCCGGGAATTGTCCTGCCGGGGCCCTGGAGATTTGCGGAAAATACATGCTAACCGAAGAGGTTATGGAGATCATTCTCAGGGAGAAGCTTTTTTTTGACCGTTCAGGTGGCGGTGTGACGTTTACCGGAGGAGAACCGTTGGCACAGCCGGCTTTTTTAGCAAGTTTGCTCAGCAAATGCAAAGAAAGGGGGATTCACACTGCCCTGGATACATCCTTATATGCTTCTCCCCGGGTGGTCAGTGAAATGATTCCCAACACAGACTTGTTCCTGGCGGATCTGAAAATCATGAATCCTGCCAGACACCTGAAATTTACGGGGGTAGACAATGCTGTCATTCATAAAAATCTGCGCAATGTGGCTCAGTCCGGAGTCTCTTTTATCATAAGGATCCCGCTTATACACGGAATCAACGACAATGGTTCAGATATAGATGAAATGATCCGTTTTATTATTGAATTGCGAAGTTGTGGAAATTTGAAAGGTATACATTTATTGCCTTATCACAGTTTTGGATCCGATAAGCAAAAACGTATTATCAGCGGAAAAGTCCCGTTTCAAAAATCTTTTACCACTCCCGCAAAAGAGAGTACCGATTCCTTGCTTATTAAACTACAATCACTTGGCATAGAGACGGTTATTGGCGGTTAAGCCGTTATGTGATTACCGGTGCGGTTTTCTTTTTGAGCCAAGAAGACTCTTCATATGTCAGGTGTGGAGACAGTTTATCGTAAACCGTCTTGTTGTAGTTGTTCAGCCATTCAATTTCTGAAGGCTCCATAAGTGAGGCAATCAGCGGGAGAGTATCAATGTGACATAAGGTGAGTGTTTCAAATCCCAGCCATGTCCCGAATTCATTTTCCTCTAACATTTTGCAGAGCAAAACATTTTCATGACGCACACCGTGTGATCCTTCCCGGTAAATGCCCGGTTCGTCAGATGTTACCATACCCGGAAGAATATCCTGATCTCTCCATGTCATCCTGATATCCTGAGGGCCTTCATGAACACAAAGAAAATGTCCGGTCCCGTGTCCGGTCCCGTGCCCGTAGTTCCTGCGGTATCTCCATAAAGGATCTCTTACCAGCATATCCAGGTGCGTTCCCTTGGTTCCTTTGAGAAATACTGCCCGGCTCAGAGCGATCATTCCTTTCAAAGCCAATGTATAATCTTCACGTTCCTCCTGTGTTAAAGTACCTAACGGAACGGTTCGTGTAGTGTCGGTTGTTCCGTATAAATAGTGACCGCCTGAATCGATCAGGTACAACCCTTTTTTCAAGAGAGTAAGAGCCGTTTCCGGATTCGGGGCATAGTGGGGAAGAGACGCATTGGGACCGTATGCAGAGATGTATTGAAAGCTGTCTCCCATGGCTCCGTCTGCCAGTGTTCTCATCCAGGAAAGTTTTTTTGAGACATCTGTTTCTGTTAAAACGACGTCTTTTTCCAGGGATTTCTCCAGCCAGAAGAAAAAACGTTCCAGGGCAATACCGTCATTCAGATAAGCCTTTCTGAACCCTTCTGTTTCAACGGTATTTTTGATGGCTTTGTCCAGGATAACGGGTGACGGCACGTCATGCACGGCACATGTTTTCAGGATCTCTTGGAAAACGTTGTAGTTTAAGGTGTTTCCATCGGCCATTATCCGGGTTTGTGCAGGCAGGGATTTAAGAATGCCGGAAATGGAATCATAAGGCATTACCGACACCCCCTGTTCATGGAGTACCTGTTTGACATTGTCGCTGATTTTTCCGGGAGTGATAAAGAGAGTGGCATTTTCTTCATCTGCCAGGGCATATGAAATAGCCACGGGATTGTATGGAATATCGTGACAACGAATGTTGAACAGCCATGCAATCTGATCCAGACTGTTCAGAAGGATATGCGTACATTCCTGTGCCTTGATCTGTGACCGAAGACGTAAGAGTTTTTCCCCGGTATTTTTTCCACTGTATTTTTCTTCCAAAATAAAAACCGGATTCAAGGGAAGCCCCGGTCTGTCATTCCATATTGCGTTTAAAAAGGAAGGACGGTTTTCTATGCCGGCTTTCAGTGGTTTAAGTACTTGTTTCAAGTGTTCTGTTTCCCGGTAAGTCAAGCATTCTCCGTCAATGCCAACAACAGCACCGTGCTTGAGGTTTGCTGCCATCCATTCGGGATAATCAACGGCATCGGGAACCCGTAAAGGATGCATTACAAATTCGCTTCCTTCCAGTTCCTTGCGGGATTGTATAAAATACCTTGTGTCTGTCCATAATCCGGCATGTTTATGGGTTACAACCACAGTCCCGTAAGATCCGGTAAATCCGGATATCCATTTTCTTTGTTGCCAGCGTTCGGGAAGGTATTCACTGCCGTGAGGGTCCGTACCGGATATGACAACTGCATCCCATCCGGCTTCCTGCATCAATGACCTGAGTGCCTGAATTCTTTCTGATACATTCATGAAACTAAATTTGTTTTTTTATGACAGTCCGGTTGAATAAAACCAGACCTACAACACTGGTCAGTCCGATACAGCTGAATATCAACCATAAGATGTCCGGCCTGCCCAGTTCGTCTATAAAATGATTATACAACGGTGCGCCAATGAATCCGCCTACAAAACTTCCAATGACACTGCAGAAAAATGAATAGCCCATGTACAGACCTTTCTTGTCTGCAGGAGCTATGAGTCCTACAAATGAATTGAATTTCGGATGGGCAGTCATTTCTCCAAAAGTGAAAACAATACAACCTATAATAAACACCCATGCATTTCCGGAAATGGCCAGTATTCCCATACCCAGTGTTCCCAATCCTATGCCGGTAATGATAGTAGGCAAAGCCTTAAAACGGTTTACTATCCTGGAAACAAACAATTGCAGCAGTATAATCACCCCGGCATTCAGGACCGTGACGTGTTCAACATCAAATTTCCATCCGGCAGGTCTTCCCGTAATCCATTCCAACGCAGTATTTACGGCATGATTCACGGAAGCCATGTCCATTTGGTCGTGAACATACCACAAAACAGTTCCGTACATTTGAAAATACATGATCCAGAAACCCGAATAGATCAGGATCATGACAATAAACTTCCAATCCCTGAATACAAGGGCCATTCCTTTGAACACGCTGCTCATGGACTCGGTTGACCTTTGGTGCGCGGGTTCTTTGTAAAAAAAGATATTGATGAGCAAGAGTATAATTCCGGCGGCGGCAGCCATCCAGAAAACATATGTGTAAGACTGCCTTTTCAATACAGGAACCAGAATCAACGGAAAGAGGAAAGCTCCCAGATTGATGGCCCAGTAAAATATACCGAAGCCCAATGTGGAATTTTTTTCATTCGTTGCGTGTGCAATGGTGCCCGAAATGACAGGCTTAAAGAGTCCGGCTCCGATTGCCATGATGATGAGTGAAGCAAATACCAGTCCGTAAGATTCTGTTATTCCCGTAAGAAAATACCCTGTTGCCAGAAAGGTAAAAGCTACCATCAGCATGTTCCGGAAACCGTATCTGTCTGCCAACGCTCCGGCAAAGATCGGAAGGAAATAAAGCAGGGGAGGGATCGTTCCCATTATAGCCCCGGCGGCTTCCCTTGAAAATCCCAGTCCTCCTTCATCTCCCGTAAGTACCAAATAAACAGACAAAACGGAAAGAACCCCGTAGTAGGCTCCCCGTTCAAAGAACTCCATTATGATTGCTGTCCAGTAATTTTTAGGGAATGATCTTATCCCGGAATTGTTCTCATGCATACGTAAAAAAAGGCTAAAATATTCGGGTAAAGTTACATTCTTTTGATAATTAAAAAAATAACGATTACTTTTGCAGCCCCTTGTAAAGGGATTATAAATAATGTCTAACATTCTAATTCTTATTGAAATTAAACAAAATGGCAAAAGAAAAAGATTTGTCCCCTAAAAAGAGCCTGAAAGAAGATCAGGAACCGGATGAAATCATTGTCCGGAAAAACGAAGAGGTTGAAGATTATTCTGAAGATCTTAACGTAGAAGAAACCCAACCTAAAAAAAGAATCAGCAACGCATCCGTTCCTGTTGAACAGTTTGACTGGGATGCTTTTGAAAAGGAAACCGTTTATGACACTCCTAAAGACGTTATAGAGGACCAGTATCTTCAGACACTTAACAAGGTGATCGAAAACGAGATCGTAGAAGGTACCGTTGTTGCTCTAAACAAAAGAGAGGTCATTGTAAACATCGGTTTTAAAAGTGAAGGAGTTATTTCTGTCAACGAATTCCGTTACAATCCGGAATTGGCAGTAGGAGATAAGGTGGATGTTTATGTTGAAACGGCAGAAGACAAGAAGGGACAGTTGATCTTATCACATAAAAAAGCGCGTTCCCTGCGTTCCTGGGATCGTATCAACGAGGCTTACGATAAAGACGAAATCGTCAAAGGATACATCAAGTGCCGTACAAAAGGCGGTATGATAGTGGATGTATTCGGAATTGAAGCGTTTTTACCGGGTTCGCAAATTGACGTGAAACCTATACGTGATTACGATATATTTGTGGATAAAACCATGGAATTCAAGATCGTGAAGATTAATCACGAATACAGAAATGTGGTCGTATCGCACAAGGCCCTCATTGAAGCTGAACTGGAAGCCCAGAAAGCCGATATCATCGGGAAACTTGAAAAAGGCCAGATCCTTGAAGGAACCGTTAAGAACATTACTTCTTACGGTGTATTTGTTGACCTGGGAGGTGTTGACGGACTGATTCATATTACTGATCTCTCATGGGGCCGCATAAACCATCCTGAAGAAATTGTCCAGCTTGATCAGAAGATCAATGTGGTTATTTTGGACTTTGACGATACCAAAAAACGTATTGCGCTGGGTCTGAAACAGCTGACTCCTCATCCGTGGGATTCCCTAGGGGATGACATTACCGTAGGAACCGTCGTTAAAGGACGGGTAGTTGTGATAGCCGATTACGGAGCCTTTGTTGAAATCCAGCCGGGTGTGGAAGGATTGATCCACGTGACCGAAATTTCATGGTCTTCACATTTGCGCAGTGCACAGGATTTCCTGAAAGTAGGTCAGGAAGTGGATGCCGTGGTGCTGACTATAGATAAAGAGGAAAGAAAAATGTCCCTGGGTATCAAACAACTCAAACCCGATCCCTGGGCAACCATCAATGAAAAATACCCCGTTGATTCCAAACATAATGCTGTAGTAAGGAATTTTACCAATTTCGGGATTTTTGTAGAATTGGAAGAAGGTGTGGAAGGATTGGTTCATATCAGTGATCTTTCGTGGTCCAAGAAAGTGAAACATCCTTCGGAATTTACTTCAATCGGAGAAAATCTGGAAGTAGTTGTATTGGAAGTAGATCAGGAAAACAGAAGACTTCGTCTGGGACACAAACAATTGGAAGAAAATCCCTGGGAAGTTTTCGAAACGGTATTTACTCCCGGATCAGTACACGAAGGTACCGTTACCAATTTTGTGGACAAAGGGGCTACAGTTACCTTGCCTTACGGTATTGAATGTTTTGTAAGTCAGAAAAACCTGACCAAAGAAGACGGGTCTGCTGTTGCCATTGAAGAAAAGCTTCCTTTCAAAGTCTTGGAATTCAATAAAAACAGCAAGCGTATAAGTATTTCTCACACACGTACCTGGGAACAGGATGTGAAAAAGGAACCGGTCGCAAGGGAAAATGCCGGTAACGAACCTGAAAGCACCCAGAAAGCTGTCAAGAAATTGAAAGCCAACTTGGAAAAAACGACTTTGGGAGATATTTCCGATTTGGCTGCCCTGAAATCGGAAATGGAACAAAATGCCGCTAACGCTGACTAGTCTTGGATGTGCTTCGGCACTTCCTACAAGAGATAATTATTTTACCGCTCATGTATTGAACATACGTGGGCGGTTATTTTTGCTCGATTGCGGTGAAGGGACTCAATTAAGACTTCGGCAGCTGGGCATATCAATGGCATCTATAGAGCACATTTTTATTACCCATTTGCACGGAGATCATGTTTTTGGCTTACCGGGAATGCTTTCCACCATGCATTTGCTCAACAGGAAAAGTCCATTGTACATTCATGCACCGGCGGGATTGGAAAAGATGATCGCTTTTTATTTTGATTTTCTTGGAGAACGGGAACCTTCCTTTCCTGTCATTCATGTGAAAGTGGAAGCTGACGGCCTTGCCCCTGTTTTGGATACGGACACGACTGATGTATATGCATTTCCTTTGAATCACAGTGTTCCTGCATACGGTTATCTGTTCAGGGAAAAACCCGTTCGCAAGAGTTATCCCAGATCTGTCGCTTATTGCACAGATACAGCTCCCCGGACTGAAATACCTTCCTGGATCAAAGGCGTGGATCTTTTGTTCCATGAAGCCACTTTTTTGGAGCATGATGCCGAAGCAGCTGCAAAATACCTTCACAGCACGGCTCGTCAGGCTGCCCAAACGGCACTTGATGCAGGGGCAGGGCAGTTGCTCCTTGGACACTTCTCGTCCAGGTATAAAGAAACCCCGGCCTTTTTGGCCGAGGCCCGGGAAATTTTTCCCAATACCGAACTCAGTACGGAAGGCCGTACTTTCACTGTTCCGCGACGTTTTATCCTAAAAGAGGCTGAATAACTCCAAAAATTACGTAAGCCACAATCAGGGTTACTATAATATTCACACCCTGTGCCGTGAGGAATGCTTTCAGGGGCTGGCGGTTTTCTTTGGAGAAGATTTCTTTAAACCTCGTTTCCAGACCAATACAAACAAAGGCAATACTAAAAAGGGAGTTGCTGAATCCTTTGGTGATTTTTCCTACGATTTTGGCATCTTCAATACTGAAGAAAATACTGAATACAAGGGATGCCAGTACAAATCCTACCACAAATTTCGGGAAACGGTCCCAGATAAGTTTAGCGGTAGGTTTTTCCTGTCCTTCTTTTCCTTTATAGGTCCAGTATAAAGCGATCAGGAAAGCGGCAATACCCAGCAGCACGTTTTGGGAAGATTTTACGATAATAGCGGTTTGTGCGGCTTCTTCTCCCAACATGGTACCCGCAGCGGCTACCGCACCGGTTGTGTCAATCGTTCCTCCCAGCCACGCACCGGCTACGGATGAGGACAGTCCCATCAGTTCTGAAAGCCAGGGCAACAGGTACATCATGGGGATGGCAATAACCAGTACGAGAGATATGACGGTGGAAAGTTTTTTATTGTTTCCCTTGATTACACCGCATGTGGCGATGGCAGCAGAAACACCGCAAATGGAAACACCGCTTGCCAGCATAGTGGCCATTTCATCATCTACTCTCATTTTTCGTGCTACCCAGAATGCAAAATTCCAGACTACAAGAACCACAACCAATGCTTGTGCCAGTCCATAGGCCCCTGCTTTCATTACTTCTCCGAACAGGATGGTAGAGCCCAGCGTAATGATACCTATCTTGATGTAGAATTCACTTTGGATAGCCGGTTTAAGCCATTTGGGCACGCCCAGGATATTGCTGATGATCAATCCGAAAATTACGGCAAAAAATACGGATTCCAGTCCGGTAGATTTAACGGCGGGAATGGCTGCAACAACGTTGGATAGAAGTGCCAGAACATATATTGCCAGGAAAGACAGGAATAATCCTTTCAGCGGCTTTTTCATAATAAATGATGTCAGGTAGGTCACCAGCATCAGGAATACGAACATATATCCCGCATCCAGCCACTCTTTGGATGTAAACAAGGTTTTGGGCATCCTGGGCATAATAGCCGGAACTATAACAGCCAGAGCCAGGATGATGGCGGCAGCAATGACAATGATCCAATCTTCGGTCATGAATTGTTTCCACCAGGGTTGTTTGGTTTCTTTTGTCATAAGAGTCAGGTTTTAAGTGTGTTATCTTCTTTAAAATCGAGCTGTGAGCATTATTCCCAGCAATCCGTTGTTGTTTTCCGGGTCAATAAATGTCCTGTAAGTATAGTTTACCTGGAGACGGAACATCTTATGAGGCCAGTAATCAAAACCCACCAGGTAGTTTATCTGCCTGGAATTATCATTTGCAAGGTCTTTACGCATGAAATCGTATTTCAGTAAAGGCTGGAATTTGCCTGCAAATTTGTAGCCGGCAACCAAGTAAAAGCCATCGCTGTCCGTTTGGTCTGTTTTTCCTTTCAGGTATTCACCCCTGAACAGGATGGAACCGTCGTCGTAACGGGCCCCGAATCCGTAACGTGTTCTGGGTTTAAGATCCCCGTCGTCTCCGATTTTACCGTTGTAATAGGAAGCCGTAAGGGTTACCGGACGGATGGGATGGATCTCAAGGCGTCCCGTAATATCCTTGTGCTTGTTGTTGTCTTTGACATTAATGCCCGTACCGTTGTACAGACCTACAACGTAATCAATAATGTTGTACCCGTCTTGTTGAAAAAAGCCGCCGTATACGGCTACTCCAAGGTCCCTTCCGGCTCCCTTGCTTCCGGCAAGATCATTTATACCCGAAAGGTAACTGATAACCTGAGAATTCTCCATGGTTTCCAATGTCAGTGGTCCGTATGGATTTTCAAGAGAAAAAGCCAGTTTAAACTGACCTGCCTGGATGTTAAACATGGGACTGAATTTCAGTCTGACGTAAGCATCAATGATCTTGGGGGAGGATGCAAAGTCTACCTGCAGCCTGTAATCGAGCCATTTGACAAGATTGCCTTTGAAATCAAGTCTTGCCCGACGGATATCAAAAGAGTTTTTGTCATTCTCGTATTGGTATCGTAAATTCAGAAATCCCGATACTTTAGGAAGTTTTGCCACTATGCCCTCAAGGGTGGAGGTGCGTTCTTCAAGTTCTGATACCTGGGCCTTTGCAGGATAAACAATAAGGAAGAATAAAAACAAAACAAAAACAGGCCGGATGATTTTTTTCATAAAGATCTGGTCTTTTTAAAGCGCTTAGGTTAGGTAGTAAATGCAAATATAGTAAATGCAAATATAGTAAAAGCATTTACTAAATGATTCGAACTGCAGAAAAAATCCGGAAGGGGAAGTATTATTTGTTACATTTGCATATTATGAGAAAAATCCCCTTTATTGTGCCGTTACTGGCTTTCACGTTTATGGTAAACCCGCCTGCATTTTCACAGCAGGTATCCGATGACGGGTTGAATCAACAGGTTAATAAAATGGGTCAGGCGTTGTTTTATGTAGGCCAATATTATCTGGACAGTATTAACAGGGAAAAAGTAGTGGACGGAATGATGAAGACACTGGTAGATCAGCTGGACCCGCATTCAACTTATATTCCGGCAGATGAAGTAAAAGCCATGAACGAACCCCTGGAAGGCAATTTTGAAGGGATAGGCATTGAATTTGCCATAATCCGTGACACATTGGTGGTCGTGAATCCTATTGCAGGGGCTCCTTCCGAAAGTGTGGGGATAAGGGCAGATGACAGGATTATTGCCGTGGACGACAAAGAAATATCCTCTCCGGATCTGAACAATCAGCAGGTTTATGATTTGCTGAGAGGACCCAAGGGCTCACGGGTGGGACTAAGCGTTTTACGAAGGGGAGAACCTGCCCCATTGTACTTTGAAGTCGTACGCGATAAGATTCCGATAAACAGCATAGATGCTTCTTACTGGGCGGCTCCCGGTATTATGTACATTAAGCTCAACAAATTTGCATTGACCACACAGGAAGAATTCATAGAGGCTTTCAGAGGGATTGAACAGATGCCTGAAGGACTGATCCTGGATTTGCAGGGAAACGGGGGCGGTTTCCTGGGTGCTGCCGTGTTCCTGGCAGAACAGTTTTTGCAGAAAGGAGAACTGGTGCTGTTCACCGAAGGCGGCAAAATGCAACGCCGGGACGTCCCGGCCTCGGGGATGGGCTTTTTTGTCAATACACCCGTAGTGGTCCTGATAGATGAAAGGTCCGCCTCGGCAAGTGAAATCGTGGCGGGAGCCATTCAGGACTGGGACCGCGGGAGGATCGTAGGACGGCGTTCGTTCGGAAAAGGTTTGGTACAACAGTCGTTCCCGCTGAACGACGGTTCGGAATTGCGCCTGACCGTGGCAAGGTATCATACTCCAAGCGGAAGGGTGATACAATCTCCCTACGAAATGGGAGAGAAGGATTTGTATTACAGGGATTTTCTGGAACGTTATGAAAGGGGAGAATCGTATCACGCAGACAGTATACAGATACCGGATTCATTGGCATTCAGAACGTTGAAGGAAAACAGGATTGTATACGGAGGCGGCGGGATCATGCCGGACATCTTTGTCCCGGCAGACACGACGTATTATTCGGAGTTTTATATACAATTGGCCCGCAGGGGGATCGTTAACGCGTTTATCAATGATTTTCTGGATTCAAAAAGGGATGAGCTGTCCCATCGTTACGATTCTTTTGAAGCCTTTGATAAAGGCATGACAATAGATGATGTCCCTTTTACCGGGTTATTGGAATATGCCCAAAAAGAAGGGATCGTTCCCGGGGAAGGGGATCTGGCATTGTCGGAAAAACATATACGAATGCAGCTCAAAGGATTGATAGCGTCCCGCTTGTTTGGACAAGGTTGTTTCTACAGGGTAATTAATCCGTTGTTGCCTGAATACCGTAAGGCTCTTGAAGTTATGAGCGAGATGCTATAACGCCCGAACCTGCCAGTTCTTCTCCCGTATACCATGCTGCAAATTGGCCCGGAGTAATGCCTCTCTGAGGCTCTTTGAATAGAATGCGTATGCCCCGTTCACACCGGATGACTCCTTCCTGAAGAGGTTGCCTGTAACGTATACGGATACTGAAAGGGCGTTCTTCTCCTTCTTTCAACCTGAGGCCGGGCCGTACCCAGTGAACATCATTTTCTTCAATAGTCAGGTTTTTGTGGTACAATGCGGGATGATCCTGTCCTTCTCCCACATACACCGTATTGGTTTCCACGTCTGTTGATAGTACAAATAAAGGTTGAACGTGTCCTCCTATGTTTAGCCCTTTGCGTTGTCCTATGGTATAGAAATGTGCCCCGTTGTGTTTGCCGATAATTCTGAGCGTTCCGTCTCTGAAAACTTCCACGACATCTCCTTCGCGCGATTTCAGTTTCTGTTGCAAAAATACAGGTAGATCTACTTTCCCGACAAAACAGATCCCCTGAGAATCTTTTCTTTCCGCCGTTGGCAAACCGGCTTGCTGTGCCAGTTCCCTGACACGGGGTTTGGTTAGTTCCCCGATGGGGAAAACGGCTCTGGACAATTGTTCCTGGTTAAGTTGACATAAAAAATACGACTGGTCTTTGTTCTTGTCAATTCCTTGTAAAAGTCTGTATTCACCGCCGGGAGTCATATCGGTCCGGCAGTAATGGCCGGTGGCCACTTTTTGAGCACCCAGTTCAAGTGCTTTTTCCAGAAATGCATCAAATTTGATTTCGCTGTTGCATAAGACATCCGGATTAGGAGTGCGCCCTTTTCCGTATTCATTGAACATGTAATCCACAACCCTTTTTCGGTATTCCTTACTCAAGTCTGTAAAATGAAAAGGGATATCCAGCTTGCGGGCAACCATTTTGGCCAGATCCAGGTCCTCTTCCCAGGCACAGTCCCCGTGCAATGTTCCCGTAGTGTCGTGCCAGTTACGCATGAACATGGCAATAAGATCGTAACCCTTTTGTTTTAGAAGAAGAGCAGCTACGGAAGAATCTACTCCGCCTGACAGTCCGATGGCTATTTTCATATTGAAATAAAAAAAGGGTAAGCTTGGTGTATCGCACCGCTACAACCACCTACCCTTGCTGTCTTCCAACCCTGGGGGAGTTCAGTGGGAGCTGGTCGTACACGACTTACCCCCGGCAAAGGTACAAAAAATCAGAAAGAATCAAATCCGAATGGAAGGAGATCTTTAACGCTGTTAAAAATAAAGATTTTATTTCCGTTTGCCAGGATCATGCGAATGGGAGCACCAGCTCTTTTCTCACTTTCCAGAAGTACCTGTCGACAAACTCCGCATGGAGATGCTGTAACGGCTATGGCTCGGATCTTCGATTCGGGGAAATTGGCATGTGCATAAAAAATTACGGCTCGTTCGGCACAGATACCGGCAGGGAAGGATGCATTTTCCTGGTTGTTTCCTTGCAGGATCATCCCGTTGTCCAGACGGATAGCGGCTCCCACCCGAAAATTGGAATAAGGTGAATACGCTTTGTCTGCTGCCTTGAAGGCCATCTCTATTAATTCGGAATCTTCCCGGTCCAGCTTCTCCTTGACCGTCTCTGTATAATCAATTCTTAGGGTACTCCTGTTCATGAGGTGTAGTGGTTTATAGAACGCAAATATAATAATTTATACTACATTTGCAGCATGTTGAATCCGTGTCTATATAAGGCATTTTGCATTGTTTTATTTATTCTCCCGGTAAATCTCTCAGTTGCTGCCGGTCCTTTGTCCGATGACCGGATTCAGGAATTAACCCGTGAACAATACATAGCACGTTACAAGAATATTGCCGTAACACAGATGCACCGCTACGGCATACCTGCCAGTATTATTTTGGCACAGGCATGTCTGGAATCGGGCAACGGCAACAGCCGTCTTGCTGTGGAAGCGAACAACCATTTTGGGATAAAATGCCACGAATGGGAGGGGGATCGGATCTATCACGATGATGATGCCGCAGGGGAATGTTTCAGAAAGTATCCCACACCGGAGGATTCCTATTACGATCATTCGGCGTTTTTAACAACACGACCCCGTTACGCCAAATTGTTTGAACTGGAGCACGGAGATTACAAAGGATGGGCCAACGGCCTTAAAGAAGCGGGATATGCAACCAATCCAAGGTATGCCCAATTGCTCATAGACCTGATAGAAAAGAACCGTTTATACGTCTATGACAGTTATCCTTATTCAGAGACAGGGGAGGAATCCGTTGTTACCGGGGATCCTTCCGGAAGTGACTTCCCCGCAAAGGACGATGATGTATTTATCATTTCTGTAGAAAGGAGGATAAGGATGACTAACGGAAAAAGATACGTTCTGGCTGTGCCCGGAGATACATACCGTTCCCTTGCAGCCGAGTACAGGCTTTTCCGGGGAGAGATCACCCGATTTAATGATGTCCCGGGAAAGGCCGGGTTGGCCGTGGGAGAAAAAGTGTATCTGGAGCGCAAAGCCAAAAAAAGTCCGGAAGGTCCTGCCACGTGGATATCCCGTGATGGAGAAACATGGCGCGACGTTTCCCAGCGCTTTGGTATAAGACAGGGATCACTGAAAGATATGAATCCCGGGATATCAGGTGAGTTGATTCCCGGAACCGTATTACGTCTGAGATAACTTAAAACGCATGAAAAGAAGATCAGGATTATTGAAAAGCATCTTGGTATTGATCCTGTTAGCTGCCCTGACGGCAGCCGGGGGGCTTTTTCTAACCTTTCGTCACAAAAACATTATGACTCAAAACGGTGCCGTTTCTTATCTGCTGGTGCCTCAGGGAGCAGATTTTGAACAACTGATGGACAGTCTTGCGGGGAATGGTTATTTAAAAATTGAAAAAACTTTCCGTTGGGCTGCCGAACATGAAAACCTGCCTGCCAATGTGCATCCGGGAAGGTATGCCGTCAGTCCGGACATGAATAACCAGCAGCTGGCAAGAAAACTGGCCATGGGATGGCAGGATCCCCTGAATGTAACTATTTCCGGTTCTATCAGAACTTTTGAACGGCTGGCTGCCGTATTGACACGGAACCTGGAAATAGATTCGGCCGGGATGTTGTCTCACATCAGGAACGATTCTCTCATAACTGCCATGGGATTTGATTCGGTCAGTTTACGGGCAATGTTCATTCCCAATACCTATGAAGTATATTGGACCATATCCGAAGCAGAACTCCTGAAACGGATGTACAAAGAATACAACCAATTCTGGAACGATACAAGAAAGGAGAAAGCGCGTTTGCTGGGCATGACTCCTTTACAGGTAAGCACGCTGGCTTCCATAGTATACGAAGAAACAAAAAAAACCGATGAAATGCCTGCCGTTGCAGGTGTTTACATAAACCGGTTAAGGATCAACATGCCTTTGCAGGCAGATCCTACATTGATTTTTGCAGCCGGTGATTATTCCATCCGAAGGGTGCTCAGAAAACATACACGTATAGATTCTCCTTACAATACTTACAAAAACAGGGGGCTTCCTCCCGGGCCAATAAGTGTCCCATCCATTGAAGCCATAGATGCCGTTTTGAATTATCAGGATCACGATTACCTGTATTTTTGTGCCAAAGAAGATTTCAGCGGCTACCACAATTTCGCACCTAACTTAAGAGAACACATGAAAAATGCCCGGAAGTTCCAGCGTGCTTTAACCGAACGTTTGCGGCAGGAGGGTCAGGGGAAATGAACGACGCTGTCTTATACCTGGTACCTGCTCCGCTGGGAGATACGGATCCCCGTATGGTTATCCCCGAAGGGACCATTCAGATAGTGCGGGAATTGAATTATTTTGTTGTGGAAGAACTGAGATCGGCAAGGCGTTATTTGTCGTCTCTCGGAATAAAGGTCCAAAGCCTTCAAATGGAGTTGTTGAACGAACACACAACACCTGATGAAATGAATCCGTTGCTGGATCCCATGCGGAAAGGTTTTTCCATTGGACTGATCTCGGAAGCCGGGTTGCCTGCAGTGGCGGATCCCGGTGCAGGATTGGTGGCATTGGCACATCAAAACGGATTTCAGGTGGTTCCCCTTACCGGCCCGTCATCGCTGATGCTCGCGCTGATGGGCTCGGGGCACAACGGGCAGCAATTTGCATTCCACGGCTACCTTCCGGTCAAGCCGCAAATGAGGGATAAAAAGATCAGGGAGCTGGAGAAAGACTCGGCAAGGGATCATCAGACGCAGATCTTTATTGAAACGCCGTACAGGAACGCATCCATGTTCCGCGCTTTGATGGCTTGTTGCCAGTCCCGCACCCGATTGACTGTTGCCGTCAACCTGACCATGCCGGATGCTTTTATCAGGACACGTTCCATAGGCGACTGGCGAAATAACGAACCCGATTTTGACGGGATCTACAGGAAAAAACCGTGTGTATTTTTAATTATGGCTGATTGAATATGGCTACTATTGCTTTGCATGATCTGATGTTTTATGCCCATCACGGATGTTTTGAAGAAGAACGCCTGATAGGGACACGCTTTAAAGTAGATGTTGAAATGACTACGGACGGATGCCCTGCGGCTTTGACCGACCGGTTGGAAGATGCGATTGATTATTCACGTGTATACGAATTGATATCCGGAGAAATGGGGATTCCCAGTTATTTACTTGAACATGTTGCCGGAAGGATCTTGCAGAGACTTACAGATTCTTTTTCCCTGACTGAATGCCGTGTTACGGTCTCTAAAATAGCTCCTTCCCTTGGAGGGGAAGCCGGAAGGGCCTCTGTAACACTTACACGGAAGGATATTGAGCATGACTGAAACAAAAACTTTTGCCGTCATTACCCTTGGTTGTAAATTGAATTATGCCGAAAGTGCGACCATCGCACGCGATTTTTTGCGACAGGGTTATGAAAGAGTCAATCCGTCAAAGAAGGCGGATGTATACCTGATCAATACCTGTTCGGTTACCGAGCACGCAGACAAAAAAAGTCGCCAGGCAATTCGCAAGGTGTTGCGTATCAATCCTTCGGCATATGTGGTGGTGACCGGATGTTCGGCCCAGTTGAGACCTGAAACACTGGGAAGCATTCCGGGCGTTTGTGCATTGTTCGGGACCGGATACAGGGACCGGATAGTAGGTGTGACACAAGATTTGCAGAAAGGGAACGTATTGCTGAGCCCGAGTGAAACGGAAACAGGATTTTTCCGTGCTTATTCGGCCGGAGAAAACAACAAGGACAGGACACGTTCGTTTTTAAAGGTACAGGACGGATGTGATTATCATTGCGCATATTGTACCGTACCTTTGGCCAGGGGGAAGAGCCGTAATATTCCCATTGCCGATGTTGTCAGCCAGGCCCGGGAAATTGCTTCCAGGGGAGTCAAAGAGATCGTTTTGACAGGAGTCAATACGGGAGATTTCGGAAAAACCACGGGAGAGTCTTTTTCCGGCTTGCTGGATGTACTGGCAACGGTTCCGGGGATAGAGAGGTATAGGATATCCTCAATTGAACCTAACCTGTTAACTGACCAAATCATTGAAAAAATTGCCGGAGGAAATCCCTTTTTGCCTCATTTTCATATTCCCCTGCAAAGCGGCAGTGATCCGGTTCTGAAGAAGATGGGAAGGCGGTACAATGTTGCTTTGTTCACTCATAAGATGAAACAGATCCATTCCCTGATGCCTTATGCTTTTACTGGGATAGACGTGATTACCGGGTTCCCGGGGGAAAGTGAGGAAGATTATATCAACACATACAATTTGTTGAAAGATTTGAAGCCGTCTTATCTGCATGTGTTCCCGTTTTCTGTCAGGCCGGGAACGCGTGCCGCTTCCTTCCCGGTAAATGAACGGATTCAGGATGGAATCATTACCCGGCGGGCACATGAGTTGGGGGAATTGTCTGAACAGCTCTACCGTGATTTTATTCTTGCCAATAAAGGAAGGCACGAAGAAGTTTTGTTCGAGGGAAAGACCCGGGACGGGAAAATGCACGGTTATACACGGAATTATATCAGGGTTGAAAGACCTTACGAACGTTCCCTTATCAACCGGGTGGTTGATGTTATACTGGAGTAGTCATGTATCTGGATTTGTTTAAAGTGTTTTTCAGAATAGGCGCTTTTACCATTGGCGGAGGATTGGCCATGTTGCCTTTGATAGAGGCCGAGGTGGTCAACAGGAAAAAATGGATAACAAAAGAAGATTTCACCGATCTGTTAGCCGTAACACAGACACTTCCCGGTGTAATTGCCGTAAATATTGCCGTGGGCGTAGGATACAGGCTTAAAGGATTGAAAGGTGCCTTGACGGCTGTAACCGGTGCTGTGATCGCTCCTTTTTTTGCCATTTTGGCACTTGCCCTGTTTTTTAAAAGTTTCCGTGACAACCCGGTTGTAGAGCGTATCTTTTTGGGAATGCGCCCCGTAGTGGTAGCCCTTATTGCGGTTCCCGTTATTACCACCATGCGGGCAATAGGCCTGAATGTGGTGACCGGATTTATTGCCGCTGCATCTGCTCTGCTCATATGGCTTTTTGGGGTTTCTCCCGTATGGGTGATCCTGGCCGCCGGGCTGGGAGGTTATTTGTGGTACCGGATTGATATTTATAGGAAAAGGAGGTCTGGCTTATGATCTATTTGCAGCTTTTTCTGAGTTTTTTGAAAATAGGGCTGTTCTGTTTTGGCGGGGGCTACGCCATGCTATCACTGATCCAGGACGAAGTAGTAGATCATCACGGATGGCTTACCATGCAGGAATTCTCGGATATTGTGGCCGTATCCCAGATGACCCCGGGACCTATAGCCATCAATACGGCTACTTATGTAGGGTACACTTCTTCGGGAGGGAATGTGCTGGGATCCGTCATGGCAACCATGGCCCTGATCATACCTTCTGTATTCATGATGGTCCTGGTCAGTCGTTTTATTATCAAATACCGCAACAATCAGACGGTTCAGGGTATATTCCGGCCCATTCGTCCTGTTGTTGTAGGACTGATCGCATCTGCCGTTTTGGTTATGGCAACGCCTGAAAATTTTGTGGATTACCGCAGTTACCTTTTGTTCTCACTGGCTTTCCTGGCTGCATATTTTTACAAAGTACATCCCATTCTTCTGATGTTTCTGGGAGGAGTAGCGGGTTTTTTGATGTACTGATCATCCTCATGACAGCCACTCGCTAAATTTTCCGTAAATTTGTCATCCGGAAAATTTTCCTATGGAATTCAAGCTTCAAGCCCCTTACAAGCCTACGGGGGATCAGCCGCAGGCAATAGAACAGCTGGCTACCCTCTTTAAAGAAGGTACCGGGGCTGCCGTATTGTTAGGGGTGACCGGGTCCGGGAAAACGTTTACTATGGCCAATGTAGTGGAAAGATTGCAAAGGCCTACGTTGGTTATCAGCCATAACAAAACGTTGGCGGCACAACTTTATTCTGAATTCAAGAGCTTTTTCCCGGAGAACGCCGTTGAATATTTCGTATCCTACTACGACTACTATCAGCCGGAAGCATACCTGCCCGTAACGGATGTTTATATTGAAAAGGATCTGAGCATAAACGATGAAATAGAAAAACTCCGTTTAAGCACTTCATCGGCGCTGTTGAGCGGCCGACGTGACGTGTTGGTCGTGTCGAGCGTGTCCTGCCTTTACGGAATCGGTAATCCGGATGATTTTCATGCCAATACCATTACGCTGAAAACAGGACAGGCGCAAGACTTCAACCAATTGTTGTACAAATTGGTGGATGCCCTCTATTCACGTAACGAGAACGAGTTTAAAAGAGGTACATTCAGGGTCAGGGGGGATGTTGTTGATGTATACCTGGCCTACGATGATATTGCATGCAGGATCGCCTTCTGGGGTGACCAAATTGAATCCATAGAACGTTTTGACCCGGTAACTGGAGGTGTACTGGAAAGGATACAGGGCATTGCCATCTATCCGGCCAGTGCCTTTGTGACGACAAAAGAAAGGAAAGAAAAAGCGATCAGACATATACAGGATGACCTGAACGAACGCGTAGCATACCTCAAGGATGTAGGGAAACATCTGGAGGCCAACCGGTTGTTGCAACGTGTGGAATTTGATATTGAAATGATCCGGGAAATGGGTTATTGTTCGGGAATAGAGAATTATTCCAGGTATTTCGACGGAAGGCCTCCCGGTACCCGGCCTTTTTGCCTATTGGATTATTTTGCAGATGATTTCTTGACCATTATTGATGAAAGCCACGTTACTTTGCCCCAGATCAGGGCTATGTACGGGGGTGACCGTTCCCGAAAAGAAGTACTTATTGAGTATGGCTTCCGCTTGCCGGCTGCTGCAGACAACCGACCCTTGAGGTTTGAAGAATTTGACAGCGTAATCGGACAACGTTTATACGTATCCGCTACTCCGGCAGATTATGAACTGGAAAGGTCCGGCGGACTGATAGTGGAACAAGTAGTACGCCCCACGGGTTTGTTGGATCCGCCCGTGGAAGTAAGAAAGACAGAAGGACAAATTGACGACTTGATTGAAGAAATCCGAGAACGTGCTTCCAAAGACCAGCGGGTTTTGGTAACCACCCTGACCAAACGTATGGCTGAAGAACTGGATAAGTTTTTGCAAAAAATTCAGGTCCGTTGTACTTATATACACTCGGATGTGGAAACCCTGGAAAGGATACGGATTCTGGAAGAGTTTCAGAAGGGGTATTACGATGTGCTTATTGGTGTCAACCTTTTGCGCGAAGGACTGGATTTGCCGCAGGTTTCGCTGGTAGCTATTCTGGATGCGGATAAAGAAGGATTCCTGAGGTCCGAGCGATCCCTGACTCAGACAGCGGGAAGGGCGGCGCGTAACGTGGACGGCAAGGTGATTATGTACGCAGACCGCATTACTGATTCCATGGCCCGGACAATCCGGGAAACGGAAAGAAGACGCAACAAGCAGATACAATATAACCTGGAAAACGGAATAACTCCTACTCAAATAGCCGTAAATGTCAGGGATACACTCAGGCAGGGCAATATATACCGGGAGCAACGCGATTCGATGTCCCTGGTTGCAGAAGATCCTGTTACACGTTCCATGACCCCGCAACAGCTGGAGAAAGCGATAGCTACTGCCAGACAAAGAATGGAGGATGCGGCGTCCAAACTGGATTTTATCACGGCTGCAGGATTCAGGGATGAAATGTATGCACTGGAAAAATTAAGAAAATGAACACGCAGGGCAACTCCAATATGACAACACGTGCCAAAGCTTTTGCACAGGAGAAGCTCGATAGCCTCAAACGGGGCAACGGGCAGCCGTTCATGACTCATGTGGATGCAGTGGCACAAATCGTGGAAAACGAAATAGGCCTTCCCAGGGAAGCTATTGCTACCGTATACCTGCATGAGGCCAGCCGTAAGGATCCCGGGCTTCTTGATCAAATCGGCCGGGATTTTGGGAATGAAATCGGGATGATGGTAACCGGGTTGAACAAAATATCCACCATAAATCCGACAGATACCCGGTTGCAGGCAGACAATTACCGGAAACTGATCATATCCTACTCGGCAGATCCCCGCGTAACTCTTATTAAACTGGCAGACAGGCTGGAAGTAATGCGTTCATTGACAGAGTGTTTTCCTCGCAGCGAACACATAAAAAAAGCAACTGAAACACTTATGTTGTACGCTCCCCTGGCACACCAGCTGGGATTGTACAGAATAAAAAGCGAATTGGAAGACCTCTCTTTCAAGATCATTCAGCCTGAAGATTACCGCCTGATCACCAACAATATAAGGGCTACAGAAATTGAACGTAAAGCCCGGATAACCCGGTTTGTTAAACCGCTGGAAAAGGAATTGAAAACGGCCGGGATACAATACGAACTGAAAAGCCGTACTAAAGCCACCTATTCCATATGGCGAAAAATGCAGGCACAACAGGTAGATGTGGACGAAGTGTACGACATTCTGGCCATTCGGTTCATTATAGATACCCCTCCTGAAAAGGAGAAAGAAGTCTGCTGGCAGGTATACTCACTCGTTACCCAGATATACGAACCGATACCGGAGCGCATGAGGGATTGGATTACCGTTCCGAAAGCGAGCGGTTACGAATC
>JAAYYL010000062.1 GCA_012515395.1 Bacteroidales bacterium
AGTACTACCATAAATCTGGGCGAGATCAGCCTGGCTTCAGACCAGGACATAGCCTGTAACGTAATCCTGAATTCGGGGGATCTGGAAAATGCCGCTTTCGAGTCCTTTACAGATGAAGAAGAGGATAGTATAAAAATACTGAGATTTTCAGCAAATGCCAAAAATCTCAGAGAACAGAAAAACGGTATATATAAAGGATCCTACTCGGTTATGCTGATGTATGAATGATCCGGTGATCAGTTCACGTTTTTCATCAATCCTTTCAGATCTTCCTGAGTCATTTCGCCGGTAAGGCAGATGATATTGAGTTCATCGTCTTCGCGGGCGCAAATGTAAATATCAGAAATGAGGGTGTCTTTTTTCTGTAGGTAAATAACCACTTTTTCCGTGGTTTCTTCCACTTCCATCAACACTTCAAACTGTCCATCCTTGATAAGAGCGTTGAAATCTTTTTCCATTTCGTTTATATACTTGGGATTGTCCGTAGACAGTATATAGAGTCCTTTTAAGTTCTTGATGATACCGGAAATATCCACATCTTCTGAAACATTCAGCTGAACATCGTCTCCCATCAGGGAAAACATGGAAGGGGATATGTATACTTTGGTCATGCCTTCATAGGCGGCATATTTGTTATAAAATTTGCTTTGACCAAAAACCGGGACTACTAACAATGCAGCCAGGATAATAAGTAATGTCTTTTTCATTTTTTATTGATTTCTATAAATTTATTCAATGTATTAATAGTAGATATGTCGGAATGAGTTTGTGCCACTTTATCAACCCCTTTATTCATCAGGGAAGAAACGTATTGCAGTACTTTTTCAGTCTCATCGTATGCCTCTTCCACGTTGGTGTAGGTGTCTGCCAATTGTACTGAAGGCTCCCTTACGGGAACAAAAACAGCCAGTGTAAGAAGCAATACCACAGAGGCAGCAACGGCTATTGTTTTCCATAGAGCGCGACGGGGTTTCAGGCGAGCCTCTTCCTGTGCAGCCAGCCTGTCAATGGTTGCTGATATTTTAGCTTCCAGATCCTCAGGTACTTCTACCTGCTCGTAATGTTGATCCATGATCTTTTTAATCTTATTGATATCCATGACGGTTCATTTTTTCGTATTGCTGCCTTAAATTTTTTTTGGCTCTTGTTAAATGCACCCTGATGTTTACCGGGTTTAAACCGGTTATCTGTTCAATTTCTTTCAGGGTAAATTCACTAAAGTGTCTCAATCTGAAGATTTCACGTTGTCTTTCCGGGAGTCTTTCCACCAGGCGGATCACCATCTTAAGTTCGTCTTTCTGATCCATTTGACCTGCTGTATCTACCCATTCGGATCTCAAAGCCTCCGTGGCATCTGTTTGGGCTGTTCTTTTTGCCGGTGAGCGGAGTTTGTCCAGGCAAAGATTTCGGATCATTGTGGTGGCATAGGCTTGGGGATTATCTATTCCGGTTAGTTTCTCCCGGATATTCCACAATTTCACGTATACGTCCTGCACAGTGTCTTCGGCCTCGGCCCGGTTGTTGAGCAACCTGTATGCTGTAATGTACAGCTGCTTATGACAAGGCAGGAACGTATCCTTAAAAGTCCGGGCATCAAACATTTTGATCTTCTGCGACTATTTCCTGAAAAGTTTCGGATGATAATTTCTCATTGGCAAATTTAGTACTATTTGCCATACTGTAGTCTTTTGTAAAGGCCATTACCAAAAGGGCTATGGTTATTCCTATGACTACTATCACCGGATAAATACCTCTTTTAATACAGTGAATTGTTTTCATTTTATTTGATCGTGTTATTTGTGTTCTGGGCAATAAGTTCTTCCATATGTACCAGGTCAATTTTACCGTCAATCTGGATGAGCGAAGCATCATTCCCGGTAATGATCACTACAAACCGTTCAATGATTTCATCGTTGATCTGAGCCAGGATACGGACATTTTCCGATTGTTCGGACACTTCGGCCAGCAGTTCCAGGTCGTCGTCATTGAAATTTTCAACCTGTTTGCTGAAAGCGTCTTTAATTTCCCGGTCACAATTTTCGAGGGACAGCACGGATACGGACCTGATCCCGCGAATGAATTCAGCCTCTTGATCGTCTGTAAACATTTGTGCAAGTTGCATCATCAGACCTCCTACGTGTATATGTTCAGCTTTAGGCTGGGAGGCAAATTGCAGGACGATGTCTTTTAGTTGGTTTCTGCCATAAGACATGGTCAGGGTGCCGACTAGAAGGAGCAAAGTAAAAAGTGTTTTTTTCATGATTGTTAATGATTAATAGTTTGTGTTTGCGGTTCTGTTATATTGACGTAATCCCCGAATAAATGTTACACCTCTCATTAGAATATTTAACTTTGTATTATGAAAATTCTTGTTTTGGGTTCCGGCGGCAGGGAGCATGCGCTTTCCTGGAAATTTGTTCAGTCACCTTTGGTAGAGGAGCTTTTTGTGGCACCGGGCAATCCGGGAACTGCTGCTCTCACTTTAACAAACGGAAAGCATGTTGTTAATGTTGCATTATCGCCCGCAAATTTTTCTGCAGTACGTACCGTGCTGTTACAATACCATATAGATATGCTTGTGGTTGGGCCGGAAGAACCCCTGGTCAATGGAATCAGGGATTTTTGTCAGAAAGACCCGCAACTGTCCGGTGTTCTGGTCGTAGGACCCGGGAGCGACGGAGCCCGTTTGGAAGGCAGTAAGGATTATGCCAAAGGGTTTATGTCTTCTTATGACATACCCACGGCCCGTTACCGGACCTTTGATGCGGAACATTACGCGGAAGCATGCCTTTTTCTGGAAACCATGAAACCACCATACGTTTTAAAAGCCGATGGATTGGCTGCCGGCAAAGGTGTGTTGATAGAAACCGATCTGCAGCAAGCCAAGTCGCATCTGAAAGAAATCATGGACGGCAAGTTTGGTGCAGCAGGGAATAAAGTGGTTCTGGAAGAATTCCTGGAAGGTGTTGAAGTTTCCGTTTTCATACTCACAGACGGGCTTCATTATAAAATACTTCCCGAGGCAAAGGATTACAAAAGAATCGGGGAGCACGATAGGGGACTGAATACCGGTGGAATGGGGGCCGTATCTCCCGTCCCTTTTGCCGGGCGTGATTTTATGAGAAAAGTCGAGGAGCGGATCATTCGGCCTACTTTATCAGGTTTGCAAAAAGAAGGGTGCGATTACCGGGGATTTATTTTCTTTGGCCTGATGAATTGCGC
>JAAYYL010000006.1 GCA_012515395.1 Bacteroidales bacterium
GGATTAATGCGAACCTTCCCTGCAAACGTATAGAGTCCCGTAAAATTGGAAAACAGGAAGGCAAAGAATATAAACAAGATATGCAGGATCAGGATCACAGCAGGAACATGATCCCTGAATCTGAGTATGTTATGGTTAGAGTTTACTATAATGCCTTGGTGCCCTATCAATTGCAGGTAATAGGTGATCTTTCCGGCAGCCGGCTGCACAGGTATTGAAGCATTTGCAATGAGTTCATTTTCATTTACAGTAAAGGAAGGGACAACAGGCGTGTAATTATAGGTGCCGGGATACCTTTTGTAATAGAGCACTGCCCCAATAAGCTCTTTCTGATCTTCAGGGGTACAACGTATCTTGATGCTCAAGAGGGTAGAAGGTTCATTGTTTCCGGGCCGTACCAGGCTACGGGGGAAAACCGCCTTAAAAGACCCTTCATTGACCTCAATAAGCTCTTTGGCAGGATGACTCGGCCCGGTGCTTCTCTGAAAAAAAACGGCGGCCAGGGTGATGACAATCGCTATGGCCCAGCTGATGACTCCTCTCATAGTTGTACTACCAGGTGGTGTAAAGTTTCATTCCTGCGGACTATTATCCGGATGCGTTGTCCTGCTTCAAGTTCCCCCAGGATGTCCATATACTCGTTAATGTCTTTTACGGGTCGGTCGTTGATCTGTACTACCACATCGCCGTTCTGCATACCTGCTTTGTCCGATGGCCTTCCCTTGATAATGGTACCTGCACAGAATCCTTCTCCTTCGTATGTGAAATCAGGTATGACCCCAAGGCTTACCTTAAACGCAGCACGTTCCGGGGAAGATTCAGGTTGGGCAGTTTCCCCGTAAACAGGTTGAAATCCCTCTCGGCAAACCTCTCGGGCAATGGATGTTACATAAGCGACGATGGCTGCCATTCCGTCGTAATTGATTTTATCAGGGGTATCAAAAGGCGTGTGGTAATCGGTATGCGCACCGGTGGTGAAAAACAGTACAGGAACCCGGTGGCGGTAAAAAACGCTGTGGTCCGATGGCCCGTAACCGCCCGGCGAAGTTTTTAGCACCAACGGTGCAGTTGCCTCCATGGAGGCTGTCAGCAGCGAATCTGCCTGCTCAAAAGTGCCTGTTCCGCTCACCTGCAGAACGCTGTCCCGCAACCTTCCCACCATGTCCAGGTTGATCATCAAAGAGGGAAGCATTTCTAACTGGGCCAGTGTATCGGCCAGTTTTGCCGAGCCGAGGGTCCCTTTTTCCTCCGCTCCGAACGCCGCAAAAATAATATCTTTGCCGAGTTTGTCACGTCTCGCCCGTCCGGCCAGCAACCGCGCCGTTTCCATAACGGCTGCAACTCCCGAAGCGTTATCATCGGCTCCGGGGTGTATGGCCAGGGTGTCCGGCTTAAGGCTTCCCGAGCCCGGTCCTCCCATACCCAAATGATCGTAGTGGGCACCAAGCATAACGGATCCAGAATGCTCCGCAGAGCGTTTCCCGGTCCGGAAAACCATGACTACGTTATAGGATTCCAGGTCCCGCACCCGGAACTTGTGCAGCGGACCGCCTGCAAAAAGAGGCTCAAAACCGTAATCTGCCATTTGTCGGGCAATGGATAGGGCAACGATAGAATCTTGTCCGCTGCCTGCTTCACGACCTCCATAACCGGGAGCACACAGATGTGTCAGTGTTTCTTCCAGGTTACGGATATCCGGCTGACGGTTTTTTTGACCGCTGCAGGAAAGAAACAGCACGGTGATGAAAGCCATCACCGCGCCGGTTATGAAAGATTTTAAAGTCATTATCAGTCTAGTAATTCAGCGATTTTTGCTTTCATGGCATCTCCTCGCAATCCACGAGCTACAATGGTTCCGTCGGGACCAAAGAGAATGATGTGGGGAATGCCGTTGATGCCGTAAATATCGGTGGGAATGCTTTGTGCGTTAATGATAGAAGGCCATATAACACCCAGCTCTTCAATGGCTTTCTTAGTGTCTTCAGGTTCTTCCCAAACGGCTACGCCTAGAACGGTAAACTTATCCCCGTTGTATTGTTTGTAGATCTCTCGGATATGAGGGATCTCACGTTTGCAGGGTCCGCACCATCCGGCCCAGAAATCTACCAGGACATATTTTCCTTTTCCAATATAGTCAGAGAAGGAAACACTTTGTCCGTCAGAGTCTTCAATAGTAAAATCGGTAAACATCATGCCTTCAGCAGTTTGCTTGAGAGACTGACGTTGTTTAATGATCCGCTGTACAGGACCTCTGGAAGTAACTGTTTCCCCGGCTTTCTCAAAATAGCCGTCAAGCGCATTTGAATCCCCGTAATTGGAAAGGTACATCAATGCCATGGTTCCCACATCGTTATTGGAGTTGGCCATGAATATATTACCAATTTCCTCGGTGAATTTGGGTGTCCAGACTGTTTCGAAATAAGCTTCTTCATCTTCGCCCTGGTAACCCATGATTTCGTCCATCAGGTTGTTGTATGTGGTAACAAGTGTTCCAAGTTCCTTGTTTAAAGGAGTGCCTTCTCCCAAAGCTACTTGTCCGGGCTGACCCAGGTCTATGGTGATGGTACCGCCTTCCAGGATGATCTGGCCGCGGGAACGTTCTCCGGTAACCAGACATAAAACAGGCTGTTCAATCTTTCCGTTGAATTCGGCTATTTTTTCGGTAATGATTGTACTGTCCAGAACGCTGCCGTCATGGGAAGCTACGATCCTTGCCGTTTTTCCGTTAAAGGAATCGTCAGGAAAAAGGGCGGTTACTTGATACGAATTCGTACTGCAGGAACTTAACAGGATGATTCCCAGCAGGGGGATCAAGGTGTAAAGTGATTTTTTCATAAAAGTATAATTTGGTTGTGCGCGCAAAGATAGTGTATTTTTAGTGTACATCCAGTCCCATACGCATGTAAACCATGTGTTTCAGCATACGGGAAATTTCAGTGAAATATTCCTTTACCGCTTTAACGCTTCCCGGAAGGGCAAAGATCAGCGAGTTTCCGCCTACTCCTGCCAGGGAAGCGCTCAGCAATGCATTGGGATTGTCGCTTCCGTATTTCATGCGTATGTATTCCATAATGCCCGGGATCTCTTTGCTCAATACCTTCCGGACTTCAGCTATGGTAATGTCGGACGTGCCAATACCTGTACCTCCGGTAGTGAATATCATGTCGTACCCGGCATGGATGTAACGTTCCAGTTCCTGATGCAACATTTCAGCGTTATCGGGCAGCAGGACCGATGAGTATTTCAGGGGCCAGTTGTTGTCCAGACAAAAACGATTGATCATTTTTTCCAGTTCCATGCCGCTGCGATCCTCGTAAGTGCCTTTGTAGGCCCTTGTGCTCAGGGTGATTACGGCAATGCGGTATTCTTTGGGTACGTATACAAGTTCATCATCGGCCTTCAATATACCTCCGGAAAGTACACGGGTAAATATACCTTCTTTAGGCATCACGCAATTCCCCGTTTTTTCTTGTACGGGACATCCCGGGCCGTGACATTTTTTGCCAATTTGAGTAACTTCCAGCAAAATATCTCCGCAGCGGAACCTGTCTCCCGGTTTGCAGTGTTTCAGATCAGGAGTACGCTCATCGGGGTTTCCCGCGGTGGTAATATTCTCGGCAAACGACCCGAAAGGGAATTCCATGGGGTCAAGGTCCATCATGCGGTATGCTTCTTCTCCCAGCAGGCTTACCTGCCGGTGCCAGTCTCCGGAGTGGGCATCGCCTTTTATACCGGATGCATCCAGCTCTATGAACGGACGTGATGTCTTGACTGTCCCCGTTTTTTCAGAGACATTAACGGAACGTATTTTCATGGTGTGACTATTTTTTCCTTTGTTTTCTCCAGGAGCCTGATTCCCGTAATATCCATATCCTTGTCAACCGCTTTGCACATGTCGTATATTGTCAGCAATGCCACGCTGACGGCAGTCAGGGCTTCCATTTCCACGCCTGTACGACCTGTACAGATAGCGATTCCGCAGGCTTCAATACCGTCTTTGTGAATCTCAAAAGTCACATCTGCTTTGTTAAGCGGGATGTTGTGACATAACGGGATCAGATGACCGCATTGTTTGGCGGCAGAGATGCCGGCTAAAGCAGCTGCCGTAAGTACGGATCCCTTTTTCATTTTATCCTCCCGGATCAGGATTATTGTCTGCTCGGATAAACGAATGAATCCGCATGCCTTTGCTTTACGAAGGCTGTTTTCCTTTGACGAAACATCTACCATATTCAGTTGTCCGTCCTGAAGTGTATGAGAAAATTGTTTATTCATGACCATCAGCTTTTTATCCGCCTAAATAATTGAATGAATCGCATGTGTTGGCGCTTCCTGCAGCCGGTTTGTTTCGCAGAGCGGCATCCATTGCTTTTTCAGCACCTAAAATTCTTATGTCATACCCAATGTTGTTGAACAAACAGGGTTTTAGTATTCCGGTAGATGTAAGTCGTATACGGTTGCAATGAGGACAGTCTCCGCCTTCTCCGCCTTCTACTTTTGTAAAGGAGCCCTTTTTCAGGTCCATACAATGGATCAGTCGGAGTTCAAGACCTTCTTTTTGAGTGAATGCCCTGAGTTTCTCCACTTCTTCCCGGCCGGTGTCCGGCAACAGAACGCAGTTTATCTTAATGGGTGATCCGGGTCCGCCGAATCCTGCTTTTTTTGCAGCCTGTATGCCTTCCAGCACTTTGCCCATTTCTCCTCCCCGAGTCAGGGCTTTATAACGAACCGGGTCCAGCGTGTCCAGGCTGATATTGAGCCGATGCAAGCCTGCCTGTCGCAGTTCCGCGGCCATTTCCTGCAGAAGGATCCCGTTGGTGGTCATTCCCAGATCCCGGATGCCCGGAAGGGAAGCCAGAGAGCGAACCAGGGATTGGATCCCTTTCCGTACAAGGGGTTCACCTCCGGTCAGACGAACTTTGCTGATGCCACGGCTTACCGCATAACGTGTAAAATCCAGGATCTCTTCGTAAGTCAACATTTGGGAATGGGGAATGAGCGGGATTCCTTCTTCCGGCATACAGTAAACACACCTGAGGTTACACCGGTCGGTGACCGATATCCTCAGGTAGGTGATCTCTCTGCCAAATTGATCCTTCATTACGGGTTAATAAAATAAGAGTATTTCCATGGTTTCTCCTTCACGGATACGATCAACCCCCACGGGGATTCTGCCCAATGCATGTGCTTTGGCCAGAGATACCTGGTGTGCAGATCCGTTGTAGGGTAGGCAGGAAACCGTTCCGTCCGGATTGATCTGTACGGGAATGTGTGCCATCCGGCTGCTGTTTTTTCTTTCATAGTTTCCTTTCAGGGGCAGGTTTGTGGATAGGGGTTCCCACCGTGCTCCCTGCAAAGCTGCCATAAAAGGTATGACCAGCAACAGACACTGTACAAAAGAAGAAACCGGGTTGCCGGGTAATCCGAAAATGTATTTTCCACTTTCAGGTGAAACGGCAAACGTAGTAGGTTTCCCCGGCTTTATGCGAACACGGTCAAAAAGTATTTGAAAGCCCAGGTCACGCATAACAACGGGAACGAGGTCAAAATCTCCTTCTGATACGCCTCCGGATAATATGACAACCTGATTCTCCAGTACGGCCCGGCTCAGGATGCGATGTGTATCTTCCTGTGTATCGGTTGCGATTCCGTAATATGTAGGAATGCCGTTGATGTGGCTGATCATGGACATGAGTTGCCATGAATTGCTGTTGAAAATCTTTCCCGGTTCCGTGGTACCTCCGGGTTCAGTCAATTCATTACCTGTGGAGAGAATACCTACGGTAATGCGCCGGCTGACCTCAATGCGGTCAACGCCGCAAGATGCCAGAATTGCGAGATGCTGAGGCCTCAGGATGGTGCCTTTTTCAAGAACCCGATCTCCTTTTTTCAAGTCCTCGCCCTGTATCATGATATTGGACAATGAAGGCGGAGCTCCGTAAACCAATCCGTTTTTTTCAGTGGCATTTTCAACAATAAGTATAGTATCTGCGCCTTCAGGGACCATGGCCCCGGTCATGATCTTGCTGCATGTGCCGGGAGTAATGCGGTGTTTGGGCCGGTACCCTGCAGGGATCACTTCCAGGACTTTCATACCTTGTGAAATGTCTTCTTTACGGCAAGCATACCCGTCCATGGCAGATTTGGAAAAAGACGGAATGTCATCAGCAGAGAATACATCCCGGGCAAGGACCCGGTTACAGGCATCCGAAAGAGGAATTTCTTCAGAAACTACGGGAACGGCATTGTCCAGTACCGTTTTCAAAGCAACATGGAAATCAATCATAACTGCAAAGATACAATGCTTTTTCTTATATTTGTCTTGAAAGGAAATCCCAATGCAATACAGCAAGAACTATACCTTCATACGCCTGATTTTTTTGTTTTTATCCGGTTTGATGTTGTTGTTTATTGTAGCTCCGTTGCTGGGCCTTTTCTTTTCAACATCCCTTCCCGGTCTGTTTGAAACGTTCCGGGACAGTGAAGTGACCAACAGTATAGGTCTTTCTTTGGGCATATCGGCGTTGTTTACCCTTTTGGCCGGTGTATTCGCGTTGCCTTTGGCCTACATCATGGCCCGGAGAGAATTCCGGGGAAAAGCTTTTATTCAGGGCTTGATAGACATTCCCATTGTATTACCGCATTCAGCTGCAGGTATTGCCGTATTGGGTTTTATTTCAAGAGATTCCGCATTGGGAAAATTTGCCGATATTTTAGGATTCAACCTGGTAGGCAGCCCTTTTGCCATTGGTATAGCCATGGCTTTTGTGAGCGTTCCTTTCCTGATCAATGCCGCCCGGGACGGTTTCCAGGCGGTTCCCGAAAGACTGGAACAAGCGGCCCGTTCCCTGGGGGCATCTCCTTTCAAGGTATTTCGTCAAATTTCTCTGCCCCTGGCCAAACCTTCAATCATAACCGGACTGGTCATGATGTTTGCAAGGGGAATGAGTGAATTCGGGGCCGTAGTCATTGTGGCATATCACCCCATGACCACACCTGTACTGATCTTTGACAGGTTCAATTCATACGGACTCGATTATGCCAGGCCGGTGGCTGTACTTTTTATTATAATATGTATACTGGTCTTTATATCATTGCGATTGCTGGCCCGAAAAAGAAAAGGAACCTGAGATGCTGTCTTGTAGAAAATTGAGTTATACGGTAGGCGATTTTACACTCAGAGACTTTTCACTGGAATTGAACAGGGGAGACTATTGTGCCTTGCTGGGACCTTCCGGTTCAGGGAAAACGGTTATACTGGAACTCATTGCCGGGCTGAGGCCCTTGAAAAAGGGATCCGTTTTTATTGAAGGTAAAGACTATACACGAACACCGCCTCAACACAGACCGGTCGGACTTTTGTTTCAGGATTATGCCCTTTTTCCGCATATGTCCGTTTATGAAAATATTGCTTATCCGTTAAAGATCAGGGGAATAGATAAGGTGGAGATTCGGGAAACCGTACATACGTTTGCTGAAGACCTGGATATTTCCAGGCATTTAAACCGGATGCCCGATACATTATCCGGAGGAGAAAAACAACGTGTGGCCCTGGCCAGAACACTGGTTATTCATCCTTTGTTGCTGTTGCTGGATGAACCCATGTCCGCACTTGATGCCCCGCTCAGGGAAAGCTCCGTTGCTTTGTTGAAAAACCTCTCGGCAAAAGGCATCACGATCTTGCACGTAACCCACGATCCCTCAGAAGTTGATTCACTGGCCAACCGCCGGATCCACCTGGGAAACAGTAGCAAATAAACGCCATACTCGTTTCGCGCACCGCATTGAAAACCAGTGCCAGTTTCTGATGCCACTGCCATTACAAACTACCGTGCACTTCTGATTTTCTACCACTGCAAATAATTGTACGGGTCTGATGTTACTGCCACTACAAACAACCGGGATTTTTTTGTGTATGTACGCCGAGGCTCCCGGTGGTTTGTAGTGGCAGTAACCAAAGCTGGTAGGGGCAATCTGGTGGCAGGAACTGCTCCTGGAGTGAGGTCGCTGTCACCACAAGATAAGGGAAGCCTCGGCAAGAAAAAAAGCTTCCCGTTTTTGTGGTGACAGCGACTGCTGCGGGTAGGATGAGCGTGGATCGCCTCGGCAAGAAA
>JAAYYL010000063.1 GCA_012515395.1 Bacteroidales bacterium
GAAAATCCAAGGTTTGTCCTCAAAAAGAAGCTAAGATGTGGATGGATCGTGCCAGGAAAGAAAATTCGCATATACCAGATACAAACAACCGTTGGTTTTGCAGGAAACCTAGGAAGGATAAGGGGCACGGGAATTTGATAAACTTGGAAAACGGAATACTTCCTTGGGGAGAGTTGCCTATGCCGCTAAGTTCCATCCAATAAAAAAAGCCGGCTAAAAACCATTTTTAGCCGGCCTCCCAAAATTTTCAGGTATCCGTTTCAGTTACGCCTGCGCAGTTTCTGCAATCGGTTGAACAGATACGTATGATTTATTATTGGCTTTCTTACGAAAAACCACAATCCCGTCTTTCAGAGCATACAAGGTATGGTCTTTACCAACACCTACGTTCTCTCCGGGTTTGTGTAATGTACCTCTTTGACGAACCAGAATGTTACCGGCCTTGGCAACCTGCCCGCCAAATAATTTCACGCCTAAACGTTTGCTGTGTGATTCGCGGCCGTTCTTAGAACTACCGACACCTTTTTTGTGAGCCATAATCCTGTGTCTTAGATGTTATGAAATTGTGTCAATCTGGATCTGCGTCAAATGTTGACGGTGTCCGTTACATTTTTGGTATCCTTTTCTTCTTTTCTTTTTGAATACCAATACTTTTTTACCTTTCAGGTGTTTCAACACCGTGGCACTTACTGTAGCACCATCCAGGTAAGGAGTTCCGACTACGACGTTTCCGTCTGTATCTTTGAGCAACACTTTCTCAAAGCTGATGGTGGAACCTTCTTCAGCCTGAAGGCGGTTCACGTAAACCCTTCTGCCTTCTTCAACCTTAAATTGTTGTCCTGCAATATCTACAATTGCGTACATAAAAAAAACTTTATCTTGTTTTCAACCGTAAGCGGGTATATTTAAACACCTCTTATTCAATAGCTTGACGATCATTAAATATTTTCCGGCTAAAATCGGACTGCAAAGGTAAAAAAGTTTCCCGGAATACCAAAGAAAAAGTATCTTTGTGAGATTGCAACAAACTTGTTATGAATTCTCCGTTTATTATTACCCGCCCGCTACAGGCACCCGAAGTTCTTGGTAGAACAGCCGGAACTGACTGGCTGGCATCCAACCTTCTGAAGGGGCAGCATTCTGTTGTCTGGGACAATCCCAAGACCGGCAAATCATCCCTGATCAACAAAGTATTGATGCAAATAAGAAAAGCCGAACAAGATCCCGTGATATGCAAATTGTCCTGTTACAATATCCGGAGTGAAAACAGCTTGTATGCATCCATGGTTAATGCATTGATCGGTTCCATTGCAGGCACCCTGGGTGAATGGGAAAAGATCACCAAAGATCTCTTGCCTCTGAGCAAACCGGGAATCTTTGTGCCCCGAATTCATGAACAGGAATTTGCCCTGACTTTTGACACGTGTCCCGATGAAGAAGGCGTCCGCGAACTGGCGCTCTTTCCCGGAGAGTTTGCCACTTACCTTCACCGACCCGTTATCATGGTAATGGAGTCTTTTCACACATTGTTGCCTGCTTTCGGGAATGAATCACGCTCCATTTTCCAGCGCATAGTCAAAACATGGAAAATGTTTGATCGTGTCACATTTCTAATCAGCGGATGCGGGAGCGTAACATCTACAGGATACTCCGTCTACAGAGAACTGTTTGACGTACGCAAACCTTTTCACGGTTTTGCAGAATATATCCCTTTGGGGACCATAGAAGAGAAAGAATTTTCCGATTATATTATCCGGAATTTCGCCAAAGCCGGTCGCGTTATTTCAAGGGACTTTGCAGAAATGATCTACCGGAAGATGGAAGGACATCCCTACTACGTCCAATATTTTGCCGATCTGTGTTTTTCCAATACCAAGGGATACATGAACGAAGTCATGTACCTCAACGGGCTGGAAGAATTAATGGAAATATTCCGGCAACCCTTTGAACTTATATGTCGGGACCTTACCAATCCCCAGATCAATTTTCTTCGTGCACTTGCAGACGGTGTGGAACAGTTCAGTTCCCGCGAAGTGCTTGAAAAGTACATGCTTAATTCTTCTGCCAACATATACCGGGTAAGAGATGCCCTGGAAAAAAAATCCATTATAGAAATTATCAGAAAAAAACCGGAATTTATTGATCCTCTTTTCAGATTGTGGTTTAAGGAACGTTATTGCAGAACATACTGGATTCAATGAAAAATATAGTTGTTTTGACAGGAGCCGGAATGAGTGCCCAAAGCGGGATCAGCACATTTCGCGACAGTGGCGGCCTTTGGGAGAATTATCCTGTTCTGCAGGTAGCCTCCATAGAAGGGTGGCACGCAAACCCCCAATTGATGCTGGATTTTTACAACCGGAGAAGAGCTTCGCTAAAAAATGCCCAACCCAATAAAGGGCACATGATTCTGGCAGAACTTGAACAACACTTTCATGTCAAAATCATTACCCAGAACATAGACGATCTGCACGAACGTGCCGGAAGCACAAATATCCTTCATTTGCACGGAGAATTGACAAAGGCCCAAAGCAGTGAAGATCCTGATCTTATCACCCATATAGGCTATGATCCCATAGAATGGGGAGATAAAGCAGCAGACGGGTCACAACTCCGCCCGAATGTGGTCTGGTTCGGAGAACCTGTCCCCAATATGACCAAAGCCATTCAATGGACACAGGAAGCTGACATAATGATCGTGGCAGGGACTTCTCTGGCGGTATACCCCGCAGCCGGTCTGGTTGATTTTGCGCAAGACAGTATTCCGTTGTTCCTGATAGACCCGAAACCAGCACCCGTAAGAAGAAATAATTTATACGTAATTGCGGATAAAGCCGTTGAAGGACTGGGAAAAATCAAAAAAACACTGATCGAGAACTATTTATGAAACCTAAAAACCCTTTTTCCGGAACCCTTCCGCCGGAACGCATTCATACTGATTACCTGCATCGCCTGGCCTGGGGAACCGACGCCAGTTTTTACCGGAAAATCCCAAAAACCGTACTTTTTCCGGAAACAGAAGAGGAAGTTTCCCGGATCATAAAAATATGTCACAATCAAAAAATTCCCGTAACCTTCCGTGCAGCAGGAACAAGCCTTTCCGGACAAAGCCTTTCCGAGAGCGTACTGCTTGTTGCCGCAACACGCTGGGATAAATACCAAGTACACGACAACGGGGAAACCATCACCTTGCAACCCGGGATCGTGGGAGACCGTGTAAACGAGATCCTGAAACCTTACGGGAAGAAATTCTCCCCGGATCCCGCCTCGGTGTCTTCTGCCATGGTCGGAGGCATAATCGCCAACAACGCATCCGGAATGAATTGCGGCACCCATGCCAACAGCCACCGGATAGTCTGTTCCATGAGAATTATCCTGGCAGACGGGACCATCCTGGATACGGGAAGCAAGGAAAGCCGAGAGTCTTTCTGTAGAACACATCCTGAATTTTTGATGGAACTGAAGCGTATCCGCGAAAGGGTCATGAACAATACGTCGCTGGTGGAAAAGATCAGACACAAATACTCCATCAAGAACGTAACCGGACTGAACCTGCTTCCGTTGGTGGAATTTGAGGACCCCTTTGACCTTATCACACACCTGATAGTGGGTTCCGAAGGAACGCTGGCTTTCTTTTCCGGGGTAACCGTAAAAACAGAACCCTTATGGCCGCTTCGGGCCAGCGCTATGGTTTATTTCCATTCCATAAAAGATGCCTGCAAAGCCGTCCAGACATTAAAAATATTACCGGTTATCGGAGTGGAACTTCTTGACAGCAAGGCATTAAGATCAGTACAGGACAGAGAAGGAATCCCTTCTTATATTAAAAACCTTCCTGACGGCACCACAGCGCTGCTCATTGAAACGGCAGCCACAAACAAAAACGAACTTCAGGAAAAGATCAACATCATCACCCGGGGGCTTGACCAGTTCAACAAATTGTACCCGGTCACTTTTACGGACAAGGAAAGCGAGTATTCCGTACTGTGGAACATACGGGCAGGAATTTTCCCTTCCATAGGAGGCATGAGGACTCCTGGTTCAACGTGTTTGATAGAAGACGTTGCATTTCACCTGAAAGACATTCCCCACGCCGTAGCGGAACTTCAGGATATTCTTGAAAAGCACCAATACAGCGACAGTGCCATATACGGGCATGCCCTGGAAGGTAATTTTCACTTCATATTGAACCAGTCCTTTGACACACCTGCTGAGATCCAACGCTACGAAGCCCTCATGCAGGATGTAGTAACCATGGTTACTGAAAAATACAAAGGCTCTCTGAAAGCGGAACACGGAACCGGTATAAACATGGCTCCCTTCGTAAAACAGGAATGGGGAGATGATGCTTTCGACATCATGCATCGCGTTAAAACACTCTTTGATCCGCTAAACATCCTGAACCCGGGTGTGATTTTTAACGACGACCCCCATTGCCATATCAGGGATTTCAAACCCATGCCCGTTCTCAATCCTTTGGTAGACAAATGTATAGAATGCGGTTTTTGCGAAGTGAACTGCCTTACCTGGGGATGTACGCTCAGTTCCAGGCAACGGATCATCGTACAACGCGAAATCAGGCGGCTAAAGGAAACCAAAGAAAACCCCAAATTATTGCAACAACTTGAAAAAGATTACTTTTATCCCGGAAGGGCAACCTGTGCCGTAGACGGATTGTGCGCCACGTCCTGTCCCATGGATATCAATACAGGGGAACTGACCCATTACCTGCGCCAGCAAGCCCATCCTCCCGGATCTCGTGACGAAATACTGGGCCGGCTGGCTGCCGACCATTTCCAGGGCCTGAAGAACATCATGAGAGTGGTCCTGCGCCTGGCCCGCGCCGCTCACATCGTTTTGGGAACGTCCCTGATGGGCTGGATATGCCGGATAGCCAACAAAATGGGATTTCCCCTGTGGACTCCTGCCATGCCCGGTGCGCACCGCGTAAAACAAGGAAACCCGAACCCGAAGCAGCACCTGAATCAACACCCGGACCTGCAGCAACACCCGAACCCGAAGCAGCACCTGAATCAACACCCGGATCAGGAAAAAGACACCGTAGTCTACTTCCCTTCGTGCATCAACCAAAGCATGGGCGTGGCCAAAGGAGTTCCCGACAACACCCCTTTGACGGAAAAAATGGTGCATTTGCTTCAGAAAGCCGGGTACAAGGTGGTGTTCCCGGACAATATGGACAAACTATGCTGCGGCACCATCTGGGAAAGCAAGGGAATGCCCCACATTGCCGATGAAAAAACAGCCGAATTGAACGGAGCGCTCTGGATCGCCAGCCAGGCCGGAAAATACCCCGTCCTATGTGACCAAAGCCCCTGCCTGTACCGTATGAAGCACAAAATCAACAACATGAAGCTATACGAACCGGTTGAATTTATTGAAAAATTCCTGGTTCCCAGGCTTGATTTCCATCCCACAGATGAACCGGTTGCCCTGCACATCACCTGTACTACCAGGAAAATGCACCTGGAAAATGAGATCCGCAGGCTTGCCGAACGTTGTTCCAAAAACGTTTTTATTCCTGCCGAGGTGGGTTGTTGCGGGTTTGCCGGGGATAAAGGTTTTACCAGACCCGAGATTAACGCTTACGCCCTGAGGAAACTCCGGCCTCAACTTGAAACCGCAGGCATCAAAACCGGGTATTCCAACAGCCGTACGTGCGAAATCGGCCTGATGTCCAACGGGGGCATACCCTATATGTCCCTGGTATATCTTGTAGATACCTGCACCACAGCTAAAAAACCTGCTTAACAAACAACAAAGCTGCTTAACAAACAACATACCTGCTTGACAAA
>JAAYYL010000064.1 GCA_012515395.1 Bacteroidales bacterium
ATTGTTATTGCAGGCGTATGTCGTCAGCAACAAGGCAAACATGAGAACAGATAGTTTTTTCATGATCATTTTTTTATTTGTTTGAAATATTCCTCAATAGCAGCTACATACTCCTGGTAAGCATCCGTCCCTTTGTCCGTGATCCGGCAGGTGGTCAATGGGTAGTTACCCCTAAACGACTTATCTACATCAACATACCCGGCCTCTTTCAACTTCCCGATCTGGAAGCTCAGGTTCCCTTTGGTGGTGCTGATATTCTCCAGAAGCCAGGAAAACTCGGCACTCTTGACTCCAATCAAAAGCGACATGATGGCCAGACGAACCTGAGAATGCAACAACGGATCCAATTCTTTAAACATGGCAGGCAAAGCGTTACTTGTTACGTTTGGCAAACAATATATGTCCCGGGACAATAAATGCGATCACCCAGGCAACGGCTTCCAAAAGCAATTGTTCCTTTAAGCCGAGGTAGGAGGCAGTCAGCGCCAGTGCTCCGAACACCACACCCCCGATGATGATCAGCCGGTGGCGCAGGATTCCTCCGGTAACGGTGACGGCAAAGGCCATCAGCACCATAAACAGCGGGTGCTGCAACTCAAAATTGATGCCGTGGAGCACATTCATCTGGATCAGGTTCACCAGTACCGTAGACAGAAACAAAGATGTCCAGACATATCGCAGCGATACACCTATGTATGTCTGTACTTTTTTTCGCTGTTTTATCAGGTAGTATATCGTAAAGAGGGCAGCAGCGGCACCCAGTATGATCCCCAGACGGCTGATAATTCTGTTCATTTGGTAAGTCAGCACTATACTCCGGGTGATAAACCCGCTGAATGACACATAAAAGAGCACCCACCCCCATACAATAAACAAGATCCCGTCCTGCCTGAGCTTGATCCTGGAAACCGCGATCATCTCTTTGATCACCGTAAAAGACTGATTTTCATCAATAATATTCGATTCTTTATGGGTTGCATCCATAGTAGTATGATTTATAAAACAAGTTTGTAATACAAACCTAATAATTATTTTTGAATTATGTACCTTCAGGCAGCATAATTGAATAAATTATTCTTGATTTGTAATAAACTGGTCCTGTCAGCTACTTTAATATAAAGCCTCAAAACATTGCAGATGAAATCGATCAACGACGAATTTCTGGAGATCATGGCCAATTACCAGGGTATCGTGCACAAAGTGAATCTGGTATACTTCCGAAGTGCCTCGGAAAGGGAAGAGAACTTTCAGGAGATCATGTACCAGCTCTGGAAATCATTTCCGGAACTCAAAAAACGCGATAGCCTCGGCTCCTGGGTCTACAAGGTAGCCATAAACACTTCCATTTCCAGGATCCGAAAAGCATCCCGCATTGAATACCGGCCCAAGCTTCCCGACATCTGCGACAAAACCGTCGATACGGCCGAAGCCATATCCCGGAACACGTCTTTGCAAATCCTACTGGAAGCCGTCAGCAACCTGGATGAAATTGACCGGTCCATCATGTTGCTGTGGCTCGACGAGAACAGCTACGACCAAATAGCCGGAATAATCGGGATCTCTCCGTCGAACGTCGGAGTGAGGATCAACCGCGCCAAAGAAACATTGCGTAAACTAATGAATACTGCGAATCACTAATGAACACTACGAATCATGGAAAACAATGAATTGCAAGCCATATGGAAGACCCTCGATACAGGAGGGCAACAGAGGTCAAAAGAAGAACTGCAACTGCTGCTCCGTTCAAAAGCCCGGCATACCATGAACCAGTTTGTCACAGAAACCCTGATATCCATATTGATATCCGCCGGTTTGTTTGTATACCTTATTATTACATCCATCAACAGGGCGGATGACATGTACTATCTGGCAATCAATATCATACTGTTGGTAATTACCCTCATATCACTCGTTTCCGGATACTTATCCTGGAAAACACTGCGCGGCAGCCCCTCGGATCAACCTTTGAAAGTATGGCTTGAAAAACGCACCCGAGTCTTATCCAAATGGCTGTACGGAAGATACTGCAAACTCCACCTTTACTTGATCCCGCCGCTCTTCATCCTGATCCTGCTTTCCATTCA
>JAAYYL010000007.1 GCA_012515395.1 Bacteroidales bacterium
CATCCCGTTAAAGAATATGATGACGACAAAGGCGATGGAAAGCACAGACACGTTGAGCCAGGTTCTCTTTCCATTGCCCATAAGGTTTTTGAATGCTAATTTAAATGATAACATAATGGCTGTTTTTTAAGAATCCTTTGTGTATTCTTCCCGGTCAACCGCCCCGTCTTTTAAATAAATCATCCGTTCCAGGTGTTGCATTACTTTTTCATCGTGTGTGGAAAATAAAAAGGTAGTTCCCAGTTCTTCATTCAATTTTTTCATGGTTTTCACAATATGGTGTGAATTGTCCGAGTCCAGGTTTGCGGAAGGCTCATCGGCCAGCACAAGTGCCGGTTTTTTCACCATGGCCCGGGCAATGGCCACCCGCTGGCATTCACCGCCTGAAAGTGTAGAAGGCCTGGCATGCGCGCGGTCCGCCAGACCAACCCATTCAAGTGATTCCATAACCCGCTTTTTTCTTTCTGCCGTATTGATTTTTTGCAGCAGCAAGGCAAATTCCACGTTTTCGTAAACCGAATAAACAGGCAACAGGTTGTATGTCTGGAATATAAACCCTATTCCTTCATTACGCAACAAGGCCGCCTGTTTTTGTGAAAGATCACTGATCCGTTTTCCCAGAACGGTTGCAGTACCTTCGGAAGGAGTGTCCAGCGATCCTACAATATTGAGCAGCGTGGTTTTACCCGATCCGCTGGGACCTACGATTCCGGCAAATTCTCCTTTTACAAAGGTGAGGTTGATGTCACGAAGGGCAGTAAACAGGCCTTTTCCTGCCGGAAATCTTTTGGTTACCCCTTCAAGTGTTACAATGGCATTGTTTTTCATATATTTTCAATTGTTCGTTGTTGCTGATTTTTGCCGCGTCAGGTGACTGATAACCAACATGATGCGGATTCCTTTCCCCGGCAAACGGTTTGCTGTTCCTCCCATATCGGGAAGCAGGGAAACGTCCGGATTGGCAAATGCCATGACATACAGATCCCCGAAATTAAGGGTGTGTTTCCATTGCAGAAAATTGTACGCACCTTTGCCTTTCCAGTCATAATAAAAAATGTATCCCAGATGATCCCACAAGCTAATGGGATAATCCATCCAAAATGCAGACATGTGACGACCTGAACTCATGTCAAATGCCTTTTGGCCGGTGGCCATGAACATATGTTCGGCGGTCACATGCAACCCGTTGCCCAGTCCAAAAGTGTAATCTGCCCCGGCCATAAAAAGTTCCTGGTTGGTGAGATCTCCCGCCGCTCCCCTTTTGTTGATCCAGGACGCCTCGGCCCAGAAGCCGATTACATAATCAAAGCGCAGGTCTACGCCGTACCGGTTCTCGTACAGACCTTGCATTTTCGTTTTTCTGCGGTGGTACGTTACCGCTGCTGAACCACTGCCGGCCGGGATTTGCAAGCGTGCCCCAAACTCGGGTACGTGTTCATCTGACAAACCTATATCCCAGGGGCGTTGGCGGTCGTTACCCAGCAGACCCCACACCCAGATGTTGATGTTGTTGTCAAAGTAATAACGTCCCAGGGCACCCCAGACTCCTTCAGTCAGCTGCAAAGGATCCCGGGGGTCCATGGTATCGAACCACATCAGCGGTCGCAGCATCAATGCGGATCCGAAATTGATCTTTTGCAATCCCACACGCAATTCGGAACGGGGACCTGCCATTTTCACCCATCCCCTGTACAATCGGCTTTCCGCTTCCAACAGGGAAGTGCCCGGTTCCCACAGGTAATGGGCATAGAGGTTCCCCGCCATTTCAGCTTCAAACCGGAACGCCCGGGGGCCTGTAGTGCTGCCTATCCGGAAATTTATCTGCGGAATGTAACGCATTCCCGGTGCCACAGATTTCCACTCGGCAGTGGTCCATCCGCTCCATTGCCCTCTCCAAGTTATCTCGGCAGGGATCGTATCCTGCCGGATCTGAGAAAAAGCAGGTCTGAAGGACAGAAAGACCAGTACTGTAAAAATCCATATGAAAGCCAACGTTTTCAAGATCCTTAGGTTTTTTCCCCGGCACCAATGCCGCATGTTATAATTCGTGTAATATCTCCTATCATTTCATTGACATTCGGATAGAGAGCAGACAACCGTTTATCTGTAAGCAGGTCTATCATTTTCATGCTCATGGCAAGGAGCATCTCGGGCTTGAAATCCTTGCGGAAAAACCCTTTGTCCTGAGCTTCCCGGAACGTTTCCATAATCAGTCCTCCGGTTTTTCCTGTAAGCTCCATCATGTATTCCTGCAAATGCGATCCTTCCCGGCTGTAAATGTCTTCTATGAATTCCCTGCTGATATCCGCGGTACCTTCCATTTTCATGAGTATCATCCGGCGCATTTTTTCTTCTGCAGGTATTTTTGCGTTCATAAGACTCCGAAACCGTTCCATGCCTTCAGCGGCTGCATTGTCCAGTATACGTTTTGCCAACTCCGTTTTGTTTTCAAAGTACCGGTAAAAAGTCATTTTGCTTACTCCTGCGTTATGACATATCTCCTCTACGGTCACTTTAGTGAACCCGAATTTCCAGAATAAGGCGCGTCCGGCTTCTGTCAATTTTGTTTCCGTATTTTTTTTGACCGGCTGTTTCATGAATGTTACGTTTTAATATAAATGTTACGTTTTAAGTAATTTTATTCAAATATAGTAACTTTTTTAATATTGCAAAAAAAATTGTTCCTTTATATTTCCTTTCCAGGCCGCAGTCTGTTTTTTTATGAAGAAATTGAGAGTTGGCATTCCCGATCCGTTGTTCCTGGCACTTGGCCTGACCGGGATTACGTTCATTTTGGCTTACTTTTTCGGGACGTCCGTACGCCAGGGCCTTCCGGGAATTGCCGATGTGCTGGTTTACTGGACAGAAGGTTTCTGGGAATTGCTGGCCTTTTCCATGCAAATGGTTTTGATTTTGCTCCTTGGATATATGCTGGCTCTTTCTCCGCTCCTGGACCGCCTCTCTTCCCGTTTGAGTACCCTGAGCCGTCATCCGGTGCGAGGGACGGTTATTCTGACGGTGATCGCCATCGTGTTCGGATGGCTCAACTGGGGACTTGCCCTGGTCTTCGGAGCGATTCTGGTGAAAAAGATTGCCGAGCAGGCCACGCGCTCCAAATGGGCAATTAATTACCCGCTCCTGGGAGCCTCGGCATACGTCTGCATGATGGTCTGGCACGGCGGTTTGTCCGGATCTGCTCCTCTTTCGGTGGCCGATGTCGGTCATTTCCTGTTCGAAAAAACCGGGATCATTCCGTTGCAGGAAACGCTTTTTTCTCCTATGAACCTGTCGGTTACCGCCGCATTGCTGATTATGGTCCCGTTGGCCTCGGGTTTATTTGCACGTAAAAAGTCAGGGACGGTTCCCGTTGTTACAGGGCCACTGGAAACAGCATCTTACAATGGCACACATCCCGGGCGTTCGCGGATCCTTCCTGTTTTCGGGATATTGCTGCTGGCAGGATTTTTCATTAGTACATTTACCCGCACCGACAGTACCCTGGGACTGAATCAGGTTAATATAATTCTGTTTGCCCTTGTTCTGATGGCATTTCCCAATGCAAGCGCTTTGGGTAATGCAGCTGCCAAAGCCGTACAAAGCACCACCGGGATCATCATCCAGTTCCCTCTATATGCCGGTATCATGGGAATTATGAAGTATTCGGGACTGCTTGTTGTTATTACCAACTGGTTCGTTTCCGTATCCACTCCGCAAAGCTTGCCGCTGTTTTCGTTTTTCAGTGCCGCACTTGTCAATTTGTTCGTACCCAGCGGAGGCGGGCAATGGGCCGTACAGGGACCTGTCCTGATGGAAGCGGCCGGTCTGGTGGGTGTTGATTATGCAAAAGAAGTCATGGCGCTGGCTTACGGAGACCAGCTGACCAATATGTTGCAACCTTTCTGGGCATTGCCTTTGTTAGGCATTACCGGGCTGAAAGCCGGGCAGATACTCAAATACTCCTTGCCATTCATGCTCATTGGCATGGTGATCTACGGGTTGGCGCTTTTACTCTTTTAACGTTCTTAAAACCCAAGTTCTTCTTCAATGGGAGCCAGGGCTTCCAGGGCAAGCTGTGTGAACTCGTTGAGCGGAATGCCGATGGTTTCACATTCCATGATGGCTTCCCTGTTAACGGAAGCAGCAAATGCTTTTTCCTTCATGCGCTTGGTTACGGACTTTGTCTTCACACTGGAAATCTTTTTGTCCGGATACACCAGGGCGACGGCAAAGATCAGACCCGTTATGGTTTCTCCTGCTGCCAAGGCATGCTGGAACAGCGTGGTTCTTTTCTTTTCTCCCGTAGCCTTTTCGTTGTGCATGCCAATGGCATCCAAAACCTCTGCCGGGAGATCCTCCTGCTGCAGCATAGCGGCTCCTTCCGGCCCGTGACGCAACGGATCCGCCCCGGTCAGTTCCACGTCAATATCGTGCAACAGTCCTGCCATACCCCACACATCTTCGTTCTCCCCAAACCTCCTGGCCAACGCCCGCATTACCGCCTCCGACGCCAGGCTGTGAGCAATCATTTTCGGATTCTTAATATTGCTTTCAAGCAACGTCAGGTAATAATCTCTTGGTTTCATTCAAATGGAGTTTGCTGCGCCACAAATGGAGTTTGCTGCGCCAAATTTTCTTTTAATAATTTATTCAGCTGAATACCAACGACTCATGGTTTCAAGGGGTTTGCGTTTTTTGTCACGTACGGGGGCATCTGTGTATCCCAGTGACAGGACAAGGGCAATTTCCTTTTTGGTATCTATTTTTAGGATTTGCTTGATTTTCTTTTGGTCAAACAGTCCGATGATACAGGTTCCCAATCCCAGCTCTGCCGCTTGCAGGCAAAAATGACTGACCGCAATTCCAACGTCATAGCCAGAAAATTCAGTGTGTTGCATCCAGCCGCCCAGGGCTGTGAACAAGTTGGCCCTTTCCCTTATCACAACAATCAAAACAGGTGCTTCACGTGTAAATTTATTAAAGCCGAGTGTGACTGTAGCTTCGGCTACCCGGTTTTTTAATTCCTTGTCTTCCACAACCAGGAATGTCCACGGCTGGGAATTGTTGGCAGACGGGGCCATCCTGGCCGCTTCCAGGCATTGTGTAATCTTTTCTTTTTCAACCGGCTGGTCCTTATAACTGCGTACGCTCCGGCGTTGTTTTATGAGTTCTGAAAAAAGCATGAACAAATATATAAAAAATGGAGAGCGCTACCTTAAAATTCTGTATATTTACAATATACTAAAAAATATAAGTTATGAATAAGACGCTGATTTTCTGCTTTTTATGCTTATCCCCGCTCTTATTGTCTGCACAAACCAATTTTGATTACCTGAAGGTTATCGGGAGGCAGGGCGAATACATTACCGTTATGGAAGTTACTTCAACCAACATTGAATACGAAAATTCATACGGTGTAAAGAAGAATATCCCTGTAAGCGATGTGGAATTCCTGGAATACGACGGTGAAGTAGTATACTACAAGTACAACAAAAAAGCTCACGATGTCTACGACGAATACCTGCAACGTATTTCCCGCAACGATCCGGAAAAATTACTGGAAAAAGGAGCTAAAGTCTATGTGCCTCTGATGTATGGTGACACACGCTGGCAAATTATGGGCTGCATCAACACCCGCGAAATGCTTGTTAAAGACCATAGCAAATTCTGGAAACTGGTAGACACGGAATACGAGGCCGAAATCATCCTGTATTATGTGGCGAAATATGATGATGATGATGTCAATCATTATTACGTAATTGAAAACCGCAGCGGAGAAACCATTTACAAATCGGATGACGAGGATTTTGAAGGCGGTTGGAGAGCAGATATGGATGATAGCCGGGAACACGTGGAAGACCTGCTGGACAATATGATTGGTGATATTGACTGATCCCCGTTACTAATTGTACCTGGTACTCACACGACCAAACCAGAGAACGTCAGACGGACCCCGAAGTGGGTTGAGAGTTTTCATGCATAACTGTTTTTTGATTAAGGATAGGTAAAATAACATTATGTAGAAAAGTTCCTCTGAACAATGTAAACAAAACACCCCGGACAGTTGAAAGAGAAATTGAATTTAATTTGAAAATAAAATCGGATGGGAATGTCACCTTTTTCCCCTCAACAAAATTTTCAAAATTAGCAATATTATAAATACAGCTGACTTTTGCTGATACCAACTCTGATTCTATACCCTCAGCGTGAACACGAACTGTTACCACCACAAAAACACGTTTCTGTTCTATATTGAAACGATGTTCAATATTTAAATCGAATCTATAAGGAGTTCCGGCGGCAATCGCTTGTTTAGGCGTTGTAATAGCGTAATCCAAGAGCTCGATACCAGCAGCAGCAAAAGTTATATTTTTGTCCATGGATAATACTGTTTAATTGCTTAAAGTAGTTTTTTCTTCTAAATAAAATTGGCTGTCTGCCATAGTGTTTGCATAACAGATGTTTGCTTTTTCGGATTTAACGCTGACTGTTAAATTATATCTTTGGTATACGGGTTCTTGCCTTTCTTCCAGATTTAGTAAATCAACGTCTAGCACAAAACACAAATCGGTCAGAGTGTCTATTGTAAAATTGTGCGTTCCGCTAAGCCAACGTGTAATTTCAGAAGGGTTGGTTTTTCCCACTGCATGCATTAGATCTTTTTTTCTCCAACCTTTGGTTTTCATTACTTTGTCAATCTTTGAGGCTATAAGCATACGGGTTTCTATTCGCCTTGCTTCTTTCGGAGTTATGGATGCTAATATTTCTCCAACACTGCTTTTTCTTTTTTTATTTGTCATAATTTCTTAATCCCTTTATGCCGCAGTTCTATGCAGTTTTGTTATTGATCAATGTTCAGATTAAATGCGAAGTCTCCTTCAAAATCGTTTCCATCTTTTGAAAACCGGATATCCTTTTCTTTTATTCTTTCTGTTATCTGTTTTGAAAGTTCTCGTATTAAATAATTTTCTTTAGTCAGTTTGCTGTCTTGTTGCAAAGCACGTACAAGTTTTATTCCACCCCCCACCTAATATAATTATTTGTGTATTGTATCGAATGCAATAAAGTCTCAGATTTTTATCTGGTAAATCAAATAATGCACATACCCCATCACCCGGACTCCCTTCGTGTAACTTAAAAAATTGTTCTCTTGCTCCGGTTTTTGTTCCTATTGTTTTTAAACGTTGAACCATGTCTTTAATTTCACTTAAATGCAAACTTCTGTTTTCTTCAATAAAAATATCAAAAAGCGTGAGTTCGCTATCATCAATTAAAACAGAATAAACAGATGTTCTCCTTCCGCTAAGCTCTTCGATTTTTTTTAGTTCACACTTCATGGTTTACTCAGGGTTGACAAATATAGGTAAATTTCACATATATGTGAATTATTTAAGATCTATTTTGTTCAGTAAAAATATTGAGACGTGTTTTATGGGCTCGGCAATTTCTCTTTTTGGAGAAGTGAAAATTCATTACTCCAGAGCCTTTGTAGAAAATCAGTCGCCTGAAAAAGCATCCCGCAGCGTTAAGATCTTGGTTAACGTAAAATCATACTTTAGATTTGCAATACAAATGTTAACTGTTACTTTAAATTTACAAGCTTCCGCTTTCTTCCAAAAACAACAATCATGATCAATCCGTACACCCCTATTGCGATAAGAGGGACGTCCGGAATCCAGCCTGCGGCAACGGTGGGCAGTCCAATGATCAATGAAAACGTTGTTAAAAGAGTAAACAAACGTCTGTTCCCTACCGGATATTTCATGGTAAACAAACCCAGCACCACCATAGTGGTAGGACAGGGCATCAGGCCAAAATTGGAAAACAACAGATCCCTGCCCTGGAACACAAAACCTTCTGCAAAATGATATGTGGGATACCAGAAACCCCATACTATTATGAGCAAAATCCAATACCTCCATAAAGGAATTTTTCTGAAATCAAGATCAACGCGTGGATGAATGCATTCCCGTATCCATTCGGCAGCAATCAATCCCAGCAGAATGGGGGTCATTGCGAATGTTGCCAGGTAAACCGGACCAATCCGGGCCCAGTATATGATTGCGTATACGCCCCAGTATCCAAACAAGAACAGCCAATTAAGGGTAAAGTATACGGTAAACAGTCTCCTTACCCTGTTTCCGTAAATAATAACCAGCAGCAATATCAGGAAAGTCAATACATGGAACAGGACACCAAGAGGTACGGTAAACCAGTCCATTTCCTGCTGTACAAACCGGTGGAAACCTTCCCCGAAAACATGTACATCAAAATTCATTTTTAAATATAGAAATTTTTAGTAACAGTGAGAATCACTAGCAAAAAAAACACCCACAATACCTTGCGGGTGTTTTTCGTAGCGAGGACGAGAATTGAACTCGTGACCTCATGATTATGAATCATGCGCTCTAACCAACTGAGCTACCTCGCCGCTACGGAGCTGCAAAAGTAAGAATTATTTTGAAACACACAAACGCGAATTTGTTTTCAACCGACCGGCCACAGCAGTGCTGTAGCATAAACTGCCACCCCTTCTTCCCTTCCCACAAAGCCGAGTTTCTCCGTGGTAGTGGCTTTCACGGAAACACAGTCAACCGGGATTTCCAGGATCTGTGCCAGAATATCCCGCATTTGCGGAATTACCGCCCCAATCTTCGGTTCCTGCAAACAAACCGTACAATCAACATTCCCGACCTTATAGCCGGCCCTGCATACCATCCGGTAAGTCCTTTCCAAAAGGATCTTGCTGTCAATTCCCCTGAATTCTTCAGATTTATCGGGAAAATGCGTTCCAATATCTCCTAACGCCAAAGCTCCCAGCAAGGCATCACACACGGCGTGAATAAGACAATCCCCGTCTGAGTGCGCTATACAGCCTTTTGAATGGTCCAGTTGCACACCTCCCAGGAAAAAAGGATATCCCGGGGCCAGCTGATGTACATCGTATCCGTTGCCCATGCGGGGTAATCCAACCCCTTTACTTGTACTGCTTTTCATCATAACACAAAAATAACGATTTTTCCATACCTTTGTAAGTTATGACAAGAATTGCCGTATTTGCATCGGGCAACGGGTCCAACGCCGAGAACCTCATACGCAACCTGACTTGCGGAAAGGTGGTGTTGCTTTTGTGCAACAAACCCGGGGCTTACGTACTCCGGCGTGCGCGGCAACTCAACGTACCGACCCTGATATTTTCCAGGGAAGAACTGGAGAATCCGGACTCCCGGAACAGTCTTTCAAAAACCCTGCAAAACAACAAAATAGACTTTATTATTCTGGCAGGTTTTCTGTGGAAAATCCCCGAACACCTGATCCGCCTTTGGCCAGGAAAGATTCTGAACATTCACCCGGCACTGCTTCCCCAATACGGAGGCCCCGGCATGTACGGCGACCGGGTTCACAGGACGGTCATACAAAACGCAGAAAAAGAATCCGGCATCACCATTCACGTAGTGGATCCGTTGTACGATCACGGTCAGATCATTTTCCAGGCCAAATGCCCCGTTACAGGATCGGACACACCTGAAACCCTGGCAGCCAAAATCCATGACCTGGAACAACTTCATTTCCCGAAAGTGGCAGATCGCTATATATCCCAAACACTTAAAGCGCCAGCCGTATGATCAGGGTAGAACATCTCTCCAAAAAATTCGGGCCTATAGAAGTGCTTCGGGATGTTAATGCCCATATAAACCGGGGCGAGGTCATCTCGGTCATTGGTCCTTCGGGGACCGGCAAAAGCACCTTCCTGCGTTGCCTGAACCTGCTGGACCCTCCCACCGGCGGCCGAATCTTTATTGAGGAACAGGAGATCACCGCTCCGAACGCAAACGTCTCCCGGTTAAGGCAAAAGATGGGCATGGTTTTCCAGGACTTCAATCTTTTCTTACACCTGAATGTGCTTGAAAACCTGACCATTGCCCCTGTCAAACTCCTTGGTAAAACAAAAGCTCTTGCCGAGTCGAAGGCGCGTGAGTTACTGCACATGGTTGGCCTGGCGGCCAAGGAAAAGGCTTACCCCGCCGAGCTTTCCGGGGGGCAGAAACAACGCGTGGCTATTGCCCGTTGCCTGGCCATGGACCCTGATATCATTCTTTTTGACGAACCCACATCCGCCCTTGATCCCACCATGGTCAGCGAAGTCCTGGGGGTTATCCGGCGGCTGGCCGGAACCGGAATGACTATGGTCATCGTCACCCATGAAATGCAGTTTGCGCGGGATGTTTCCTCGCGTGTTTTCTATATGGACCAGGGTGTCATCTACGAAGAAGGGCCTCCCTCGCGGATTTTTGATCATCCGGAAAAAGAGGCAACACGTACTTTTATAAACCGCATCAGAAACCTGGAATGGCACATAGAAGACTACGAACATTATGATATCTACGCACTTACTACGGAGATCATACAGTTTTGTGAAAAACATTTTCTGGGACCTGCTCAGCGGGATGCCCTCATCCACCTTGCCGAAGAAACACTGCTGATGTGTCTGGGTACGGACAACACCCCCCAAACCCTCACTCGCAGAGAGATCCTCCGGGAAACGGGAGGCATCAATCTTTTTATTTCATACTCGGAAAAAACACAGCAGATTCATACACGTTTTACGGCCCATGCCCGTCTTAACACCATCCTCAACAACGCACAAGATGCTGACGGCCTGGGCATGATGATAATCAACGGCATAACCAAAGGAAAGGCCGTGGAAAAAACAGAAGGAGAACACGTTGTTTTAGATCTGCCTTTATAATACATTACTGTTATGGCATTTAGAATATCATTTTTTCGCACTCCCCAACACCGGGTTTTCAATTACAAACCCCGTTACTGGAACCCGGAAAAGGAAGAATTTGAAGAACGTATTAAACAATCCAGGGCAAAAGTGTCTGCCGAAAAACGGAACGAAGACAAGCCTTACATTCCCGGAGGGTCCATCAGGGGATCGTTCCGGCATCGCCACGAGGTAGAGCGCCGTTATCCCGCCCGTCAAAAGATCATACGTGCCATTATTGTCGTTTCATTGATCGTGATCATAGTAATGGCCTTATACCTTACCCAGGCATTCAGTTATTTATTTAAAATATTCCAATGATCCACGTACTTCCTCCGCATATTGCCAGCCAGATAGCTGCAGGAGAAGTCATTCAGCGGCCTGCTTCCGTCATTAAGGAATTGATGGAAAATGCCGTCGATTCGGGAGCGGACAGGATTGATGTAGTGCTGACTGACGGAGGAGCAACACTCATGCAGGTAACCGACAACGGGTGCGGTATGAGTCCGGAAGATGCCATGCTGGCTTTTGAACGTCATGCAACTTCCAAGATCCGGGGCGTGGAAGACCTTCAACATGTTCAAACTTTCGGGTTTCGGGGAGAAGCCCTGGCTTCCATCGCCTCAATTGCCCACGTACGTTTGCGCACCCGCCGGGAAGAAGACGAAATGGGAACCCGGATCACCATAGCCGGTTCCGCGATCACCTCACAGGAAGAGATTGCCTGTAATCCCGGATCGGATCTTTGTGTGAGGAATCTTTTTTACAACGTACCGGCCCGCCGCCGTTTCCTCAAATCCCAAGCTGTGGAACTGCGTCATATTATGGAAGAATTTCACCGGGTTGTATTGTGTCATCCGGAAAGAACATTTACCCTGACCCATAACGAAAACACGATTTATCACCTGCCTGCCGGCGACACTTTACGTACACGCATAGTAGGAACCATGGGCAAAGAGCTGAATGCACAATTGCTGGACATAAACGTAGACACATCCCTGGTACGAATTAGGGGATATATCAGCCGGCCTCGCGACTCCTACAAAAAAGGAGGACACCGTTACCTGTTTGTTAACGGACGGTTCTTTAAAAGCTCTTACCTCCACAAAGCCGTAATCAATGCTTACGGGAAATTGTTGCCTGAAGACAGGGTCCCCACATATTTCATTTACCTGGAAGCAGATCCCTCCATCATAGACGTCAATATCCATCCGTCCAAAACCGAGGTGAAATTTGAAGACGAATCCGTTATCTTCCAGATGCTTCAGGCAGTGATACGTGAATCCGTGGGAAAATTCGCACTGGGCCCCAGCATAGATTTTGAAACGGGTGCCATGCAACATCATATTCCGGTTCCACCCGCACCGGGAGAACACATTCCCCAGCCGAAATTAAAATACGATCCGCTTTTTGATCCTTTTCGCGACGATTCCTTACATGAATCGTTACCTGTATTCGGACAACAGCCGGTGCAGAATTATGAAACACCCCTGTTCCCGTTACGCAAAAAGTACCTGGTAACTCCTGTGGCTTCGGGACTTTTGATCGTTCACAGGCAAAGAGCATTGGAACGCATCTTTTACGAAGAACTGCTGCCCAAGTTCCGTGACCGCAAGCCCGTTCCGGAGAAACTTTACTTCCCCGTGGCACTAAACTTGCAACCTTCCCAGTCCCTGCTCCTGGAACAAAACCGCAAACGCCTTTTAGAGATGGGCTTTCAGACAGACGATCATGAAAACATCACGGCCGTACCTCCCGAACACCCGGTAGACGCACAATCCGTGATTGACTCGGTTCATGAGATCCTTTCGGAAAGGGAAGAAGAAGACACAAAGACCATTTACGGGGAACGACTGGCCGCCATGCTTGCAAGGAGAATGGCCGCTTCAGAAAAAGAAGGCAACCAAACGGCAAACCGGACCCTGATAGACAAGCTGTTTGCCTGCCGCCAGCCTGACAGAACGCCTGACGGAAGGGTCTGTACAGCCATAATTCCCATTGAACAAATTGACAAATATTTTATTTAAGTTATGTACCAATACAACCGGGGCGGTTTTTTCGCCAGCATACCTCTTGTAATCAAGAACATTATTATCATAAATGCTTTCATGTTGATCCTGACAATGATCAACAGGGAATTCATGATTGAACATTTTGCACTGTTTTACCCGGCTTCCGCGTTTTTCAAACCCTGGCAGATCCTTACGCATATATTCATGCACGGAAATTTCGGACACCTGTTGTTCAATATGTATGCACTCTGGATGTTCGGGTCGGTACTTGAACAGCTTTGGGGTCCCAAAAAATTTTTATTGTACTACCTGATCACGGGTCTGGGCGCAGCTGCCCTGCATATGGGTGTACAATGGATAGAAGCCTCATCGCTTGTCAACGCCATTAACGAAAACGGGGCAGACGCAATGAACGCGCTGACCCGTTACCGGATATTAATGAATACACCAACGGTGGGTGCTTCCGGTGCCGTATACGGGATCCTGCTTGCCTATGGTATGTTGTTCCCCAACAATGAATTACGGATCATCTTTTTGCCCATTGCCCTGAAAGCCAAATATTTTGTCATTATATTTGCGGTCATTGAACTGATTCTGGGTCTTGTAGGTGGCGGAAACATTGCTCATTTTGCCCACCTGGGCGGTATGATTTTCGGGTATTTCCTGATACGTTACTGGAAAAAAAGAAACAGACTTTATTATTGACCGTATGAAAGACAACAGGGACATCTATCCGCATGTAGAGAAGGCCGGAGAAATACTTCGCACCGGCGGAACAATCCTGTATCCTACAGATACGGTATGGGGAATAGGCTGTGACGCCTGCAACGAAAAAGCAGTTCAAAAAGTTACGGAAATCAAAAACCGGCCGGCTGTGAAGAATTATATTGTCCTGGCTGCCGATCTGAATATGGTGTCACGGTATGTGGAACGGATCCCTTCCATGGCCGAAGAACTCCTGGAGGTTGCCGACAAACCCCTGACCATCATTTACCCACGGGCCATGAACCTGGCCCCCGGAGTGGCAGCCCCGGACGGAAGCGTGGCTTTCCGAATTCCCGACCAAAGGTTCTGCCGCGCATTGATCCGAAATTTAAAAAGGCCCTTGTTGTCCACCTCGGCAAATATCAGCGGGGCAAAAGCCCCGATGCGTTTTTCGGAAATCGATCCGGCGTTGATCCGGAAGATCGACTGGACCGCTCCCCGTTTTTTGGAAGAAAATGCCACCGGAAAACCTTCTTCCATCATACGTCTGGGACCCAACAATGAAGTGGAAATCATAAGACCTTAATCCATAAAACCATGCAGAGAACACCCATCCAGATCCGTTTCAATGACATAGACATGTTGGGGCATGTAAACAACGTCATGTTCGGGCATTATTGTGATGTAGCCCGCACGGATTTTTTTGTTAACCAATCATCCTACCGCCCCGATTTTTTCAAAGACACCCGTGTGCTGATCCTGGTTCACACAGAGTATGATTATATGATGCCCTGTTTTCTGGGAGATCGGCTTTACGTGGAAACCTCCATTGAGAAAGCCGGGGAACGCAGCCTTCATTTCCTGCAGGAGATCGTTGACGAAAAAAGGAACGTACGGGTGCGCTCCCGGAGTGTAATGTCAACTTTTGATAAATCAACGGGGAAATCTTTTCCCTTACCTAATGAATGGTTAACCTTATAGGTTGGTATGCATTTATTTTACGCCCCTGATATTCGAATGCCCGAGCATATCCTTTCTCCTCAGGAAAGTGTGCATTGTACCCGGGTTCTGAGGCTTCAGGCATCTGACACCGTTTTCCTTGCAGACGGAAAAGGAACCCTGTGTACCGGAGAAATCTTAGATCCGGATCCCCGGGGTTGTCGCATAAGAATCACCCGCAGGCAGGAAAATTACGGGGCCCGGCCGTATCATTTGCATGTAGCTGTGGC
>JAAYYL010000065.1 GCA_012515395.1 Bacteroidales bacterium
CCGAAACCGGGCCTGCGATTCTCCAGTTCACGACTTCCAAAGCTAATAAATACCAATTTGTTGCTATCGCGAAAACCGGGTGTGTTTTGTACTTCTTCAACGCTGATGGTTCCACCGCTGAAAATTCCTACGTAAGCAAACGTGTCGGGATTGGCCAGCGTGATGGCCTTTGTCTGCATGCCACCCATGGAAAGACCGGCCATAGCACGATGCTTACCATCGGACAAGGTACGGAAACTCTTATCTACCATAGGAATGATATCTTTAATAAGTGTATTCATAAAACCTTCCGCCCAATTTCTTGGAGGCCAGGATTCTCCTTGTGCAGGACGTTGGCGTGGTCTTTCCATGGCCCAGCTTCCGTTATCCATCACAATGATGAAAGGCCGTGCCTTGCCTTCAGCAATCAGGTTGTCCATAATCAGACCGGTTCTCCCCTGTGAAGGCCAACCGTATTCGTTTTCTCCGCCACCGTGCTGTAAATAAAGGACAGGGTAACGGGTTGACAGATCTGTTTCATAACCCGGAGGAGTATAAACAAAACAGTGACGCATGGTTTTGTTCGTTTCCGAGTAATAATAAACTTCGCGGACTTGTCCGTGAGGTACATTTTTCAAAGCGTAGAAATCCTGATCGTCGGCAGGGACTTCAATTCCGCTGCCCCATCGGCTTGCTCCGTAATAATAGAGACTTGCCGGATCAGGCACTGATGCTCCGTCAATATTGAGCTGGTAGTAGTGGAAGCCTTCGTCTTGCGGAGCTGATTCGCCCGTCCACACACCGTTTTCATCTTTAACCAGATCGTATTTCACTGCCCCGATGTCCAATTGTACAAATTTGGCTTCAGGTGCAGAGATCTGTACGCGTACCCGGCCTTCTGAATTAACCATTGGATATTCCTTCCCCGGCTGGGTCGTAGTTGAAGTTTTAAAATCTTCGACTACCTGTGCATTTGCGTTTATCCGGGTAAAACCTACAAACGCAAGTGTCATCAATACATATGAAGTGAACTTTTTCATGATATTTATTTTAATGTCATTTAATTTTTCCTTTGAACATGGTAACGGAATGTGCAGGAAAAGAATACTCAAAGGAAGCACCGGGCTTCTTCAGATCATCCTTTTTTACTGTTTGCACATTTGTTTTTCCAAAATCATTTTCTGATTTTATATCGGGACCGTTGACCTCATATACTTCAACGGAACCGGTGAAAGCCCCCTGCTGGCATATTATTTCAGTGGAAATGGCGTTGTCTTTATGCCTGTTAAGCACACAAATCACCAACTGATCTCCGTCAAGTGCAGCTGTCACATCCAGATAGGGAACGTCTGTTAGATGCGTGCTGGCTTCGTTGTCACCCAGGGAAAAACGAGGAGTAGTATTGTAAGTCGGACTGTCCACGAATACGTCAAGGGATTCTCCCTTTACGTTGTTGGCATACATCTGTAACGGGTAATAAATGGTTTGCAGAAACAATTCATCTCCTTCCGTAAAAATGGGAGCGATCACATTTACCAGCTGAGCCATATTTGCCATCTTGACGATATCTGCATTCCTTACAAAGCAATTCAGAAAGCCTGTAATTACCAACGCATCTTCAAGGTTGTATTTTTCTTCCAGGGCGCGGTTGCCAACTACATCATCTCCACTGCGTGCCCGATACCAAACGTTGTATTCATCCCATGCAATATAAACGGGACGATGGGATTTTTCTCTTAAGATCATGCCCCTGACTACCTGGGTACGTTGATCCATTTCCAAAGGGGTTGCCAAAAAGTCGTAATAATTATCCCGGTAGTTACCCACATACATATGCAAAGCTATGTAATCGATATAACCTTTCAGGCCGGCAAGAATGGTAGCATTCCAATGATAGGGATCAGCTCCTGCGGCATAGTTTGAAGAGCCGGATGCAATCAGCTTTATCTCAGGAGATGTACTTCTCATGAGCTTTGCGGCTTCTCGCGCCTTTTTTACGTAGTCCTCCGCACTGAGCTGGCCCATTTGCCAGTCCCCGTCCATTTCATTGCCCAGTCCCCAGTATTTGATATTGTGTGGTTCTTCATGACCGTACTTCCTGCGAAGCTCGGCATAGTAGGGTCCTTCTTTGACATTGCAATACTCTACCCAGGATTGCGCCTCCACTATGGATCCGGTTCCCAGGTTTACGGCAAAATACGGCTCGGTCCCTACTTTTCTTGCAAATTCCACGAATTCATCTGTGCCGAATTCATTCGATTCCAGGCGCGCCCAGGCAAGTTCCATGCGGGGCACCCTCTCGGGACCTACCCCGTCCAGCCAATGGTAATTGGAAACAAAGTTGCCTCCGGGGTACCGCGTAAGTGAGACGTTCAGGTCCCTGACGGCATCAAGCACATCGGTACGCAAACCGTCCTGATCTGCTTTGGAGGAAGCCGGATCATAAATACCGCCGTATACGCATCGGCCAAGATGTTCCACAAAGTTGCCGTATATGTTCTGGTCTATCCTGCCGATCCTGCGGTCAGTATCAATCTTGATTCGAGCCTCCTGGGCTTTTGTTTCCTGAGAAAGGAATAAGGATAATAAACAGGTAATAAAAACTAGTTTGTTCATATATGATTATTTAAAGAGAAGTTTTGCGACTTCGGTAATAAAATCCCGGCAATTCATCCAGGTGTGTCCACCGTCCGGGAACATTGTCTTATGTTCAATGCCACGTTCGTTGAGTGAATTGTGAAGAGCCAGTGCCGTTTGATAAAGAAAATCAGACGTTCCGCAACTCAACCACATGAGTTTCAAACTTGAACTGATTACTTCCGGTTTTGCATACGTCCCGTCATCAAAATTTGTGGACATTTCGTTACCGAAAACAGCCGGAGCAAATGCACAGACATAGTGAAATTTATCCGGATTGCCGAGACCGCAGGCAAGGGTCTGTCTTCCTCCCAGCGAGAATCCGGCAATTGCCCGGCTTCCGGCGTCCGAACGGACACTGTAATTTGTCTCAATGAACGGGACCACTTCGTTGAGGATCTCTTTTGTGAAAAGATCCGTTCCCATCATATCCATTCCGGTAGCTAATCCACGTCTCATCATCTCGGGATACGGGTTTGCATAAGGCATTACTACAATCATTTCCCTGGCCAACCCCTGCGCAATGAGGTTATCCAGTATCATATTGATCCGTCCCACCTTGAACCAGGTTTCATAAGTATCTGTCATACCGTGTATCAGGTAAAGAACGGGGTACTTTTCCTTGTCTTTGGGATCGTATCCGGCAGGAGTATAGACGCACAATGGCCTGTCAAAACCAACATTTTCAGAATGATAGTATCTGTAGGATATTTTCCCGTGAGGAACATCCTGCATATCCTGAAAGTCGGGGACCGATCCGCGAACATCCACAAGACTGTTCTTGAAATTCTCGTTCGGAAATATGCTGACATTGTTCGGATCAGTTACCTGGATTCCGTCTACCACAAAACAATATGGATAAATATCGGGAGCGGGAGGAGTAACGGTAATGCTCCATACCCCTTTTTCATCCTTTGTCATGGCTTTGTTTTCCTCAAACATCTGGCAGTTTAGTTCAACTTTGACAGCATCCGGCGCCTGGAAACGAAACGATACGGTCCCGTCCGGATTGCATTCCGGTGATTTCACTCCGGGAGGAAACATGGCGGCCAGTTGTCTGCCCGTGAGTGCCCTTGGACGATCCTGGGCATAAGATTCGTTGTTGAACAATACACAGGCTGTAA
>JAAYYL010000066.1 GCA_012515395.1 Bacteroidales bacterium
AGGCGTATCTTTGCAACTCATAATGAATATTTAAGCCGTTCGAGCATCCAAGCTGAACGGCTTATTCGTTTAGGGGTCAAATGGAGTTTGACTGCGCCCCAAATGGAGTTTGACTGCGCCATTATTCAAAAAGAATAAACATTTTGTCAAAATTCAGGATCATTTTACTGAATTGTCCCATGACATCCTGTCCAATATTCCCGTAAACGGTTTCTGATTCTTTGATCTTCTCCTTAATCAGGTGAATTCCTTCTACTGAAATTTCTTTACCCGATATGTTAAAGGTTTTGTCTATGACAAAGCCGTCAAATTCACGCACGCCTCCTGCCCCTCCGAATTGAATTTTTTCAAGTTCGCAGCATGCCTCAACTTCATTTTTGTTATCAGTATAATAAGCTGCATAAAGCATCGTGTGATCAGCTCCTGTATCAAATGTGTAGGGATTTCCTTCCAGGCATATTAAAGGTGTCAGTCCGTCCATGGCCATGTTTGACGGGCCGGAAAATTTTGAATGATTTACCGGAATGACCATGGTTCCTGCCCGTGTGATTTGAATTTCTCCAAAAGCTTCCAGGACGGGATACCCTAAAATTCCCCTGATTTTATAACCTATTTGCGGAAATGTCAGTTGCTCATCCGGCAAAACCAGGAAAACGACATGATCCACGGCTATATGTCCTATTTTCAATTGACGGCATACAGCCAATTGTGCGGGCACCTTCTCTCCTGTTATTGACCCCACAAGGATTTCCGAGGGAATGATGTGCATTCCCATTGTTTCTGCAACAGACAAACATATTGTGGAAAGATTGGCCCCTGTATCGAATATGAATCCCAACGTATCTCCGCCTGCAGATACGGTAATGTTATCCAGTCCGGCCATGTCTTTTTCCAACTTCAGAAAAGTTTCTCCCTGAACGGAAACCTGCTGCGGCGGTACATCTGACAGGGCCGACCACAATTTCAAGTTGTTTTGTATGTCTTTTTTCTGCGTTTCAGAAAGTGTTTCTCCAAAATCCTTTAACCTGATGGAATCTGCCTTGGCGGCTTCCCGGTACTGATGAAGTTTTACGGCATTGTCCTGGCGAATGGCATATATCGCGGATAACAGCGTGTCCGGCAACAAGTGGTATTTATCAAGCAAACGGTTTGTTTTTTCCTGTGACAGGTTGTTTCTGTTAAAAGCGTTGTCCAATACCGCACCTATTACCAGTTGATTTCTGGCAGACAAGTTGTGCCTTTGCTGATTAAAGAGATCGCGGGCAGCGAAATAATTGCTTTTTTCAATCAATGCATGGATTTCATGGAAGGTTTCATTATCTTGTTGTCCGCATGATACCATAAAAAAGCACATAAACCCCGCCAGGCAGATTTTTAAATTTTTCATTTTGTCGTCAATTAGAAATTTTGTTATTGGTCAGACAGATCGTTTCAAATGTAATAATATTTGTGAATATGAACATCCTGAAGATCGCTACCGCACAATTTGAACACAAAAGCGGTGATAAAGCGTATAACCTGTCCGTTATAGAAAAGCTGTCCTCAGAAGCCTCTAAGGCCGGAGCCGGAATTATTGCTTTTCATGAGTGTTCCGTTACCGGTTATACGTTTGCACGCCAATTGTCCCGGCAACAAATGTTGGACCTGGCAGAGTATATCCCGGAAGGAAACAGCCTAAAACAGCTGCAGCAAATAGCCGCCGCAACCGGAATGACCCTTTTGGCCGGTCTGTTTGAAAAAGACAGAGCCGATAACCTGTACAAAGCCTATGTTTGTGTTAATAAAGACGGATTGGTTGCCAAATACCGCAAACTGCATCCTTTTATCAATCCGTTTATTAGCCCGGGAAACGAATATTGTGTCTTTGAGCTGGAAGGCTGGAAATGCGGGATCCTGATCTGTTACGACAACAACATCATAGAAAATGTTCGAGCCACGACTCTTTTGGGAGCCGAGATTATTTTCATGCCCCATGTGACCATGTGCACCCCATCCCCGCGACCAGGTGCCGGTTTTGTGGACCCTGTTCTGTGGCAAAACCGCCATGTCGATCCGACTTCACTCCGGCTGGAATTCGATGGCGCCAAAGGCCGTTCATGGCTCATGAAATGGCTTCCCTCCCGCGCATACGACAATGGTATTTACGTAGTATTTTCAAATCCAATCGGCATGGACGACGATCAATTAAAAAACGGCTGTTCTATGATCCTTGATCCCTTTGGGGACATCCTGGCAGAATGCCGGGAGCTGGGTGACAGCTTTGCCTCGGCAAATCTCACCAGGGAAAAACTCGCCCGGGCCGGAGGCACCCGTTATAAAAACGCACGGCGGCCCGTACTGTACAAAGACATACTCGGGCAGGAACATTTTCCGCACCAGACTGTCTCTTGGTTGAATCGGGACGAAAAAAACAAATCTTAATTTTTTCTTTTATTTGTATTTTTACGAACTGTTCGTATATTTGCGAACATGTTTGTGAACATCTTGATCTTATGTACCGGGAACAGTTGCCGCAGCCAGATGGCAGAAGGTTTCCTGCAATCGTTCAGTCAGACACTTTCGGTATATTCTGCCGGAACTGACCCTGCCAAAGAGGTGCATCCGATGGCCATACAGGTAATGGCCGAGGCGGGTATTGACATCAGTAAGAATGTCCCTGCCCGGGTTGACGACTACCTGGACCGTGAATGGGATTACGTGATTACCGTTTGCGACCGGGCCAACGAAAGTTGTCCTCTTTTCACAGGCAAAGTAAAACACAGACTTCATATGGGGTTTGAAGATCCGGCCATGGCAACTGGAACTCCGGAAGAAGTCTTGTCTGTATTCCTAAGGGTAAGAGACCGGATAAAAGAAGCTTTTTTAGCGTTTTATAAAGAATTAACAATAAACGATTAATAAGAATATTATGGAAATCAAGGTTTTGGGCACAGGGTGTCCCAGTTGCAAGGCCCTTGAGGAAGCCGTCAGAAAAGCCGTCATGGAAATGAATCTTGAGGCTAAGATCATCAAAGTGGAAGATATGGCTGAAATCCTCAATTACGGGATCATGACCACTCCTGCCTTGGTGGTGGACGGAAAAATTGTCCTGAAAGGTCGTGTTGCCTCCGTCGAAGAAATAAAAAAAATCCTTAAATAATAAGATGCTATGAAAAAAGTACTATTATTACTGGCTTTTTCTTTTATAGCCCTTTTCACTACAGGAACAGATAAAGATGAAGTGTCATCTGAGATTACTGCGTATTATTTTCACAATGCCCGGCGTTGTGTTACCTGTAAGGCGGTGGAGGATGTAGCCTACAATGCTCTTAAAGAACTTTCCGGAGGAAAGATCATACTTAAAGCAGTCAACCTGGATAATAAAACCAACAAAAATCTGATCAATAAGGTTGGGGCAAAAGGTCAGGCATTACTTATTGTAAAAGGAGACAAGAAGATTGATCTAACTACCGAAGGGTTCCTTTATGCGCGTAGCGATCCCGACAAACTTGTCCAAAAGATCAGGGAAGCTCTGGATTCTTTAAAATAATACCGCGCCCGAATGGAGTTTCTGCAAAACCTTCTGGGGAATACACAATTTCCCTTTGTTTCTGCTTTTATTTTGGGTTTGATGACAGCAATAAGCCCCTGTCCTCTTGCAACTAATATAACGGCGATTGGTTTTATTAGCAAGGACATTCAGGACAGGCGTAAAGTATTTTACAACGGCCTGGTTTATACCTTGGGCCGCGCTATAACCTATACGGCAATAGGGCTGATAATGTTCTTTACTGTGGGTGAGCTCAACGTATCCGGGATACTGCAGCAATGGGGGGAAAAGCTTTTGGGACCTTTGTTGATCATCATAGGTCTTTTTATGTTGGGAGTTTTCAATTTCATAAAATTGCCCGGTGCCGGATCTTTGACTGCCCGCATGGAAGAACGCGCCAATAAAGGATTTTGGGGTGTTTTGCTGCTGGGCATCGTTTTTGCCCTGGCCTTCTGTCCTTACAGCGGGGTGCTTTATTTCGGGATGCTGATTCCTATGACCATAGGTAGTGCATCGGGACTTTACCTACCCCTGGTATTTGCCCTGGCCACAGGTATTCCCGTGATCCTTTTCGCCTGGTTGATCGCCTTTTCACTGGGTTCCATCGGGAAAGTGTATAATAAGATCAAAGCGTTTGAATTCTGGTTCCGGCGGATAGTGGCCGTCGTATTTATTGCTGTCGGGATCTATTATGTTGTGTTGTTGTTCCTTTAATAGATTTTATCATGGATTTTAAAAAAGAACTTAAAATACTTTTATGGATACTGGTGGTTTTTGCCGCCGTATTCTTCCTGCCTCTGGAAAGCGGTCGTTTCATGACGGCCATCAACGCCACCCTGGACCTGGCCAAATGGTATGCCCGCGAGCATGTGGTTCTATGTTTGCTGCCGGCCTTTTTTATTGC
>JAAYYL010000067.1 GCA_012515395.1 Bacteroidales bacterium
AAGAAATGACCCTCCAGGAACTGTATCCCTATTTTGGAATACCCAGTTTCCAGGCGGTACTCAAACTGGGATTCAAAGATCCGGAAAAGGCTGCTCTTTTGTGGGAGGAAAATTTCCAGGCACTGACCTATCTCACAAAACCTTTTGACGGGATTGAAGACGTCTTGAAGTTCCTGTACAAAAAAGGGGTTGTTATGGGAGTGATTACCTCCCGTAACAGGCCTGAATTTGAATCTGACCGGCATTTGTCGGAGTGGATGCCCTATTTTGCATTGACCATATGTGCCGAAGATGCCCCCAAACACAAACCCGCGCCGGATCCCATGTGGTTGTTTCTGGAAAAAACAGGGGCAGATCCTGCTAACGTACTTTTTGTGGGTGATACCTCTAACGATCAAATTTGTGCACATGCGGCCGGCACCTCTTTTGCACTTGCAATATGGGGAACCAGGAACGGCAAGGATTTGCCTGCCGAGTTTTACCTGGAACGTCCCCGGGATTTGTTAACCTTATAGGTTTTTATGAAAAAATACGCAGGACTGTTGTTTTTGATCCTGCTTTCGCTGGCAGCCGCAGGGCAGGATGCAGACCATCCTGCCACGGCTCTTTTGCGTATGCGGGAAGCCTTCAAACGATCAGCCGGTATTGCTGATTATCCCCGGATGCTTTCTCTTATGGATAGCATGATGCTCATGGAAACAGCCATAGACCGGAGTGCCCGCCCGCGTATATTTCAAACGTATAAGAATTATGCGCCGTTGTTCGGTAAAAGCCAGGAGGGCCGTTTGGTTCATCACTTGTTTCTATATACCCGGTTCCCGGAACAACGGAGGGAATACGGAGCGGAATTACCGGCAAAATCGTCAGAAACATTAAGGATCCCGGCATCCCCTTACCAAGACCTGCTGTTAAACGACCCTCCGGTTTATCCCTGCTCGAACCTTTATGAATTGGCTCTTTTCGTTTTAGAGGATTACCCGGCATTGATCCACATGCTGGAACAGGGACAGGGGAACGTTCCACATAACCTGATTGCGGCAAAATACAGGCAATTGATTTCACTGCCTGCTTCCGGTGAGTTGAAAAAAGCCGGACTGGATAGTCTGATTGACCAATACCCGCGAACAGAGCCGATCTCTTATGCCTATCTGGAAAAAGCACGTTTGCTGACAGAAGACAAACAATACCAAAAAGCCCTGGAGTTGAGCCGGGAAGCTTTTAGGATGTTTCCCGAAAGTCCGGTCAGGGAATCTTTCTCCGACATGATAGATTTCCTGACACAACCAACCCTTGGTTTGCTGGTAAAAAAACAATTGTATCCTGGGTCTAAAGGAAAAGTGATCATTACACGCAGAAATATTACGCGTTACAAACTAAAGATTCTGGACGGACAGGGCAGACGAAAATTCGCAAAGACATACCGTTACCCGGAATCTCCTGTTTATAGGGCGATTGAGGATACAGTACATATAACCGTTCCCCCGGAAGGCTCTTATACCATCAACATCAAAAAAGGGAAAACAAGCACCACATCTTCATTTTACTCCGGAAAAGTTGCGGCCATGTTCCGTACCCGGGAGGATAGCGGATACGTTTACGCTACGGACTTGCAAAGCGGCAAGCCGTTTCAAAAAGTGGATGTCCGGTTTGTCAACAATACCCGGGAGTCTTTTCCCTTGCAAACGGACGGTTTTACACCATTGGATGTCAGAACAGGAGAATCGTTTCGGCTGAGTGTTCCTTCAGAAAACACAGCCGTTCCCGATACATTTGCCGTTCCCATATCCGTTCATCCGTGGGATTTTCAATACGGACCCCGGGACAAAGAGACTACTTCGGCCGCCCTGTTCACAGACAGAAAGCTTTATAAAAACTCCGATACACTCTTTTTTAAAGGCATTGTAACCCGATTTAAAGATGGAAAATGCCTGCCGGCTGCAGGAGAAAAATATACTGTGGTTCTCAGAAACAACGTCAATTACCGGGACACATTGGATACGGTTCACGTACAGACCAATGATTTTGGATCGTTCAGCGGGTTTTTTCCTCCCGGCATCGGTCGCATGAACGGTTCCCACAGCATTACTTTTCCGGGGGCCTCGGCTCACGTCCGGATAGAAGAGTACACAAGACCTTCCTTTACCCTGGCATTGTCCCCCGTGCGCCAGGCGTATGCTTTTAACGATACCATTGTGCAACAGGGTGTGGTCTTCAATTATGCCGGATTTCCCCTGGCCAATACCACCGTTCATTGCCGCGTATTTTTCAGGTCCCCTTACCGGCCTTTCTACGGTCGATCCACGACATCCCTCAACCAGGAAAGACTGATCTATGCAGACACCCTGAAAACCAATGAAGAAGGAGAATTCCGGTTTGCCTTCCCGGCATTGAGACCTCCCGGCGATACGTCCCTGCACGGAATATTTGAAATGGAGATTACAGCTGTTGATCTGACCGGTGAATCACAACAAAAAACAGCGCTTTTGCCAGTATCCGGGTTCCGTTATACCATACACACAGACTTCCTGCCCCATGATGGAGAAGTCAGGGATAATATCCTGATCCGTGAAAAAGAACCGTTCTTACGTATCACAGCCAAAAGCAGCAACGGCTTTGATCAGGACCTGCCATTGACCTGTCACTTCTTACAACAAGGAGATACCCTCTATACAGACATTCTACATTCCGGACAGACGTACCGGCCGCCCTGGGATTCCATGAGATCAGGCCACTGGAACATTGCAGTCGTTACGGATGGAGCTGAACCTTATCACGCATCGTTCTTTCTTTTGAGTCTTAAGGATACGGTTAGCCCGGCAGATACAGCCATCTTCTTTTGTCCGCTTGAAGGAGAACCGCCTGCCTTTTTGCTTGGAACCGTTGAAAAACCGCTTTATGTACTTGCCGAGTGGTACACCGGGGGATCCCTTATCAGTAAAAGCCACCTGGTTCTTCCGCCCGGGATGAAGACTTTTTCTTTTCCCGGACCCGCTGCTGAAGACACCCCTGCTGCTGAAGACTACCCCGCTGAGTTGCGCCTGGTAGCAGTCCGGGACGGGCAGTATTATGAATTCCGCCACCGGTGGGAAAAACCTGCCGAAAAATTACTCCCGTTGCATTTTGTGTCCCTTAGGCGAAAAACGGAGCCTTACTCCCCGGAATCTTTTGGGATCCTGCTCCCGAAAAAACAAAAGGCAGAGGTTTTGGTGAGCATTTTCAACATAAGCACTGACCGCCTGATTCAGAATCAGTTTGATTACCGGTCGGCACGGGAACCTTATATTCCTGTTCCTGCCATACGGCATCATTTTACAGAGATTTCCTCTGCACGAGGCAAAACAGCAACCCTTTCCGGATTGCACTACGCTGCCGGACGGAACGCAGTTGCATACGATGTGATGCCACAGGAAGAATCTGTTTCAGAACCCGTTTCCCAACCTGAGGGAACCGGATCCGAAATCCCTGTACGCAGCGATTTTGAAGAAACACTGGCTTTTTTGCCGCACTTGCTGCCCGATAGCACGGGACTGGTCCCCGTCACTTTCCAAACGAACGGGCTTTTGGGAACGTTTCGTATCCTGATCCTGGCTCACACCCCTGACGGATACAGTTCTACTGCAGAAGACACCCTGCTTGTAAGAAAGGAAGTAATGGCTATGCCTTCTTTTCCTGCCTATTTAAGAGAAAACGACCGTATAGAATTGACACTTCCGGTGATCAATCTTACTTCATCTCCTATAGAAGGGAACGCTTTTATAATCATTGGAGAAACCGAACAGGAAACCCGGTCTGCCCGTCTGATGCCTTCCCAGAGAAAGCTTTTCAGCTGGGATTACACGTCACCTTCCATTACAAATGATCAGATTCCCCTGTTGGAAATGATCTCGGGATTTAACAGCCCGGGCCATAGTGATGCAGTACAACAGATCCTTCCCGTATTGCCTCTGAAAGAACAACTCACCCGTGCCAGAACTAAGATACTGACAGGAAATGATGTCGTTACGCTGGTCAAAGAAAATAAAAACTCACGGGCCACACTGGATGTAACCACCCCGTTTACCGCAGCCGTTCAGGCGATCCCTTCCCTCTGCGAACCTTCAGGGAACGATCTTGCGGCCTGGATCTCGGCTTTTTATGCAAACAATACCGGTGCCCGCCTGTTGCAGGAATTTCCGGAAATACTGCCGTCATTGGACAAAGTGCCTGAAGGACAAGCCTCGGCCTTTCAAAAAAACGCCCGGCTGACGGAGATATTGATCTCCCAAACGCCCTGGGCAGATTACCCGGGACGGGAAGCAGAAAGGATCCGGCGCCTGAAGCGGTTGGCTGATGCGCGTTATATGCGATCATTCAATGAAAGGGCGCTGGAACATTTTGAGTCACTGCAAAAACCTGAGGGGGGATTTGCCTGGTTCCCGGGAATGGAGAGCTCATATTCCCTGACGTTGCATTTTCTGGAGGTAACGGGCAACCTGAAAGAAAAGGGAGTCAACACCCGGGAAGAGGAACGGCTGCAGGTGCTGGTTGAAAAGGCCGTTCATTACACGGACAGCCTGTTTGCCAATCGGTACAGTGATAGCGTTGACCGTGAAGTTACAAGGGATGTTTTGACTTACTTTTATGTACGAAGCGCTTTCCCGGAAATACAGCCCCGCAAGGAGGTTCTCAAAGTGACCGGACATTATTCGGGTCTCTTGAAAGACTCCTGGAAAGGCGCCACGGTAGCTGAAAAAGTTTTTCTTGCGGTAATCCTGGAGAGAACGAATCAAACAGAAGCTCTTGACCGGGTGTTGACCTCCCTCAGGGAATTTGCCGTATGTGATACGGAACAGGGTTGTTATTTCCCGAATGCTTTGCCATACGAGGGCCTGATGCACTCGGAAATGAAAGTGCATGCCTTGCTGTTGCGTTTATTCAGGAACGATGCAACAATCAGGAACGGACTGACAAGGTGGGTGCTGGACAGAAAAGAAAACCAGATGTGGGGATCAGGGCCCTCAACTACAGACGTGATCCATGCTCTGCTTTATTACGGGAACGAGGAGACAGCTGAAATGCCCCGTTATGAGACAGTTGTGCGGGGTACGACGTATACCGTCAGAAACCGCTCCCTTGCACAATTGTATGTAACTCTATACGAACAGACCCTGGAAGACCTTAGAGGAGCCCAACCTTATGCCAACGGGATGGTAATCCGCCGTGCTTTTTACCGGTTGTCAGACAACTCGCTTATCACGGAAAAAGACACCCTAAAAAGAGGAGAACGGATCGTAGCCCGATACGCTGTTACAAACGATCAGGCACGCAGTTTTGTTCATATGAACGTTTCGCATGCAGCCTGCCTGATCCCGGAGTCCGAAACGTCCGGATACCGATGGAATGCTTCCGGATCCTGGTACCGGGAAATCAAAACCGGTTCTACACAATACTTTTTTCAGGACCTTTCCCGGGGAGAACACGTGATCGAAGAACGATTTTACGTTACCCAATCAGGTGTTTTCCATCAGGGAAGTATCCGGGTACAGTCGTTGTTCGCACCACGTTACAGGGGATTTGCACCCGGCAAAACCCTGGTAGTGAACAACTGAAGAAATGCATTTTTCAAAAGAAAATACCGGTTCTGAGCTGATAAATAGAAAAAAACGTATATCTTTGCAGCCCCGTTGAGGGAAAAATTTATTATTAACCACTAAAAATCAATTGCTGACAATGGCCGAATATTTAGATGCCCAAAAAAAGCAAGAGATTTTCGGACAGTACGGAACGTCTAATAAGGACACCGGATCTGCTGAAAGCCAGGTCGCCTTATTTTCTTACCGTATCGCCCATCTTACCGAACACATGAAGTCCAACAGAAAGGACTACGGCACACAACGTGCATTGCTCCGTTTGGTAGGTAAACGTCGCCGCCTGCTGGATTATCTGAAGGCCAACGACATTGAGCGGTACCGTAATATTATTAAAGCGCTCAATCTCCGGAAATAGCTTACAAAACGCAGGGAGCGCGGCTCCCTTGCAAACCAAACAAAGGCTGCACTCTCTCGTTGGAGATCAGCCTTTTTTTTTGAATTTCTTAATTATTCCGATCCAAATTAACGCAATCCGGGGATCGGGATAAGCGGAATTGATAATTTTTAACAACCCCTTACAGGAAGGGGCGGATTGCAGATGAATAAATAAATGAAGATCATTAAGAAGGTCATTACATTGGATGATGGCCGCACTATTGAGATCGAAACCGGGAAACTGGCCAAACAGGCCGATGGTTCCGTAGTAGTAAAAATGGGTGGCACCATGCTTCTGGCAGCTGTCACCTGTGCCAAAGAAGCAAAACCCGACACGGATTTTATGCCGCTCTCGGTTGATTACAAAGAGAAATTTGCCGCTGCCGGAAGGTATCCCGGCGGATTTATGAAACGGGAAGGACGTCCTTCAGACTACGAGATCCTGATCTCACGTTTGATCGACCGTGCTCTCAGGCCCCTTTTCCCGGAAGATTTTCACGCAGAAGTATTTGTAAATGTCTTCCTGGTATCTGCCGAGAAAGACATCATGCCTGACGCCCTTGCCGGTCTGGCTGCTTCCGCAGCTTTGGCCGTAAGCGACATTCCCTTCAACGGGCCTATTTCAGAGGTTCGCGTGGGCCGAGTGAACGGGGAATTCGTGATCAATCCTTCGTTCAACCAGTTGGCTGAAGCTGATCTGGATATCATGGTAGGTGCTACTTACGACAATATCATGATGGTAGAAGGCGAAATGAAAGAAGTGAGCGAAGCGGTTATGCTGGAGGCCATCAAGTTTGCCCACCAGGAGATCAAGAAGCACTGCAAAGTGCAGATGGAACTGATGGAAGAAACCGGCAAAACCGCAAAACGCGAGTACAGTCACGAGGATAACGACGAAGAACTGCGCAAGGCCGTAGAAACCTTCTGTTATGAACGTTGCTATGCTATTGCCAAGTCAGGTGATGACAAACACACCCGTACAGAGGCTTTCGAAGCATTGAAAGAAGAATTCATGGAAACCATTCCCGAAGAAGAAAGGGAAGAAAAAGCCATGATGGTAACGCGGTATTACCACGATGTGGAAAAACGTGCCATGCGCCGAATGATCCTGGATGAAGGGATTCGTCTGGATGGTCGTTCCACAACTGATATTCGTCCCATCTGGAGCGAAGTGGACTATCTGCCGATGGCTCACGGATCGGCAATCTTTACCAGAGGTGAAACCCAATCCCTTACCACGGTAACACTGGGTACAAAATTGGACATGAAAGAAATGGATGAAGTGCTCATACAAAGTACCGAACAATTTGTGCTCCATTACAATTTTCCTCCGTTCTCAACCGGAGATGCCCGTCCCAGCCGCGGTGTAGGCCGTCGCGAAGTCGGACACGGCAACCTGGCACACCGTGCCCTGAAAGCCATGGTCCCGGTGGGAGAAGCCAATCCTTATGCCATACGTGTAGTTTCCGACATTTTAGAATCCAACGGATCTTCCTCCATGGCAACGGTTTGTGCAGGAACACTCGCGTTGATGGATGCCGGCGTCAAGATCAAGAAACCGGTATCCGGAATAGCCATGGGGTTGATCACCGATGCGGGCAATAAGAAATTTGCCGTTTTGTCCGATATTCTGGGTGATGAAGACCACCTGGGCGATATGGACTTCAAGGTAACGGGAACCCGTGAAGGGATCACGGCTACCCAGATGGACATCAAAGTTGACGGGCTTCCTTACGAAGTACTGGAACAGGCCTTGGAACAGGCGCGCCAGGGAAGGCTTCATATCATGGACGAAATGATGAAGACTATTTCCGAACCCCGTGCCGAATACAAACCTCACGTTCCCCGTATTGTACAGATCACCATTCCCAACACCTTCATCGGAGCCGTTATTGGAACCGGGGGCAAGGTTATACAGGAGATCCAGAAGACAACCGGAACAACCATCACCATTACCGAACAGGGTGACTTTGGCATTATTGACATTTTCGGTGAAAACAAGGAAGGCATGGATGCCGCCCTGGCAACCATTAAAGCCATCACCACCGTTCCCGAAGTGGGTGAAGTTTATACAGGGAAGGTAGTATCTATCCTGGAATTCGGAGCCTTTGTGGAGATTCTTCCCGGCAAGGAAGGGCTTTTGCATATATCCGAACTGGACTGGAAGAAAGTGGATAAAGTGGAAGATGTCGTAAAAGTAGGTGAAGAAGTAACCGTTAAATTGCTTGAAGTTGATGAAAGAAGCGGTAAACTGCGTCTTTCCCGCAAGGCTTTGATAGAAAAGCCTGAAGGATACGTAGAACCCGAACGTAAACCGCGTCCCTCAGGCGGAGACCGCAACAACCGCGGTTTCTCCCGAGGCAATGACCGGAACAATTCCCGGGGCAGAAGCGGAGACCGCCGCAGATAGTTTGTTTCTATCAAAAATCAACGCCAGACCGGCCTTGCTGCAGATC
>JAAYYL010000068.1 GCA_012515395.1 Bacteroidales bacterium
CAGGAGCGTCCGGTGGATGAAGGTGATCCGGGGATCGTCGGCCTCCAACTCGGCAATGATGTTTTCATCAAAAATGAAAATGGGCAAAACGGGGAAAGGTCCGCGCAAAGCTTCCTGAAGGCCGCGGTTATCTTCCAGCCGCAGGTCCCTTCTAAACCAGAAGACCGAGATTTTTTGCATATTCAAATATACGCATCAATCCCGGATATACATCTTAGAAACCCCAAAAATGGCCCCCTTCCGGGACTTCAATAACATCACTGATATCCACGCAATAAAGATCAAAACCGCCTTTGCCCCCGGGCCGGTCGGAAGAGAATACCATAAGCGAGAAATACAAAAAAGAAAACATAACGGGGCGGTATTCATCGTTGGCGGAATTTACCTTGCTCCCGAAATTTACGGGGTCGGTCCAGGCGTTGTTTTCATATTTTGAATAGTACAAATCGAATCCGCCGTAGCCTCCTTCCCTGTCGGATGCAAAAACCAGGTAATCACCATAGAGAGAAGGGCATTTGTCGTTGCCCGCAGAGGACAAAACAGATTCTTTTGTGATCTCAACAGGGCTTGTGCCTGAAAGGAAGTCATGAAACAGCGGTCCCTGACCCAGATCAAAGCTGTATATATCAAAAGAATCGTTCTCCCGGTTGCTGCAAAAGAGGAATTTGCCGAGTTCATCCGATATTACGGGGTACATATCATCGAACTCCGAATTTGCCTGATCTACCTTAAATGGACCGTAAAGCCGTTGTTGGCCGTTGTAAGTCCCCCAGTCCAGCCGGGGCGTATAAACAAATTGTATGTCAAAATCACTGAATTCGTTCTCCTCGGATCCGTTGTGGGCATAAAATAAATAATTCATCCCGCCCCCTTCAAAATACGTGAAAGGACCCAGTTCGTCAAATCCGGTAGTGATCAAAGGGATCAACTTCCTGTCCATCATGGATTCACCGGCATTCTGAGGAATGGTGATGTTCAAAACATCATCCCTTTCGTGATAGGAAATATCAAAACAACGGGCGATGATATCAAACTCACTCCCGTAACTGTTCCTGTCCGTAGAGAAATAAATACCTACACGGCTGCCCTGGTAAGGCAGATCTGAATTGTAATCGTTGTAAACGGAATTGAGACCTTCAAGATTGGCCGGGGTATCCGTTATAATGATCTCGTAATCAAAATGGTAATGGGGCTCTACCCAGGGACAGCCCTGCAAGCTGAAGACCAGGATGAGTGATGATGCTATTATCGTAATTTTTTTGAAAAATGCTATTGCTGACATAGGTAGTTAGGGTTGGTCATTAACTAAATGAGCCTTTGGGCAATTTACTGCATCAATATTTCAATTTATTCCGTTCCTTCCCATTCAGCATAAAAACGTGCAAGAAACTGCTCCATGAACCGATGCCTTTCCCCGGCCAGTTTTTTACCGGTCGGAGTATTCATCCTGTCTTTAAGCAACAGAAGTTTCTCGTAAAAATGATTGATTGTCGGGGTGGTGTTCTTTTTATACGCTTCTTTGGTCATTCCCTGTACCGGCGGGATTCCCGGATCGTAGATGGCCCTTCCCTTGTGCCCTCCGTAATTGAAAGCACGTGCTACACCTATGGCGCCCAGGGCGTCCAGCCGGTCGGCATCCTGTACCACATCCAGTTCAGCCGATCTGAATGCCTGCCTGTGGGCAGCTCCTTTGAACGAAATATGGGCAATGATCTTTTCCACGTGTGAGATGACCCTTTCCTCAACCCCGAGTGATCCCAGGAATTCCCGGGCTTTACGGGGACCTAGGGTTTCATCACCGTTGTGAAACTTTGAATCGGCAATGTCGTGAAGCAATGCGCCGAGTTCAACCACAAAAAGTTCTGCTTCTTCAGTTCGGGCGATCTGCCGGGCCAGCTTCCATACCCGGTACACATGCCACCAGTCGTGCCCCCCCTCGGCAAGGGACAAGGCTTCTTTTACATAGGTTACGGTTTTCTCGATCACTGCCTTCCTGTCCATTGTCAAACCCACTTTTCCATGATCTGAATCAACTGTTTCTTGTCTATGGGTTTGGTAATATGATCCACAAACCCGCTTTCCAGGTACTTTTCACGATCACTGGACAAAGCGTTCGCTGTCTGGGCCACAATGCGGGTTCCCGGCTTCAATGCCAAAATCTTTTGCATGGCTTCCTCCCCGTCCATCAACGGCATTTTAATGTCCATCAGTACCAGGTTAATCTCTTCGTGTTCACGGAATATTTCAAGGGCTTCCAGGCCGTTCTGAGCCCAGAATATTTGTATAGGCAGATCTTTTAAAATGATCTCCAAATACATCCTGTTGATCTTTTCATCCTCGGCTATCAGGATTTTCTTGCCGCGCAAACGTTCCGTGTCCGTTACTTTTTCTTTCGGAGATTTGGCTTGCTCCGGTTTTGCCGGTTCATATGGGATTATAAAGGTAAATACACTGCCCTTTCCCACTAGGGATTTCACGGATACGGAACCATCCAGCAGATCCAGGAGCCCTTTTGTAATGGCCAGGCCCAAACCTGTTCCGTCATATTTCCGATGAGCCTGTTCCGTACGTTTGAAACGTTCAAAAACCACCTTCAGATCTTCTTCGGTCATGCCTATCCCGGTATCTGAAACGAAAAATCTCAAACGATTATTTTCAATTTCATAACCAAAATCAATACTGCCTTCTTCCGTAAATTTCAATGCGTTCCCAATCAGGTTTATCAATATTTGCTTCAACCTGTCAGGATCTGTAAGGATGAACAGTTCTTTGACTTTTTCCGGGACGTTCAGTTTGATTTTCAAATTTCCTTTTCCGCGTGTATGCTTCAACTGTTCAAACAGGGTTTCCGTTTCTTTCAGGATTTTGTGTAACTCACAGGGGGCTTTGTTGATCTTTAACTCGCCGGCCTCAATTCTGGATATATCAATAATATCGTTTACCAAATTCAATAATTGCTTTGAGCTGCTTTCTATGATATCTATGTACAGCTTTTTGGTTTCTGAGTCCAGTTCTTCACTGCGCAGAAGCGATGCAAAACCCACCATACCGCTCACAGGAGTACGAATCTCATGACTTACGTTGGCCAGAAACTGATTCTTGTATTGATTGGCCAACTCGGCTTGCAACCTGGCCTCTTTGATTTGCGCTTCTATGCGTTTTCTTTCCGAAATTTCGGTTACGATTCCGGCCACCAGGATTCTTTCGCCTTCCCGGAAAACGATCTTTCCCGCATCGTGAAACCATTGATAATTTCCCCTTGCATTTTTTATCCGGTATTCGCATTCATACATAGCTTCCTTGCCTGATAAGTGGTTACGCATGGCATTCATAGCCGTTTCACAATCATCCGGATGCACCCGATTCATGAAATCCTGAAAATGTTTAAAATCTTCTCCTTTTAATCCCAACATACGTGTTTTGTTGTGATTGAATACGATTTCTCCCGATGGCAGTTCCATTTCCCACCAGGCCATGTTCCCTGCTTCCAGCGCTATTGTGAGTCGCTCCTCGGTGTTGAGGAATATTGATTTCTGCTCATCGTGGTTTTTCATGTCACATGTTTTGTTTTGTTAAAAAAGCCTGTATCATCTGATCTGAAATGCAGGTCAACCTGCGGGAACGGAATAGTAATGTTGTTTTCAATAAATTTCCTGTTAATGATCCGCCGGATATCCGATTTGACATTCTCTATTCTAAAGACATTGTCGCTGAAGAACAACAATTCAAAATCCAGGGAAGAATTTCCGAAATCAATAAAACGAGCCAGTATGGATTCCCTGTGGGTAATCTCGGGATGCTCCATGGCACTTTCCTTTAAAAGCCTGATTACCAGGTCAACATCACTTCCGTAGGCACGCCCACCTTGATCCGGAACCGGGTTTTCTTTTCCTGGTGACTCCAGTTGATCACCTTGTTGGAGGTCATCAGTGAATTTGGCAAAATGATTACGATATCGTCCCGGTTTATGGCTTTGGAAGTTCTCAGGCCAATCTTCAGAATTCTTACTACCTGACCGTCAACCTCCAGTATATCTTCCACTTTGATAGACCCTTCAAAAAGCAAAATAATACCTGCTATGAAATTGATAAAGGTATTTTGCAGACCCAGGCCGATCCCCACCAGAAGAGCAGCAGAACCTGCCAGCAGGGCATTGAGTTTTAAACCCAAAGTTTCCAGGATAAGTAAAATGGAAATGATCCATATCACGTACTTAATGATCTGAAAAAGGGCATAAATATTCCCCCTGTCGAATTTGTCGGTAGCTCGTTTTCGGATCATTAACAATTTGATGAGCCATACCACAAGTATGGTGATCAACAAGGTTATGACAACCGTAATCACCTTTCCTGCCGTAAAAGCAAATTCCCCTATACGAAATATGACGAATTCAGAAAATTTATCAAGCGGTTCCATACTGTGAATATTTTTCGAAATAAAGTTACGTAAAAATCACAAGCCGTAGACCCCCGCTTAACGGATCCCGTTTTTTTATTATCTTTGCAGGATCAAACATATCGTGTCGGTTCTGCCCTGCTTTTCCTCCCTCACTTTCTGTTAAGCACTACAAAATAAGTTACCGCTATAGCATTGAGCTGCCGTATCCCGGCAATGTATCCGATGGCAATTAATAGGTATTAAATAATATAAATGGCAAATTCAGCATCATTCAACAAAAGACAAGTAGAAAAAAACAAAAGAGCCAAGAGAAAAGAAAAACTGAAAAAGAAAGAAGAGCGAAAAAATGCTCCGAAAAGCACCTTTGAAGACATGATCGCTTACGTGGATGAAAACGGAGTAATAGTAGATACTCCTCCCGAAAACGAAAAACCGGTTCAACCAGCAAACCAATAATTCAGTTTGATCATAAACACGTTGCCCGGGAAGACGTCTCCCATCAGCCTGTAGCCTTCACCAAAAGAGAACGGCCCTGCTGCATCGTAACCGGTCCTGTCCTGGGACCAGACAAAGTATAAAGTAGAACCCGGAAGGTATTCCCACCGCAACACCAAATTGCTGCGGAACTGATGGTAATTGAACGACGGGTTATCAATTCTCAAGTTATATACCCCGTCCCCGTTACTATCCAGCAGATAATCCTTTCCGCTGCGTTGAAAGGGTATTTTCCTGAAACGGTTTTCATACAAGGCATCCATGGGATGCGTGACCTCTTTCAATTCCGAATAGTCACCAATAGAAACAAAAGGACTACCGTAATACTGAATGGTCAGTTCCGGTGTTATGGCCCAGTCAACACGAAGGGTTAGCGAAAGGTTTCTGTTGTCTACCGTACCCAAAAGCCAGCCAGGAGAGTTGGATAGTTCCTCAAACTTCCCGATATATTGCAATTCATCCAGACTTCTTTCATATTCGAGATCCAGTGATAAGCGCACATTGGAAAAGGGCCGGTAACTCATTTGCGGGGAGATCACAAAAAATCGTGAATTCCCGGTAAGCCGATGGCTGTAAGCCGCATACACTCCGAAAAACAACTTTTTGGAACTGTTTGAAAAAACCCCTCCCTGGTATTGCAACATATCCGGTTCTCTCATAGCCGGCCCACCACGCAACAGTTGTTCGTCCACTATCCTGAACCGGTATTCCGCTTCCGTAAAAATTGACCAGTGATTGAGCAATTCAAAATCCGCATCCAGTTCTATATCAGAATAAAGACCTGTTCCCTGAACATTCCAGGCATTGTCCTGCGACAGGGTTATGTCGTAATTTTTAAAGATCCATTGCTTGTCTTTTTCCACGTAAGAGATTCGGGTACTGTTTTTAATGGTATTGGCCAGCCTCATGAATCCCAGATCGTTAAATTCCAGTCCGGGAGTGCGCAGAACGACTTCCTGGTTGTAACGCCAATGCCCCTTGCTTCCCTTGCCGATCCTGAAATACACCCCCGCTCCGTTCAGCCTTGTGCTTGTGGTATCGTAAGGCAGCCCGCTTCCCGGTCTTTGGTAATACCTTGCCGAGGAGGATTGCAACCGGCGTATTGCCTCCTGATCACCTCCAATATGGCTCCCGATGGCCTTGAATTCCAAAAAATACTTGCGGTCCGCCCAATATTTTGTAAAATCCAGACCTACACTTAAGGCATCACGCCCCAGAAAATTCAGGTGCTCATCCCTGATGGCACGGTGGGTGTGTGTAACAATACCGCCCAGAATGGTATTGCCCCGGTCAAAATCTTTCTGAAAACGGCCGACCAGGTAATTCGCCAGAGGCTCCACTGTCTGTGCCGAGTCCACTCCGTTTTCGTATATGTGGGCATTGGCCTTCAATGTGACCGCCTCCAGAATTCCCACCGAAAGCCCGCCGGCGGTCCTTCCCGAGATTTTCGCTGCCCCGCCGATGGTGGTAAACTCGGGCATCCGCATCATCTCGGCATGTGGATGAAAAGAGGGCGCATGCCCGATCCTGCGCGAATAGAACAAATCGTCTCCGTCAAAATCGAAAGCAAAAATATTGTTTCCTTCAATAAAGAAAGGCCGTTTTTCCTCAAAATACGTTTCGAAGGCAGACAGATTCATGACGGAGGGATCAGCCTCTACTTGTCCGAAATCGGGATTAATGGTCGCATCCAGTGTGAAATTGTTAGTAAGCCCGATCTTGGCATCCAACCCTCCGCGGGCACCAAAACGGATTCCCTCGGCATACGGATTTTCCGGGATCTTTTTGTTTGTTGTTATGCTGCCGGAAAGGTAAGGAGATAATTCCAGGCGCCGGTTCCTTGGCAAATCCTTCAGCCCGTGCAATTCACCAAAAGTATATACTCCGCCCGTTCCGTCGTTTGCCAGCAGTTTCCAATGATCCTCTTCCTGAAAACGATCTATGTACCTCCATGAGGCAAAACCCCATACCTGATCATTCTTTAAACTGTAGCGCATTTGGCTCAGGGGAATGTCAAATTCAGCTGTCCAGGAATCCTCCCGGTAAGCCACTTTCACATACCATACCGCATCCCAGTTCAAATCCATATCGTCATTGGATATCCACATATCCATCTTCTGTCCGGCAGCCGTTACTACGAATTCAAAGGCTGTCCTTCTGTCGTGGTAGCTGTCCAGCTGGATTCCCACCATATCTCCAAGGTAATTGTCCCTGCGCCCCAATCGTTTGGTGATCTTGTCCATATCGTCATAGGCCCGTATGGCTACAAAAAGACTTTTATTGTTGTACAGCACTTTGAGCTCGGTTTTGAAGGTTGGTTCACTATTGTAGTCCGGAATAAACTGCTTGTAGTTACTTTGCCATTCACCCGCTTCCCAACAGGCATCATCCAGCTTTCCGTCAATTACCGGCGGATTTTCTATGCGTTGTGCGGTGTAAATCCTATTCTGTGTTGAGTCAGGGGCAGGGTTATTATCATTGGCATATAAGGGGGATAATACGAATGCTGTTAAACACAGAATAAGGACTTCCTTTATGTGTAAACAGCTACTCATAAAACGCAATTTTGGATCGCCCGGATCCCGGAATCCCGTATAAGAGTAAATGACAAGATGATGGTCCTTTCATATCAGAAAGAGAATTGATGTATGAATGTATCAATGGCTTCTTCAAGATCTTCGGGATCTTCCAGGAAAGGAAAGTGAATCACATCACTGCCCCGGAGTATCATGTTTGGAAATCCAATACCCTTGTAATGTTCAGGACCTATGGGCCAGTCATTTGTCCCGTAATAAAACAATACCGGAACCTTTACTTCTTTTGTAAGGTCCCGATAATCATTCCAGTAATCCTGGATAAACATCGCCTGGTTTCCAAAATCACTGTTCCAGTCTGGAAATTCGTTATATGTATCGTTGATCCGCCGTTCATCTTCCGGAGTAACAAATGTCATTTTCCACCTGACGCCCTGTTCGTCCAAAGCACGGGACACTTCCATCAACCGGCTCATTAACGAATCAGGGCTTGATGATTGTAAAGGCTGGTATCCGGTCCCTGTAAATTCGGCGGCTTTTTTAAGCCAGCTTTTTCCAAAACTGTCTTCCATGCTTACGGTACAATTGATCATGATCATGCCTTTGATTTTCTGCGGATACTTTTCCCAATAACCCATTTGCAAAATGCCTCCGAACGAATGCCCTAAAGTTAGCCATTGGCTGATCCCCAGAGCCTGACGGATCTCTTCAAAATCCCGGACCATACGGTCCATGGAAAAATTCCCGTCCCCCGGACTGGAAGATCGGCCCACTCCCCTCTGGTCCAGGTAAATCATCTGAAAGTGCTTTTCCAGGTAGTCCCCAAAAAACTTTTCCATCCAGTAACTGCCAGATCCGGGTCCGCCGTGCAAATACAAACAAGGGGTACCGCTCCCTTTGACATTGACATACAAACTGACACTATCCGAGGTCATTATGTTCATTTCCTGCGCCTTTAGGGCTATTCCGGCCACTAATAATATTCCTGTCAATACAACTCTATTCATAACTCAACAATTAAACTGACCCAAAACTAAGAAAAAACAGGGGAATCCGGCATAGAAACCATTCCCCTGCGAAAAATTTCCCATAACAAATATTAAGACCAATCAGCCTTTATTGTAAACTCTGTTATAGTCATGGGAGTGTCTTCAGTACACTGTCCTTAGAGCACAACCTTCAAAGTACAACCTTCAGAGTATGGCCTTCAGAGCTAATATTCAGAGCACGGTGTTCAGAGTCCGGTGTTCAGAGTTCGACATTCAGAGTTCGACATTCAGAGTTCGGTATTCAGAGTTCGATATTCAGAGTTCGATATTCAAAAAACAGTCCTCAGAACACGGTATTCAGAGCACTGTCTTTAGAGTACTGGCTTCAGATTCTGGCTTTCGGAATAAAAAAGAGGATCAGATCCTGGGTTTTATGACAATACGGATAATGAGCGAGGCAAAATAGATCAGTCCGCCGTAAATGACAGTGATCAGCGCAACTTTCATCCCTCCTGCCATTATGTTCAACGAAATATCTCCCGCTCTTTCAATAGCATCGCACGCCTGATGCATGCCAATCAGTGTGCCCAGGATTCCGGTGATCAGGGCCATCAGTCCAATTTCCTTTACCCAGGCAGGGGCTTTCCAAGTGGCAATTAACAAAAAGACCAGTTCAATGGTCAACAGTCCCATAAAAAGAGGACCTCCTTCAATGAATAAATGTAACATAATGATTTGTTTTATTTGTTGATGTAAAATTAATTCCAACCGAAGGAAACACCAAAGTGGAAACCATTGCTGAAGGTGTTAAATCCGTCTGTTAAGGCGCAAGACAGGTAATCAACATAAAAATATTGACCGAATTAACTACTTTTGGGTATGAAAAGGTATTTCAGCATAGTGTACTGGCTGGGGGTGGTTTTGATGATGAGCCTGGTCTTTGCCAGTGTGGTGGACGGGTATGCTCAAGCCCTTTTGCTGGCCATCATGTTTCTGCCGGGAGCTTTGCTGGCAAAATTCTTCATGAAAGATTTGTCCTTTGAGAACAAAATGAAGGGCATATTGCATAGTTGTTGCCTGGCCCTGGCCACGTTGCTAACAGAGTATCTGGGCATCATTTTTACCAGCTGGTACCTTTTCAAACTTACCCCCGGCACCCTTCCAGACCTGATCTTCAATCCAATCCTGATATGGATTCTGCTGGCCGCATTCATTGCATTGGAACGCGTTATTGAACATTACCTAATAAAAACCGTACCGCCCGAAGAATATATAATGTTTATCTCTGACCGAAAAAAGATTTCAATACGAGTGGACTCTATTCTTCTAGTTGAATCCAGAGATTCAGAAGTACTGCTACATACATCCGACAGTTCAACGTATCGCACCAAAATGAAGATCTCGCAATGGGAGTCTGTTCTTGACGATCGCTTCATACGCGTGCACCGTTCCTACCTGGTAAACAAGAATCACATCAGCCACGCTACAGCCAACGAAGTAACCGTGGGGAACCGCACCATTGAAGTATCCCGTAAATACAGGGACTCTTTCCGGCAGGCTGCTCAAATACGTCCCTAATCAACAGGATTCACCAGCATCCATCCTCATATAAGGCTGTTTTTGAGGACCGAACCTCGGATTTTTTGCCAACCGTCCTCTTATAGATAGTATGTAGTTGCCATTACTTCCAGGTTGCTGCCACCACTAAGAACCGGGAGCGTTTTTGTTTGTCGAGGCTCCCTGTTCTTTTTTGTGGCAGCCATCGACATTAGTGGTATCCATCCTCATATAAGGCTGTTTTTGAGGACCGACCTTGGATTTTCAGCAATCCATCCTCATATAAGGCTGTTTTTGAGGACGGATCGGCGTTTTTTTGCTATCCATCCTCATATAAGCCCGTTTTTGAGGACCGACCGGTGTTTTTTCGCAATCCATCCTCATATAAG
>JAAYYL010000069.1 GCA_012515395.1 Bacteroidales bacterium
CAGTTTTTCCTGGATCAGAATACCCGGGCCGGGTACAAAGAAATCATGCCTCCCATTATGGTTAATGAAGATTCCGGTTACGGTACCGGACAATTGCCGGATAAAAGCGATCAGATGTACCATGCAGGGCTGGATAATTACTACATGATCCCAACGGCAGAGGTGCCTTTGACCAATATTTACAGAGACACGATATTGGAAATGAATGAGTTGCCTGTAAAAATGACAGCTTATACGCCATGTTTCAGACGGGAAGCCGGATCGTACGGAAAAGATGTCAGGGGATTGAACAGGCTGCATCAGTTTGACAAAGTGGAAATCGTTCAGCTGACTCATCCCGAAAATTCATATTCTGTATTGGATCAGATGGTGAAACATGTTGAACGGCTTATTCAGCTGTTAAAGTTGCCTTACAGGATTCTGCGTTTATGTGGAGGTGATTTAAGTTTCACTTCTGCCATGACTTATGATTTTGAAGTATACTCGGCGGCTCAAAAACGTTGGCTTGAGGTCAGTTCTGTATCCAATTTTGAAACGTTTCAGTCCAACCGTTTGAAAGCCCGTTTCAGGGCTGATGACGGCAAGATCCACCTGGTACATACACTGAACGGGAGTGCATTGGCCTTACCCCGTATTGTGGCTGCTTTGCTTGAAAACAACCAGACCCCCGATGGCATTGATATGCCTGAAGCCCTGCACAAATATTTGCACTTTTCCAGGATTTAGTTTTGAATAAGGAAAGTATCATATTAGGTATAGACCCGGGAACACGAATCATGGGATACGGGGTTATCCGCAAAAAGGGATCGAAAATTGAAACGATGGCCATGGGCGTTGTGAAAATGACGGCCATCAAGGATCCGTACCGCAGAATGAGCCATATTCTGGAAAAAATGTACGAATTGCTGGATTGTTATCATCCCGATTGCATGGCCATTGAAGCCCCTTTCTACAGCAAGAATGTACAATCCATGCTGAAACTGGGCAGGGCGCAGGGAGTGGCCATTGCCGCCGCGTTGTCCCGGAATGTCCCTGTATGTGAATATGCTCCCAGGAAGATCAAGATGGCCGTAACCGGGAAAGGAGCGGCTTCCAAGGAACAAGTGGCCGGTATGTTAAAACGGATCATGGTGGTGGACGAAAAAGCCGAGTCGTTGGATGCCACCGATGCACTTGCGGTTGCCGTATGTCATGCGAACCAAATAGCATTGCCGGGAAAACCCGCAGCCGGCGGATCTTGGGAGGCTTTTGTTTCTAAAAATCCTCAGAGAATTGTGAGGAAATAGCGTATTTACGCCACTTTTCCAGAACTTTTTCAAAATCTTCAGGTAACGGTGCCCGAAAATCTATTTTTTCACGGGAACGGGGATGAACAAATCCCAGAGTCATGGCATGAAGTGCCTGGCGAGGCATAATTTCAAAACAGTTATCAATAAACTGTTTGTATTTTGTGAAACGGGTCCCTTTGCGAATACGGTCCCCTCCGTAACGGGCATCTCCAAACAGAGGGTGTCCGGCGTGTTCCATATGTACACGTATCTGGTGTGTCCTTCCGGTTTCAAGACGGCATTCAACAAGGGTTACGTACCCAAAACGTTCCAGGACACGATAATGTGTGACAGCGTGCTTGCCTGTTTTTCCTTCAGCACAAACACTGAAACGAAGTCTGTCCGAAGGATGCCGGGCAATATTTCCTTTTATGGTTCCCTCATCATCTTCCATGTCTCCCCATACAAGGGCATGGTATACCCGGTCTACGCTATGGTCAAAAAATTGTCGCGCCAGACGAAACTGGGCTTCTTCTGATTTGGCTACGACCAGCAGACCCGATGTGTCTTTATCAATCCTGTGAACCAAGACTCCCATACGTGAATCATCCGTGTTAACGGTTCCCCTTTCCCCGAAATGCCATGCCAGGGCATTTAATAACGTCCCGGTGTAATTGCCGTGTCCCGGATGCACTGTCAAACTGGCAGGTTTGTTGATCACCAGAATATCCGGGTCTTCAAAAACGATGTCTAAGGGGATATCTTCCGCTATAAGCTTGAACTCCCTCTTTTCATAAGGAAGCATAATGCGGATATCATCCAAAGGGCGGACTTTGTAATTGTTTTTTACCGGGGTGCCGTTAACTAAAATGTATTGGGATTCTGCTGCCAGTTGAATACGGTTCCTGGATGTGGCTTCCAGTTTGGATGCAAGGAATTTATCGATACGTAAAGGCGACTGCCCTTTGTCGACCGTTATATGAAAATGTTCAAATAATTCCTGCTCATCTATCATTTACAGGGTGTCTTCTATCAGGGGCAGTTCTTCCGGTTTGAGCAATTCGGGATCGGTAGTAAGAGTAAGATGTACCGATGTTCCCAAGGGCCATTCCGGTTGTTGTGAATATACGGGAGATTGCATGTAGACCCTGGCAGC
>JAAYYL010000070.1 GCA_012515395.1 Bacteroidales bacterium
CCCGTGCTTTTGATCGCATACCCTTCAGGACCTACGGAATCGCGTTCTCTTTGTGTAAACAAGTTTCTTATAACACGGTCTTTCCATGTCCCTGCCAGAATCCCCCCGTTTTTGAGGACTTCATCTGCTGCTAAAGACCTTAAGGACAAACCGGTCATAAGTGTTACCGCATGCTTTAGTTCTTCCGCTGCGGCATTCATAACAGATGACTGCTCCCCAATATAAAGTCCTTTAAGAAAAGGAGCGCAAGCATCCTGCATACGGGCATTCAGCGGCCTGTAACGCAACCAGAGTTTATATCCGTCCTCCCCTTTTGTGTGATGAACGTTATGGTAACTCTCAGGGGGACCCAGGTAAGAAGGCAGCAATCCGCCTGCATCAATCTCAAATCGTTGCAGGACAAGAAACGGATCAATCGCTCTTATTCGTAATGTATGAAGTCCGGGTTTCTCCAGGTAATGAATCGTCTGCGAACGGATGATATTGTCAGCAACCCATCTTTCCCAGTCCTTCGGGTTGTATTGACCGTGAAGTTCGACTTCGCTGAAAGGTTCATCGTCAAAGGCAATGGCGTACCGGAGGCTTTTGCCGTGAAAATCCAGCGTGGGAGAAAACAGAGCATCTACCTTGATCTTGCCGGAAGAAAAGAAAAGTATGTTATAAGATAATTCTGCCGTTTGATCAGCGGCAATGTTCGTACAGCCATTTGTTGTTGATATTCTCATCCCGGAATGTGTCCTTCCAAAATCGGGAATATGTTCCCACATCCAGGGATCGTGCTGAATCCTGTGACTGTAATGCATAGCTTCTATGGCCACACAACCGTTGCTTTCAACAAAAGCACCCGTATCCGGCAATTCACCAATAACAGGATTATAAACACTCACGGGAATACGCACTGTTTCCCCTGTATCATCGGAAACTTCCGCATATGTTTCTATCCTGCCCGGGGACACTTTATCCCACTCGGCCGTTAGAAATACAGTTAATTGCTCATCTACTGATCCCCGGGTGGCAGATACATGCAACCACGGATGTCCTGTTTTCAGAATAAACTTTCTGGAGGCAATTCCCGTGTTATATATCTCAAAAAAGACCGTATCGCAACCGAAAGGATCCAGTTCGGGCAAAGATGAAGTATCTGGATCCGGACTGACCTTCAAATGTCCTTCGGCAGGGACATTGGTCCATTTTATTGCGGGCATGGCGTTTACGGGAGGTTCCTGCCAATAAGTATACCCTATGTGTGTCTGTGACATCATATGGTTCCATTTTCCGTCTGAAAGGTCATGGTGATAATATGCCGTCAGTTGGGAATCTTTTTTGAACAATTCCTCAACCCTGCGGGCCATATCGTTTGCAGCTGCCCTGCCCTGGTCTGCATACAGATGGTTTTTGGCTGCTGCCACATACATTTCGTTCAGATTGGCACATGCCTGTATGGGGAAAAGCACCAATTGGTAAAAAGCGTCTTTATAAGACCCCTCTATAGAATCATATATCGCAAGTGCTTTGTTTTCCAGTGTCCTGTACTGTTTTACCACCCTGTCCGCTTCCCGGTAATTCTGCACATTATAGGTTTTGGGGGATAGCAGTTCGGGTTTACGTCTTGCATTGTATAAACTGTAGGCGGTTATCATTTCCCCTATCCGGGCAGCATGCGCCGGCCCAAAATGTTCTTCTGCCCACCTTCGCGGAAAAGACAACATACGTTCTTTGGTCATTGCCTGCGGGTCCCATGCCATTTCCAGAAAAAAGGCTGTAGGGAACTCCATGGGTTTGATATCTCCCACATTGACAATCCAAATGCGGTCTACTCCATGACGGTAACACAAATCCATTTGTTCCCATACACGGGATATTAAATTGGTATTTAACCACTTATAATTACGCGGTCCGCCTACGTAATCAAAATGATAATACATCCCGTAACCGCCTTTTCTTTCTTTATCCTCAATGCGCGGAAGTTTTCGGACATTGCCCCAGTTGTCGTCACAAAACATCAATGTTACATCATCGGGAACACGCATACCCTGATCGTAATAGTCCTGAACTTCTTTATACAAGGCCCACATCTGGGGAGTTTCCCGTGCCGGTTTTCCGGAGACATCTTCAATTATACTACGTTGGTCATTGATGATCCCCTCCAGCAGATCCATATCCTTTTCCCGGCTCATAGGCTCGTCGCCATCCCCCCGCATTCCCACTGTTACAATACTTTCGTAATTCCCCATCCTTTCCAGCCCGGTACGCCAGAAATCACGAAGAACGTCAGCATTCGTCCTGTAGTCCCAGGCCCCTTTGCCGTATCTGGCCCATTCAACATGAGCCCGCATCATGGGTTCATGATGAGAGGTTCCTATCACTATTCCGTATTCATGGGCAAGCTGCGGATTAACCGGATCGTCATCGTAAAAAGCCCTGCCCCACATGGCGGGCCAAAGAAAATTCCCCCTGATTCTGAGGATGTATTCAAAAACGTGTTCATAGAAACGGCTGTTGAAAGAACCGTATCGTTCATGTACCCATCCGGCCAATGCCGGAGCTTCATCGTTAATAAAGATCCCCCGGTAGCGAACAGCCGGTTCTCCGGCCGTGTAAATGCCGGGAATCATGTACAAATCACGTTTCTGCTTCACAGGCACATCTGCCCAGAAATGAAGCGGGGTTACGCCAATGTATTTTGACAATTCGTAGAGCCCGTAAATCGTGCCTCTTTTGTCGCTGCCGGCTATTATCAGCGCTTTTCCGGGCGTTTCACCCTGTGTTTCAATAACCGTTAAAACATACGTTTCACGTCTTCCCTGCAATAAGTTGCTTTCAATCACATCCGTACGAATGAGACTGTCAATATATTCATTCTTTCCTGCCGTTCCCGCTATTATCATCAAGGGACAAAAGGGCGTCTGGGAGCGGACATACAAGACAGGAGCAGTTCCGGCAACTTTCTCCAGGTCTCTCTGTAAATGACCGGCAACGCGTATCACTCCGGGAAAATCGTTGTCAGAAACACAAATCGGAACGGGATTGCCGTCTTCGGCTATGGTAAATCCATTTTCAACCGGATAATCAATTACAGGATTGGCCGGGGATTGTGCCTGTAAGGTTGTCCCTGCCCAAACAATGAAAAGCAGGCACAATAAATGAATCCACAGAATCCTTCCGTACAAAGAACTTGTCATAATTATACAATATTTTATAGGTCCAATATCCATTCAAAAGGACTGGCAGGCAATCCGGCTTTGTTTTGTAGATTAGCCTCTATGGGCAGATTTGCCCAGGCATACCTTACCCGTTTAGGGTCTTTAATTTCAGGTGTCCATACTTCAATGCTGTTCTTTGAGGTAATTCGGGCATGTGCTCTTATAAACCTGCCGTCAGCACCTGCAACCGCAAAATGTTGCAAGTCTTTTCCGTTTTTTGTTTCCAAACCTTTCCCGGTATGAATAAATTGAATGCTCACTTTGTTCCCTTTAAGGACTGCTTTTACCGGAACAGGAGACAAGGACGCTTTGTTATTGTGGTATGCCAGAAATTCTGCCGCGAGAATCACCCGTTCAGCAAGGTCTTTTTTATTCAGGGGATGAACATCATTCCACTCACCCAATCCCAGTCCCACAACAAGAGCGGTATGATCCCGGTTCAAGGCTGCCCTGCGTTGTTCATCCCTTCGCACGGCCCAATCGGTCTCAACAGGCCAGGGGTCGGTATCCTTCATAAATTCAGGTAATTGGATAATGATGAACGGCATATCCTCCTCTTGCCAGTCTGCCCTCCATTTATCCATCATGGCACATAACATTTCATCGTAATCTCTCCTCTGTGTTGCCGATTCTCCCTGGTACCAAACGACTCCCCGGACGGGAAAAGCGGTTAAGGGAGCCAGCAACGCGTTGTAGAGTCCGGCCGGCTGGTAATGCCATGTAGTGGTAACCGGGTAAGGAATATGAGAATATTCTCCAGGCATTGCACTTCCTTTAGAAGCCAGCCATCCCTTTCCTGTAAGTGAGACCGTATCTGCATTGTCATAAAATGGATGGGCTACACCTATGTAAAGTGAATAGTCCTTTCCTGAAGTAAAGCCGCCCGGTCCCCAGTAATTTTCCAAACGAACCAGCAGTTCATTCATTCCTTCCTTAAGCAATCCTTTCGGAATAGTATATATTCGCGGAGGATACTGATATCCGGTAGATCCTACAAAAGTCCCGTTTACAAATGTTCTGTCAGCATCTACCATGGTGCCTAATATGAGCATCCCGTCGCTATCCGGAGTACCTGCAGCCGCTTTGTCAATTTGTTCACGGCTAAGTTGAATTTCTTTTTTGAACCACACCGACCCCGGAGCTTCTGAAAGCGGGCCTTCAGGGGTTGCTCCCGGGCTGTTCCAGAATGAAGGAACGTTATAAGGAACCCATTTGCCGGATCCGGACGGACCGGGATCTTCCGTAAATAACGAACGATAGTGTGTCAGCGCTTTCTCCTGGGCTTTCTTTACGCTGTCCACCCATGTTTCACATTTGAGATCATCCAGCAGATCCGGGTAATAACTTGCACCACCGGGACCGGGCATGTTTCGTAACGTGGTTTCATCCAGCCAGGCGTCCAGCGGAGATCCTCCTACTGCATTCACCATCACTCCTACGGGGACATGTTCACGTTCATGCAATCCTTGGGCAAAAAAGAATGCAAGAGCGGAAAAGCTTTGTATTTCTTTTTGTGTGCAAATTTTCCACCGGCCCTGATTCACATCTTCCAGGGGTCCTTCGAAATCGTAATGGGTAGTCGTGCGAAATTCCCGTATCTGTGAATTGCTATAGGTTGTTGCAATCCCGGGATACTTTATTGCCACACGGCTGATGGGCAATTCCACATTGGATTGCCCGGAAAACAACCAGACTTCTCCGATTAAAATGTCTTTTACCAGAATATTATTCACCTCAAGCGTGTATGGACCTCCGGCTTCCATGGCCGGGAAGATAACTTGCCAGTTTCCCTGGTTATCCGATTTTACAGATTTTGTTTTTCCGGCAAAAGCTACGTGTATTTCCGCCCCCGGTCCGGACTTTCCCCAAAACGGAATGGGTTTGTTCCTTTGCAGGACCATACCGTCACTTAATACTTTGGGTAAAGTGATTTCATAAGCAGCAACCGGCTCCTGTGGGAAGATAACCCACGAAGAGCCGGTGCATACTGTCAGTAAAACGGCTATGATTATGTTTTTTGACATATAGATTAATTTGGAATAAACACAGTGTCTCCTTCCATACGAACCGAATAAATATTGCCGCCTACTTCCAGAA
>JAAYYL010000071.1 GCA_012515395.1 Bacteroidales bacterium
GCCAACTGGTATGTTTTTGGACGTCTGGCGTGGAATCATCGCCTGGATGCCGGGGAAATTGCAAGGGAGTGGATTGGAATGACTTTCAGCAACAAGGGGCCCTTTATGGAGCATTTATTAAATATGATGATGGAATCACGGGAAGCGGTAGTCAATTACATGATGCCGCTGGGACTGCACCATCTCTTCTATACCGGGCATCATTACGGTCCCGAGCCCTGGGCCAATGATCCTTTTTCACGTCCGGACTGGCAACCGCCTTATTACCACAAAGCCGATGCTAACGGGGTCGGGTTTGACCGCTCAACAACAGGAAGCAATGCGGTAAGTCAGTATTTTGAACCTTTGTCCGGTCTATACGACAATGTAGAAACATGTCCGGAAAACCTGCTCTTATGGTTCCACCATGTACCGTGGGATCATACCATGAAAAACGGCTATACACTATGGGAAGAAATGTGCCGCCTGTATACGCTTGGAGTTGATCAGGCCAGGGGATTTCAAAAAACATGGGACCGGCTGGAACCCTACATTGACAAGGCCCGTTTCCTGGACATTCAATACAAGCTGAAAATCCAGGCCAGGGATGCGCAATGGTGGCGGGATGCGTGTTTATTGTATTTTCAGACGTTCTCCCGAAAACCCATACCATTGGAACTGGAACGTCCCGTTTATGATCTGGAGGAACTCATGCGTATGGAAGTGATTATGGAATAAAATTTCTTAGCGTATTTTTTACGCTAAGTTTGTTTTTTTCGCCAATTCTTTCTTACTTTGAGTTGTGCAGACTAATCATTCCATTTCTGTTGACTGTGCGGTGTTCGGCTTTGACGGCCGATCCCTTAAATGCCTTTTGATCAAAAGGGACGGTCAGGACCTGAAATTACCGGGCAGTCTGATCTCGGACGAAGAAGATATCCCGTCTGCTGCCTACAGGGTGCTGGAGGAAATGACGGGGTTGAAGGATATATTCCTTAAAGAATTGTCTGTTTTTTCCGATCCTTTCAGGGTGGGGAAAAAAGATCTGGACTGGATCAATCATTTCTACGGAGTTCACACAAAAAGGGTCGTTACGGTGGCATATTATGCCCTGGTCAAACTGGATAATAAGATCATGTCCCACATTCGGGAAAAAGAAGCATTCTGGAAAGAGGTTGATTCCATATCTGTATTGGCCATGGATCATAAAGATATCCTGAATAAGGCGTTGTCTATGCTTTCCAGGGACATGACACATTCTCCCATTGCCTTTGAATTGCTTCCCCGGAAATTCACGATCCGGGAACTGGCCGATTTGTACAAAGCCGTTCTGGGAGTGGAGATTGACAACCGTAATTTTCGCAAAAAGATCATTGGCTGCGGGTATATATTACCAACCGGGGAAAAAGAAAAGGGCGTTGCCCATAAACCGGCGGCTTATTACATTTTTGATAAACACCGATACAAAAGGGAAGAAAAGAAAATCCGAAAACTGAACTTCATTAATTGGAACGAATAATATGAAAAGCATTGGAATAGATGTGGGCACATCTTTTATAAAAGTATCACTTCTGGAAGTGGAATCGGGTCGTTGCCTGGGGACCTCTACGTGTCCTGAATCGGAAATGCCTGTTCACGCGGAACGTCCCGGTTGGGCAGAGCAGGATCCCGACATGTGGTGGAAAAATGTAGGCCTTTGCCTGAAAAATCTGGATGACCGGTATTCACTCAAAGACGTGAAATCCATTGGCATTACCTACCAAATGCACGGTCTGGTGTGCGTTGACAAAAAAGGGAAACCGCTCCGCAAGTCGATTATCTGGAGTGACAGCCGGGCGGTAGAGATAGGGGCTAAAGCATTTAAAAAGATAGGAAAAGAAGAATGCCTTACCCGCCTTCTGAATTCCCCGGGCAATTTTACGGCTTCCAAAATGGCCTGGGTTAAACAAAATGAACCGGAGGTGTTTTCACAAACCTACAAATTCTTTTTGCCGGGGGATTATATAGCGTACAAACTTACGGGAGATATGTCGACAACCGACAGCGGTTTATCCGAGCAGATCCTTTGGGATTTCAGCGAGGATGCTCCCGCACGATTTGTCAGGGAGCATTACGGAATACCCGCTTCCTATGTTCCGGCGCACAAATCTTCCCTGGGTGTGCAAAGCCTCACCTCGGCAGAAGTTGAAAGAACATGGAACATTCCCAAAGGCACCCCGGTTTCCTACCGGGCCGGGGACCAGCCCAACAATGCCTTTTCCCTCAATGTGATGGAGGAGGGAGAAGTGGCTGCCACTGCGGGAACGTCCGGAGTGGTATACGGTATAACATCAAAATCAGTAGCCGATGATCTTTCCCGGGTTAACCAGTTCCTGCATGTGAATCATCACCGGGACAATCCGCATTACGGGGTCTTGTTGTGCATTAACGGTACCGGTATCCTGAATGCGTGGATAAGAAGAAACCTGTTGTCCGGCATGTCTTACGATCAGATGAACGAAGAAGCTTCCAAAGTTCCTGCCGGTAGCGAAGGATTATTGATCCTGCCTTTCGGAAACGGTGCTGAAAGAATGCTGGAAAACCGTTATACGGGAGTTCAAATGTCAGGGTTGGATCTGAACCGTCACCACCGGGGCCATTTTGTGCGGGCTGCGCAGGAAGGGATCGCTTTTTCGTTCCGCTACGGAATAGAGATTATGAAAGAAATGGGCATGCAGCCGGGAGTGATCCGTGCCGGGGAGGCAAATATGTTTCTGAGTCCCGTATTTATTAAAACCCTGGCCAGCCTGACCGGAGCTACAATAGAATTGTACAATACGGACGGAGCCTTGGGAGCTGCCCGGGGAGCCGCCTGGGGAGCAGGTCTGTACAAGAGTCGCCGGGAATGTTTTTCCGGACTTGAAAAGGTACGGACACAAAAGCCTGAACCGTCCTGGGAGGAACCCCTGGAAAAGGCTTATATTACATGGAAAAAACAACTTGAATCAATATTATCTAACGTTTAAAAAGTATTTCATATGGCAACAAAAGAGTATTTTCCGGGTATCGGAAAAATTAAATTTGAAGGAAAGGACAGCCGCAATCCGCTGGCCTTCCGTTATTACGACCCTGAGAAAGTGGTGTACGGCAAAAAAATGAAAGAATGGCTGAAATTTGCCATGGCTTACTGGCACACGCTGTGTGCAGACGGACAGGACCAGTTTGGTCCCGGGACGCAGTCGCGTGAATGGTGGAAATCTCCGGATCCCGTAACGGCTGCCAAGGAAAAAATGGATGCCGGTTTTGAATTCATGCAAAAGCTGGGCATTGAGTATTATTGCTTCCACGATGTGGACCTGGTAGCTGAAGGACCCACCGTTGAAGAATATGAAGCCCGAATGAAAGAAATCGTAGCTTACGCCAAGAAAAAACAACAGGAAACCGGGATCAAGCTTTTGTGGGGCACCGCTAATGTTTTCGGACACAAAAGGTACATGAACGGAGCTGCAACGAATCCGGACTTTGATGTGGTTTCCAGGGCAGTGGTGCAAATTAAGAACGCTATAGATGCCACCATTGAATTGGGCGGCACCAATTACGTATTCTGGGGAGGCCGTGAAGGCTACATGTCTTTGCTGAACACAGATATGAAACGGGAAAAACACCACCTGGGGCTTATGCTTCAAAGGGCTCGCGATTACGGACGTGCCAAAGGATTCAAAGGGACTTTCCTGATCGAGCCCAAGCCTATGGAACCCACAAAACACCAATACGATACGGATGTTGAAACCATCTTGGGATTTTTGAAGAAATACGATCTGGACAAGGATTTCAAGATCAATATTGAAGTAAACCACGCCACTTTGGCCGGACACACCTTTGAACACGAATTGCAATGTGCTGCCGATGCCGGTATACTGGGATCTATAGATGCCAACCGGGGAGATTACCAGAACGGATGGGATACCGATCAGTTCCCCATTGATATCTGGGAAGTAACCCAGGCCATGATGGTGCTTCTGCAGGCCGGCGGTCTGCATGACGGAGGAGTGAATTTTGATGCCCACATCAGAAGGAATTCAACCGATCTGCAGGATCTGGTGATCGCACATATTTCGGGTATGGATACATTTGCCCGCGGGTTGGAAGCTGCTGCTGCCATCCTGGAAGATTCTCCTTACCTTAAAATGCGTAAAGAGCGTTATGCTTCTTTCGATGCCGGCAAAGGCAAAGAGTTTGAAGAGGGCAAACTGGACTTCCAGGCTATTTACGAATACGGCCGGAAAGTTGGAGAACCCCGCCAGATAAGCGGACAGCAGGAATTGTACGAAACCATCGTAAGTATGTACATATAGGATGGCGGCAACCATGATTAACTCAGATAAAGGAAGTAAACTGTACCTGGGAGGTTTGACTTTCGTAGCTGTATTGGGCGGACTTTTGTTCGGATACGATACGGCTGTCATCTCCGGTGCCGAGAAGGCTCTGGAAGCTTTCTTTTCGCAATCCACTGACTTTGTTTACAACAAAGCGTGGCACGGGATCACAGCGTCCAGTGCCTTGATAGGTTGTGTGATCGGAGGAGCCTTATCGGGATTGTTGGCACCTCGTTGGGGCAGACGCAATTCCCTGATTTTTGCCTCGATGTTGTTTTTTCTCTCGGCAATAGGTTCCTGGCGCCCCGAGATGTTGTTCTTCGAATTCGGGAAGCCGAGCTTTTCCCTGCTTTTGACCTTCAACGCATACCGTGTATTGGGCGGGATAGGCGTTGGTCTTGCTTCGGCCATTTGTCCCATGTATATTGCCGAGGTGTCTCCTGCCAACGTCAGGGGACGGCTGGTATCCGTCAACCAGTTTGCCATCATTTTCGGTATGCTGGTGGTATACTTTGTCAATTACCTTATTAGGATCAACTTGCCCGGGAGTATTGAACAAGCCATGATGGAGCTGGGATGGAGAAGGATGTTTTTGAGCGAAGCTTTTCCTGCAGCTACTTTTGGGCTTTTGTTGCTGTTCGTTCCCAAGACTCCGCGGTTCCTGGTAATGTCCGGTAATGAGTCTAAAGCATTGCATGTACTGACCCGGATTAACGGAATGGATTCCGCCCGGAAGACCCTGGCAGAGATCAAGGAAACCGTTGTAGAAAAACGCGAAAAATTGTTCTCTTACGGGGTAACTGTAGTGGTGATCGGGATCCTGTTGTCGTTTTTCCAGCAGGCTGTAGGGATAAATGTTGTCTTGTATTATGCGCCGAGGATCTTTGAGAACCTGGGTGCCTCGGGTGATGTTTCCATGAGGCAGACAGTGGTCATGGGGGTGGTCAATATCATCTTTACCATGGTAGCTATCTTAACTGTGGATAAGTTTGGACGCAAACCCCTGCTGATTATCGGTTCCATTGGCATGATGGTAGGTATGGCAGCATTGAGTGTCCTCTCCTTTATGGATGTAATTGGTGTAGCAGCCCTGGTGTTCATCATCATATACACCGCCTCATTCATGATGAGCTGGGGCCCCATTACCTGGGTACTGATATCAGAGATATTCCCCAACACCATCCGGGGTCAGGCCGTGGCCATAGCCGTTGCCGCCCAGTGGATTTCCAATTTTGTGGTCTCCTCTACGTTCCCTTCACTTTCCGAGTGGAGTACAGGAGGTGCCTACCTGATCTATGCCGTATTCTCCCTTTTGTCTGCTGTTTTCGTTTTCAAGATGGTTCCGGAAACAAAAGGCAAGACACTGGAAGACATGACCCGGCTCTGGAGAAAATAGTGCAACGCACACTTCATTCTTTTCGCTGATTTTCAGCGTTTTATAAAAAACGTACCCCCGGGGTACGTTTTTTATAATTGCCTGTTATACAGGCAAAAGAATGAAGTGTGCGTTGCACCCACTTTTTTGCTAAATTTGTTGTTATGGATACAGTTTCAATAATAGCAGGCCTCGGGATAGGGGCCATCGCAGGAGGGCTGGCAATTTGGTTGCTGATCAACAGCAAGTTACGCGGTAAAGACATGGAGATAAAGGAAAAGGACGCACTGGTCAGGGAAAAGGAAACAGAGATCATAAATCTTACTTCTGGGATTGCCTCGGCCCGGACGGCACTGGAACTAAAGGACAAGGAACTGGAAAAAATGCAGGAAAAACTAACCTTGCAATTTGAAAACCTGGCCAACCGCATACTGGAAGTCAATACACAAAAATTTGAGCTGAAGAGCCAGCAAAGTATGCAGCAATTGCTTAAACCCCTGGGTGAACAGATCATGGAATTTAAGAAAAGAGTGGAGGATACTCATTTGGAAGATACAAGACAACGTTCTACGCTGGAAGAACGGATCAGGGGCTTGATAGAACAAACCAATATTGTCAGTGCACAAGCAAACAATCTTGCCGAGGCACTGAAGGGCAGTCCCAAAACACAGGGTAACTGGGGAGAAATGATTTTGGAGAGGATCCTGGAACAATCAGGGCTGGAAAAGGATACGCATTACGTAATGCAGGAGTCTTTTCGTACCGAACAGGGCAATATTTTGTATCCGGATGTGGTTATTCACCTGCCGGGAGAACGAGTCATTATTGTTGATTCAAAAGTGTCGCTCGTTGCTTACGAAAGGTATGCTTCCGGTGCTTCTGCCGAAGAACAGCAACCGGCATTAACAGAACACTTGGTGTCGATGAAAAAGCATATTGACGAACTGGCATCCAAACAGTACGACAATCTCCAGGGATCTTTGGATTTTGTTATGATGTTCATTCCTGTTGAGCCGGCCTATTTAATAGCTATTCAAAAGGATCCCGGACTGTGGAGTTATGCTTACCGTAAGCGCATAGTGTTAATCAGTCCGACAAACCTTATTGCCTGCCTGAAACTGATGTCCGATTTGTGGAGCAGGGAAATGCAGAACAAGAATGCCATGTTGATCGCCAAACGGGGAGAATTGTTGCTAAAAAAATTTGAAAATTTTGTAGAAACACTTACCGCTTTGGGAGGTTCCATAAAGAAATCCCAGGAAGCCTACGATTCGGCTATGGGACAATTAAAAGAAGGTCAGGGCAATCTGATAGGTCAAGCCAACAAACTCAGGGAGTTGGGTGTGAAAGCATACAAGAACCTGCCCGAGTTGATAGTTGAGGAGTAAGCCGGTGGCCCTCCTTCCTACTTAAATCACAGAATTCTGATTTTCTGGCAATCCATCCAGTTTTTCCCCCTTCCATCCACATATAAGGCTGTTTTTGTGGACATACTTGGGATTTTCCGCCTTCCATCCACATAAAAGGCTGTTTTTGTGGATGAACTGTAGTTTCCTGATTTTGGTTGACTACCTGTAGGATTTTTTCCTAATTAAAGTTGACTATAGGTAATTACTCTTGTTAGGGTCTGACTAGATGGTGATAAAATGCAACAACTTTTCTGTGAAAAGAACAGAACGCTTCGGCAAAAATGATAAACCGCTCCGTTCTTTGCATTGAAGAGACTGTCTGCGGGAAAGGGAAGATGCTTTAGTTTATGAAAGATCTTACCTGCATAGTGGAGGCAGAGACCGCCTGTAGCCACAAAGAGACGAAGCCTTGGCATAGAGGAAATAGGTTTCTGCTCTTGAGCTTGAAGCGTACTTAAGGGGAAAAGGATTTAGTCCGGGTACAAAAAAAACGGCTAAAAGCAATTTTAGCCGTTTTTTCATGTGCATGGCAGAAACCCTTATTCTGCCATACGCTTGTAGTTGTTGTAGCGTGTTTTGGCATGTTGTTCGGTAAGGGCAAACAATTCTTTTGCCTGATCCGGGAATGTTTTGAGCAAGGAGCTGTAACGAACTTCTCCCCTGATGAATTCCTGGAATTTATCCCAATCAGGTTCTTTGCTGTCCAGGGTAAAGGGATTCTTCCCTTCGTCAGCCAATGTGGGATTGTAGCGGTAAAGCTGCCAGTAACCACTTTCTACGGCCAGTTTTTCTTCCAGCTGTGATTGTCCCATACCGCGACTCAGGCCGTGGTTGATACAGGGCGAATAAGCGATGATCAGAGAA
>JAAYYL010000072.1 GCA_012515395.1 Bacteroidales bacterium
ATGGTGTTTAATCGCCGTTGTGACAATTCTTTTGCAAAAGCCCGCCCCAGGCCGTGGGCTGCTCCCGTAACAACGCAATAGCCATTTGTAGGCACGGATTTCATAAGGTGCAATATACAAAAAAAGTAACAAATTTCTTATATTTGTATATTATGGGACATATAGACACAGTAAATGCTAATTGGCTGGAAAACATGGTATTCCAAGCCGGAATTAATGGTCACCAAATAGTAATGGATGCCGATACACAATTTGGCGGACAAGACAAAGGGCCCCGGCCAAAACCTTTCATGTTGGCGGCTTTGGCCGGTTGTACGGCGATGGATGTGATTTCCATTTTAAAAAAAATGCGTATTGAGCTGAAACATTTTAATGTCAGGGTGGAAGGAGAATTAACGGACGAACATCCCGTTCATTACAAAAAGATCCATGTGACTTATGAATTTACCGGGGATGATCTGCCTATGGATAAGCTCAAACGTGCCGTGGAATTATCCGAGAACAATTACTGCGGGGTGGCATACGTTTACAAGCAAGTCATGGAAGTAGACTCTCGGATCGTAACCAAATCAGAAGAGTAAAACACCCAGGATCAGCAAGGTGCTTATATGCGCGATGATCAGAACAGCCAGGGATCGGTATTTCAGGTAATAAAATCCAAAAATGATTCCTATCAGGAACGGTATAAGCATATTGAGCCAGCTGCCGTACGTGTAATGCAACGCGGCATACAAAACAGCTCCTATCAACACTGCAGCCCACTGTTTATTCAATAGCGAATGAAGACGTGGCAACATATACCCTCTGAAAATGCATTCTTCCACAATTCCGGCCGAGATAGCAGTAATTATGAGCAACAAGGGCCTTTCGTGCAGGTATGCGTTCATCTCGGCCTGAACGTGTGTGTCGGCCAGGGTCATTTGCATACTGGAAAAAAGATAGGGAATAAAATTGATGGCAAAAAACACTACCATTAAAACGGACACGGTCCAAACATAAAACCAGAAGGGGTATTTAGATTCTTTTAGAAGAAAAAAAGGTTTTCTTTCTATGTAATGCACATAAAGCCATATTAAAAGCAACCAAAACCAGAGCACTCCCCTGGAAACATAACCCCAGGGCAGGTAATCGGGAATGCTCAGGGAGGCTACGGAATAGAGAATCAGTTTTAGTGTGACTGCAAGGATAATTCCTACAATGAAAGGTGCCTTAAATTCGTTCTCCGTTAAATACTTCTGTAAAATCATAGATACTGAATATGGTTGACGCCACTAATTTACGAAATTTTAAACCGGCAGGTCTTTTTCTATCCCGGCAGGTTCCCTTTTTTTTGTACCTTTATAACGATGAAAACTGACAGAGATGAAAACATACAGACGAGAATTTTACATTGAAACACCCACCCGCCGTGCCTTTGTGAACATTACCCCTCAGGTTCTTAAGTACCTGGAGGAAAGTGGAATACAGGAAGGATTGCTGCTGTGCAATTCCATGCACATAACATCAAGCGTTTTCATTAACGATGATGAATCGGGACTTCATCATGATTTTGAAAAATGGCTGGAACGTCTGGCTCCCGAACAACCTTATTCACAATACCGTCATAACGGAGTGGAAAATAATGCCGATGCACACCTAAAACGCCAGGTCATGGGGCGTGAAGTCGTAATTGCCGTTACACAGGGCCGGCTGGATTTTGGAACGTGGGAGCAAATTTTTTACGGAGAATTTGACGGTAAACGAAAAAAACGAATCCTGGTTAAGATTATCGGGGAATAAAAATGTATTTGCACAGAATCCCGGAGATTCTATGGTCACATGAAGGGAGCAAGGTAACCTGTTTGCTTTGTCCTCATTACTGTGTTATTCCTGAAGGCAAAACCGGCAAATGCCGTACCAGGATCAATAAAGAGGGCGTTTTGTATTCCCTGGCGTACGGCAATCCCTGTTCTGTTGCCATAGATCCGATTGAAAAAAAACCGTTGTATCATTTTCTCCCTGGATCGCAGGTTTTATCCATAGCCACTGCAGGATGCAATTTCCGTTGTCTGAATTGTCAGAACTGGACCATATCCCAGGCTTCTCCCGCCAATATGGATCACTATGATCTTTCTCCCGGGCAGATAATCAATATGGCCTTGCGCCACAAAACCCCGTCCATAGCATTCACTTATACGGAACCTACGGTTTTCTACGAATATATGTTTGACATTGCGGTTAAGGCGCATGAAAAAGGCTTGAAAACCATTATGGTATCTAACGGGTATATCAATTCCGGACCACTTGAAGCGCTTTGTCCCTGTATAGATGCTGCCAACATAGACTTGAAGTGTTTTGATGACAAAATGTACCGACGTCTAACCGGAGGAAAACTGCAACCGGTTCTGGATACATTGCTGACTTTGCAAAAAGCCGGTGTGTGGACGGAAATTACGCATTTGGTGATACCGGGAATGACTGACAACCCGGTCTGGTTTGAATCCATGTGCCGGTGGCTTGTGGACAATGGTTTTGCATCTGCGCCGTTACATATAAGCCGTTTCTTTCCTGCTTATAAACTTGCCCATCTGCCTCCCA
>JAAYYL010000008.1 GCA_012515395.1 Bacteroidales bacterium
GACGGCCTTCGGGGTTCTTCCGGAACTGTCCTTGCTTATCCACCAAAGGAGCCGGAACCAGGCGGTAAAAGCTTGAGGAGGGATCCGGTTCCCAGTTGCTTTGCAGCGAGGTGAGCAGCACCAGCGGTGAATCCCCCAGGATGTACGTTTCGCCCATGGGGTTGCCCCACCGGTTCATGTTGTCCATGACCTCTTCCAGGGAACGCGCCAGGTAAGCTCCGGCAGGTCCGGCAGGTTTGATCTTGTTCTGTATTTCATCCAAAGAATAAATACATTGCCGGTAGGCATTGCGGGGCACCTGCCACAAAGAGATGCCGGAACGGTTGAATACTGTTTGTACAGCGGGGATGCAAATACTTGTATTATACTCTACCTCTGAATATCCGGGAGGCGGATAAGCCATCCCTTCATACTCCGGGCCACCTATCCACACCAGGGTGAAGCGCCCGGCAATGGAAGGTTCCAGCAGCCAGGCACTGGCCACATCGGTCAGTCCTCCCCCGCATACCACGTAAAGCGGCATATCGGTATCCGTACGCAACGCCTCGGCAATGATCTTGCGGGCTCCCGGCGAATCCACCGGTTTGCCCGGATCTGTCATGCCCTTCGGTGCCCCTTGCAAAACCGGCACGCGGTTCTCCATTCCCAGCAACGTCAACACTTCCCGGGCCTTCCTGCAGGCCAGCTCCACCTGATCCGTTTCCCGGTCAAACGATGTATTTTCGGTCAGATGCGAACCAATCACTGCCCTTATTTCCGTTGATCCGCACAACAGATGATGTGCCAGCTGGACAAGTCCGTCCGGATCTCCCCCGAAATCGTTCACAACAATCACCCGCATACGCGGCTTGACAATACTGTTTTGCCATGTCCTTTCACGGGAAAAGACCGGTACAGACATTAACAAAGTCAATAAAAGGAGTAGCAATTTTTTCATGCTACTAAGATAGCAAAAAAGTGTACGTCGTACCTTTTATTCTTTTGCCTGATAATCAGGCAATAACAAAATTGATGCCCCGGGGGCACCAAAATCATAACACGCTAAGAATCAGCTTAAAGAATAAAAGGTACGACGTACACAAATGCGATCCGGCGGCTATCGGGGGCCCAGGAGTTGACGTTGATGGTGCCCTGGCCGCCGAAGAGCTTGAGCAGCAGGCGGGAAGGACCGCCGGCAGCGGGCATCAGGCGCAGTTCCACGTTTTTGTCCGGGAGGTGCTCTCCGGGTTCCAGATCACCCACGTAATAGGCAATGTAGACCACATGCTCTCCGTCGGGGGAAACGTGCGGAAACCAGGCGTTGATCTTCGTGTGGAAGGTCATTTGTTCCTGTGCCGAGCCGTCGGCGCGCATGCGCCAGAGCTGCATCAGGCCGGTGCGGACCGAGTTGAACCAGATGTAATCTCCGCAGGGGGTGTACTCGGGGCCGTCGTCCAAGCCGGGAGCATCGGTAAGGCGGGTTTCCTTGCCACCGCCGGCCGGGATGGTATAAACATCGTACTCCCCGTCCCTCTCGGCACAATAGGCCAACGTACCCATATCGGGGCTCCAGCCGTGCAGGTAACTCGGCCCAAGGGGGGTTATTAACCTCGGCTCACCTCCTTCAAAAGGAACAATGTAAATGCGGGAGCGCCAGTCTTCGGCCGTTCCGCTGCTCAGGGCGATCTGCTTTCCGTCCGCGGAAATGATGTGATCGTTGTTGCAGCGGGTAATGGTGCCGGTAGGTATTTCAAACGGACCTTCCTGCCCGTTCGGCGATATGCGGTAGAGTTTTCCTGCCGAGTTGTAGACCAGCCACCGGCCGTCGGGAGTCCAGTTGGGAGCTTCCACCTGGTAGGGAAACGTTTTTACCGTTATCAGTTCATTGGAGGTAATATCCATTACCATAAGGCGGTAATTCTTTCCTTCTTGCTGAGATCTTAAAGGCAAGGCTATAAAAATAAGGATTACGGGAATGATAAGCTTTTTCATAATGAATCAAATAAAAAACAATGTTACTCCCCCAACACTCAGTACCGCTCCGGCCACCTGCTGCCAGGTAACCTTCCGCTTGAGTATAAAATATTCCGGAACGAGGATCAGTATGGGAACTGTGGCCATAATGGTGGAAGCAACGGCTGTGTTGGCATATTGCACAGCCATAAGGGATAAGGTTACTCCCAGGTAAGGTCCCAGTACTGAACCCGCAAAGGCGCTTCCGCAGGCTTTTTTATCTTTTATGGAACGGATGAAATTCCCTGCACCGCCTCTTAAAAGAATGATCGCGGCAAAAGAGATTGTGCCGATGATCGTTCGTATCTGGGTGGCTGCCAGAGGAATGTAAAGCGCATTATCCGGAGAGTACACTTTTTCATATGCAATCATCCCCTGCTTGCTCAGTACAATCCCCACTCCTTGTCCCAGGGCTCCTATCAATGCGAAGATAATGCCTTTCAGGGGGAGATCCATGTGAACCCTGTTATTTCCTGTTCCGTTCTGTTTCTTCAATACAGATATTGAAATACCGGTCAATGTCAGGCACATACCTGCCAGTGAAAGCCAGGACATCTGTTCACCCAGCAATATGAATCCGAAAATGGCAGCAAAAAGAGGAGCCAGTGTCATCATCAATTGAGAATACCTGGCCATGATCATGGTATAGGAGGCAAACAGGAAATAATCGCCAAGCACAAAACCCACGAACCCAGACAAAGACATCCAGGCCCACGTGGCCTTGTCTGCATTCAGGGGAAGGAAACTGCCGCTGGTAGCCCACAGAGTCAATCCTATGAATAAAAAAGCAAAAACAAGACGGATCAGGTTCAGGTTTAATGAGCCTATCCTTTTGCTGGCGTGTTCAAAAAAGAGGGAGTTCAATGACCAAAGAACTGCCACTCCTAAAGCTATGGTTTCTCCTCTCATGCGGGCACAAAAGTAAGAAAAAGAGTGGCAATAATTATCTTTACGGGATTGTTATATGAATGACATCTCCTTTTTTTGTAGAGATATCGTACTCATATACTTTCTTGTACAGGGGTTCCACCGGGAGATTTGGTGCGTGTACAAGGGGAGCTTTTACTCCGGCCGCGAAGAAGTACGGGTTGGGATTCGTGCCGTGTGCCTCTTTCAAGCCTTTTCCCGTCAAAGGAACATAAGACCGGATGCGGCATATACCGCCCAAAGAGGATTTGATGATTGCCGAGTTAACAGCCCCGTTTTCCCACGTAACATCCACTTCAAATCCTCCCCGGGCCCTCAACCCCCGGACAGTGCCGCTTTTCCATGCCTGCGGAAGTGCCGGCAACAGATGAATGGCTCCGTCGTGGCTTTGCAACAACATTTCGGCTATACCGGCGATACATCCAAAATTGCCGTCAATCTGGAACGGCGGATGTGCATCAAAAAGATTGGGATACGTACCTCCCCGTTGTCTGCCGCCCGGCTGCAACGAGGGGGTCAGCTGATCCGTGATCAGTTTATAGGCATGATCTCCGTCCAGCAAGCGGGCCCACAGATTCACCTTCCACCCCATGGACCAACCGGTGGATTCATCCCCTCGGGCCAGTAAAGAGGTTTTGGCTGCCAAAGCCAATTCCGGCGTTCTGAAAGGAGACACCTGGCTGGAGGGATACAACCCGAATAAATGGGACACATGCCGGTGTTTGTCATCGGGACTGTCCCAATCGTACATCCATTCCTGCAACTGGCCCCAACTGCCTATCTGCATTGGGGGCAGACGGTCAAGAGCCTTGGAAATGCTGTCTGTCAGACCTTTGTCTTTTTTCAATATACGGGCGGCTTCCACAGTCTTGGTAAACAGATCGAATACCAGTTGGTTGTCCATGGTAGCTCCCGCAGTGACGGAATATTGGGGATGTACAGACGGTGCGTTCTCCGGTGAAATGGAAGGACAAACCACAAGCCATTTGTTTTGGGGTTCTTCTGTCAGAAAATCGAGAAAAAACCGGGAAGCTTCTTTGATCACGGGATATACCTGCTGCAGGTACTCTTTGTCTCCGTTGTACAGGTATCTGTCAAAAAGGTGTTGGGAAAGCCACGCCCCTCCCATGGGCCACATGCCCC
>JAAYYL010000073.1 GCA_012515395.1 Bacteroidales bacterium
ATGAACCGTTATACCCGTGAGAACAAGCTTTGTTTCTGTACGGCGCACAACGGCCGGATTGACGAAAGGGTACAGGACAGTGTGGGCATGTTCGTAAAAACACTTCCCGTGGTTGTGGAAACGGATCCGGGACAAAAACTGGAAGATTACCTGAAAGGGATCCGTACCGATATGAAAGAACTCTGGACACACCAGACGTATCCTTTTGCAGATATGGTGACCCATTTCGGCATAGCCATGGACCTGACCTATACCTACCAGAAAGGGATCCTGGAGTATTTTGAAATGCCGCAGGGGCACGTTAATATGGAATACATGCATGAAGGATCCACCCACGACAAACTGAGCATCTATATTTACCAGTTCCCTGAAAATTTTGAAATACGCTGCGAATACAACAATGCCCTGTACGACAGGGATTACATGGAAGTCTTTGCCGCTTCCCTGAAAAACGCACTGGAAGAGATCCTGGCCGCCGACCCTTCGAAAACCACCTGCTCGGCAATCAAAATTGTCAATCCCTCGGAGAAGGAAAAAGTGCTGGAATTTGCCCGGGGTAACGAACTGGCTTACGACAACACCAAATCCTTCCCGGACCTGTTCCGGGACCGGGTGGCAAAAGACCCTAAAAACCCTGCGGTAAAAGACATCTCGGGGACATTGACCTATGAACAACTGGACCGCCAGTCAGATGTGATGGCCCGCAAACTGATATCCATGGGCGTCAAACCGGACGATTTTGTAGCCGTGGTGCTATCCCGCCGCAAAGAATACGTGGTTACCGTGCTTGGGATCCAGAAAGCCCGGGCCGCCTACGTACCCATGGACAGTGAATATCCCATTGACCGCCTGCTGTATATGATGGAAAACAGCCGATCCGCCGTGCTGGTAACGGAAAAGGAACTCTATGCCAAAAAGCGGGAAGAAGGGGATTTTAAACACCGGAACGTACTTTTCCTGGAAGATATCAAACTGGATGCCCCTGTAGAAAAAGTAACCGATCTGCCCGGTCCGGACAACCTGGCCTACATGATTTACACATCGGGATCCACCGGGAAACCCAAAGGCGTAATGATCAGCCACAGGGGACTGGTAGCCATGAGCACGGCACATGCCAATGACATGAACATCGTGGCGGGAGACAACAATACCTGTCACGCCAGTTTCAGCTTTGACGCTTCGGTACACGATATCTTTCCGCCCTTGTCGGCAGGTGCATGCATACACGTGATCCCTTCGGAAATGCGTCAGGACATGGTCATGCTATACGATTACATGATCCAAAACCACATAACCGGGGGCACCTTCAGTACGCAGTTTGGCCTGGAACTGATCAACCAGTTTGAACTTCCCATGAAATACATGCTGGTGGGCGGGGAAAAAATGTTCCCCGTGAAAAAGCGCAATCTCAAGATCGTCAACGGGTACGGACCTACTGAATTCACGGTATGTTCCGATTACTACGTAGTGGATCAGGACAAGGATACGGACAACATTCCCATTGGACGCCCGGTCCCCAATTCCTGGTCGTATGTATTGGACGACAAACAGCAATTGTTACCGGTAGGGGTGGCCGGTGAATTGTGCCTGGCCGGACCCCAGATAGCCCTGGGTTACTGGCTGCGGGAAGACCTGACTGCCGAACGCTTCATTGCGAATCCCTACAGTACTGGGGCTATTAACGACAAGATATACCGCACCGGTGACCTGGTTCGCTGGCGCAGCGACGGCCTGCTGGAATACCTTGGCCGGATAGACAACCAGGTGAAATTGCGCGGATTCCGTATAGAACTTGGGGAAATCGAAACCGTAATGTCCAAATTCCCGGGGATTATCTCGGCCGTCGCCGATGTCAAGGAATTCGGGGGAGCACAGCAACTGTGCGCTTATTACCAGACGGACAACGATGTTCCCGTTTCCGAAGATGCCTTGCTGGAGCACTTGCGTGCCAGCCTGACTGACTACATGGTCCCCTCGGCCCTGCTCAAACTGAAGGCCTTTCCCATGACCCCAAACGGTAAAGTGGACCGCAAAAAACTGCCCATACCGCACCTGACACTCAAAGAGATCATCCCTCCGCAAACCATCATGGAAAAAGACCTCTTTGCGATCGTAGCAGAAATCCTGAAGACAGATGAATTTGGAGTCACCACCAATTTGTTGTCCATAGGGCTGACCTCGTTGCTGGCCATCCGTTTTTCCGTGGTGGTCAAACAGCAACTGAACGTCAATCTGGCTACCAAAGACATTCTGAAACTAAAAACCATCCGGTTGCTGGCCCGTTTGCTGACCGGCCAAAGGGAAGCGCCCGCCGTGGAGGGTCTTAAAACGTATCCCCCGCAGGAATTTTACCCGCTCACCGAAACCCAGAAAGGGATCTATTACGATTGGGAAAAGGCCCGCGAATCCCTGCAATACAACATACCGGTGGCTGTTCGCAGCGGGGATCCCAAATCCCCGGATCCTGCCCGATTGAAAAAAGCACTGGCAAAAGTCATGGATATCCACCGGTACCTGAAAACCCGCCTTGTTTTGCAACAGGGCGAAGTCATGCAGCAACGCCGGGATGAACAGCTTCCTGAGATCCTGGTCAAAAATGGTGATGAAAGCAGAATGAAGTCGGTCATGACGGAATTCGTGCAGCCTTTTGACTTGTTCAACGACAACCTGTACC
>JAAYYL010000074.1 GCA_012515395.1 Bacteroidales bacterium
ACATTGGTCCTGACAGCCATCTATATCATCCGTCAGGGACTCAATGGCATCAGTGAGATATTCTTCATAAACGGCATCAGTTTCTGGACCGTTTTTATCACCATTTTTACGGTGTTATTCGGGTAGTTTATGCATCATAAAAGTATTTTAATACGTCATGTTATCATGAAAAAATCAATATTGTTTACCGTCATAACCGGAATTTTGATCTTAGAGTCTTGCTCGGGTCTTATTGGAAGCGGCCATGCCGTTGAGGAAACACGAACGGTCAACACCGTATACCGCGGAATAATGGTTGAAAAAGCCATTCGGGTTACGATATCGGACCAGGTATCAGCCATTCACGTAAGGGCGGATGAACTTTTTATGCCTTTTCTGGAAACTTATGTCAACGACCAGGACATGCTGGTGATCGGTTATACCAAAAACCTGATAGGATATTCTTCAGTAAATACGGAAGTAACCGTTCCGTATCATCCCCTGCTGTCTACCTTCATTGCTTCCGGAGCTTCCCTTATTGAGACAGATTGCCCCGTTACGGTCAATACGGCTTTTTTTGAGGCCAGCGGAGCTTCCCGTTTTAGTGTTTACGGTTCTGCCATTAACTGTACGGTTGAATTAAGCGGAGCTTCCCGTTTTGAAGATTTTGATTTTACAGCCATTACATTGGATTGCGATCTTTCGGGAGCCAGCCGCATGGATATCACATGCCAGGGAGTGATGAAGATCAAGGCTTCAGGAGCCAGCACAATCCATTACAAAGGAGATTGTGTTATCAATTCCATTGAAACATCAGGAGGCTCAGAAGTTATCAAAAAGTAATCAGGATTGGGAAATGTGTTCAAACCATTTCTTTTCAATGTAATACGCTTTGATCCGTTTGTCAATTTCCGATTTTTTTATTTTGACAAAATCAGCGTTACTACTTGTTATCAGGCGTAATTTCAGATTAATTTCTTCGATGACAGAAGCTAAAATTCTCATTTTCTGCGTTGGATGCAAATGATTTTTGTTCAGAACTTCCATCATATCTGATGTAGAAGATTCGTTATTGAGCAACAACAGTTCCAGAATGTTTTTTTGCATGGGGTCAAGGTCCATCTTTTTGCTTTTATAATGAAGCATGTTCCCGTCAATACTGATCTTGTGCGAATACACCCGGGACCTGCCTATAAGGATCAACAAATGCAGCATTATTAAAAGAAATAGACCTGTTACAATCCAAAGCGTTCGGTGAAAACCGTTCACGTATATGCGGCCTTCTCCCGTTTGCTTGCCCAGAAGATCCTTTTCATTTATCTTAAAAACAGACACGTCCATATTACCGGGAGAATCTCCCAGAATATAAAAATGATTTTCGTAATGATAAACCCCCGCTTTGCAATACCAGACGGGGGTTGAGTTTTCGTAAGCAGCAAATCTGTTATGAGGAAAATCGTAAACATAGGTATGCCCATCAGAAATATACACCAGTTTAGCATTCCATGTAAAATGACAAGCCGAAGGACTGAATGTGTTCCGGTGGATTCCCAGGTATCTCCAGGACTTTTTCTTCCAATTGAATTCCCAACATTCACGGGAAACTTCCCTTCTCATGGGATTGGAAGGAATCACTTTTTCTCCCCGCAAGAAATAAGATTGCTCTCCAATATTTATCATGTCTGTACCTGCAGTTCCCTGAGGAAGTTCATTGGTATTGACCGGAGCCAAAACTTCCCAGTCCCGGATTGCCGGATGGTAGTAAGTAAAAAAATTCCGGCAGCTCCAGAACCCGTATCCCCCGTACCGGTAAATCCGCCCCTCACGGACAAATACCGTGGAGCCTGTCTGCATTCGGTTTTCAGAAGCATTATCCAAACGGGTCCAGGATCCGTTTTCCCATTTAAGTAAAGATCCTCCAAAATCCTTTACGAGGTAGAGAACGGATTGCATTACTACCGGGTGATAATCGTCAAATGACATGCCCGGTTCCGGTTCTGATTGTTCGATTTTTTCAACCACACGGAACGTATTCAGGTCCACTAAAGTAATGGTCTGTTCCTGCATAAAATACAAAATACCCGTGTCCGTATCCAGTGCCGATCTTGAAGGCGCCCATTGCGTTCCCAGTTTGAGTTTTTGCAAGGGAAGTGTGTTCATTCCGTTAACGTTCCCGGAAAGGAAAATCAAAAAAACGTTAAATAACGTGACAATTATATGGTAGATCGATTTATGGCGATACTTCATGAATATTTTATATTTTTGCACCTCATGATTCTAAAGAACAATACTCCGGATAGTACAAAAGCCCTTGGAACGGTCAGGGAATTCCGTTGCAATATGTGTGGTAACGTATTTCATGTTTTTGAAGGCACAGGGTCTCTGGGATCAAATTATTATTGTTCCCTGTGCGGAAAAAATTATTTCAAACGCCATACTGATCCGAAAAAATCCGGTTATTACCTGTGTGAATGCGGAGGCACATTACATAATTACCTGACATTTGCCGTATGTCCCAAATGCGGGAGTCAAGACGTCATTGCAACAGGAATTGAAGGAACATGGGAATAATTTCACTGATCGTGATGGTGTTCAGCCTCCATGCCTTCTTCATACGTTTCATGTACGGTCCCGAAAGGATGTTCAGGCGGCGTATAAATGGAATAAATTTTCAAGGGTTCATCTCCGGTATTGATCACATTGTGAAATTTTCCGGCCGGAATAAATACGGCGAAATCATCTTCCACTTCTTCCCTGAAAGTCAGGTTTTCTTTTTCATCTCCCATTACCACAATCCCTTTACCGGATTCAATTCTAAGAAACTGATCTATTTCCGGATGTTTTTCCAATCCTATTTCTTCTCCGGGCGCCAGGCACATTAAAGTCATTTGCATATTACTGCCCGTCCAGATTGCCCGGCGATAAAGATCGTTTCCAAGGGTATACGCCTCTATGTCAAAGACAAAAGGATCCGGTCCGTGATCCCTGAATTCTACAATCACTTCTTCCTCAACCTGAATGTCAATTTCCTTTACCGGATTGTTGCAAGAGCCTAAAGCCAGCAACAATACAAAAAGGATAAAAAAAGATCTTGTTTTCATATCATTAGTTTTAGTTCGTTTCTAATCTGTTAAAGTTAATAAAAATTTCCTACTTTTGGGTAAGTCCAATCGTATAAAATATCATGAAAACCTTACTCCTCTCTTTATTTTTATTTTCGGGATTGCTTGCCATTCCCGGAACCGAAGACCCTGTGGTTCCTTACAGGACCGGTTTAAAAATTTTTTTTGTGACCCGCGTTGAAAATTTTGTAGACGACACAAAAGAAGCATGTGATTCTTATTCAGGACGAGACTGGAGAGAATCCCAAAAATATTTCGGGAAGCTTATCAAGGATTATTCGGAGTATTATTCTTCACTTTCCCAGGAGAAAAAGAACCGCGTAAATAAGGCCCTGGGTAAATACGTAGGAATGACTTTCAAAGCAGGTGTTGACGTTTCTATAGATGTTCTGAAAGAAATTTACCGCAGAGCTCCATCCGTCCTGGAAGGCGTATATGAAGGATCCGGATTGAAGGACCTTTTTGAATCCAATTAATGGCTGATTATGGATAAGAAGAAAATAGTCACCGTTCCCAACCTGTTAAGTTTTTACAGATTACTGGCTTTTCCTCTGATCCTGTGGCTGATCATATCCGGCAAAGAACGTCTTTTTGCCATATTCTTAATTATCAATCTGGTAACGGATTTTCTGGATGGTTTTATAGCAAGAGTCTTCAACCAGGAAACGGACTTGGGGGCAAAACTGGATTCCTTTGCCGATGATCTAACCTATATACTTGCATTTACCGGACTATTGGTGTTCAAAGGAGAGGATTTTATGCCTCATATAGTCAGTTTTGTAGTTTTCATAGCTTTCCTGGTAGGATCGGTTGTCTTGTCCCTTATAAAATTTAAAGCAATACCCAGTTTTCATTTGTATTCCACAAAGATCGGCGGATATATACAGGCCGGATTTTTTATTTGCCTCTTTACGATCGGTTTTATTCCCGTCTTGTACTACATCATGATCGTTTTGGGAATACTGGCTGCCACAGAACACATGATCATCCAATTCATTATCCCTGAAATGCGTTCCAATGTAAAAGGTTTGTACTGGGTGCTGAAAGAAAAAAAGAGAAAATGATTTTTCACTCTTCGTTTGAGTTCGCATATCTCTGGCTGCCGTTTATCGGATTCGCAGTCGGTTTTTTAGGATCCCTGACCGGAGGCGGGGGCGGTTTCATATTTATCCCGTTACTCACCATTTTGTTTAAAGTACCTCCGCAAATTGCCATAGCCAGTTCCCTGGCGGCCACTTTACCCATCTGCCTGGCAGGAGCTTACGGCCACCATAAGAAAAAAAATCTGGATTTTCGTATTGGATTGATCTTTGCCGCCGCCGGGATATTTGGAGCACTGGCAGGAGCCCAGATAGCCAATATGATGACCGGGAAACAACTGAAAATCAGTTTTGGAATCTATTCCATAATAATTGCAACCGGTATGTACCTGGGTCAGCGAAAAGACAAAAAGGCTATCGCTAACGGAGAAAAACCCAAAGAACTGTCAAACGCCGGCAAGTATTCCAGAAGTACCTTATACGGTTTTCTCTCGGGGATAATCACGGCAACTTTCGGAACAAGCGGATCGGCACCCATTCTGGCCGGGCTGATGAGTATTCGCATGCCGCTGAAACTTGTTTTGGGAACTTCCCTGCTTATTGTTTTTGTAAATACCTGCTCGGCCTTAGGAGCACATATTCTGGTGGGAAAGATAGATTTGACCATTGTTTATTTCCTTGCCTCAGGTTCTATTGTAGGAGCATTGCTGGGTCCGAGATTCCTGGCAAATGTCAGGGTAGACAAAGCGGAAGGACAGGTGCGTTTATGGTATGCCCTGGGAATGGTTGTTTTTGGAATTCTGATGATCGTTCTGTAGTTTTAAAGGTATGATCCTTACACTCTACATAATCATTCTGGTGTACTTCCTGGCGGGAGGCATCACTTTTTATTTTATAAGCAAAAGAAAAACGAAAGAAGAGGCTCATCACAACCGGGTTAAGTTCATCTCCTATTTTATCATCATCAATGCACTTTTTTTCAGCATAGCTTTCCAACCTGTTATCTTTAAAATTTCAGGATGGATCATTGTGGTCACGGGGTTTTATGAATTTGTGCATTTGTTTGTTCGCTCAGGATACAAACAGAAACGTTTTTTCCTGGTCTCCGTCTTCATATATGCCCTGTTTGCTTCAGGTTTTTTGGTTTTTACAGGAATAGAAAAAGAAAAAATCCTGTTCACCTTCATCATATTATCTGTATTTGACAGTTTCAGCCAGATCGCAGGACAGCTATTGGGAAAACATAAATTGGCCCCTGTGACAAGTCCTCATAAAACTTGGGAAGGCGCCGCAGGGGGACTGACCGTTTCACTGATCACCGCTGTCCTGATAAAGGAGCTGACCGGTATGGGGGCAGGGCCTGCCCTCCTGTTGGCCACCGGTATTGTTTTGTGGGCTTTGTTGGGGGATCTTACTGCTTCTTTCTACAAACGTCGCTACAACGTAAAGGACTATTCCCGCCTGATCCCAGGTCACGGAGGCGTTCTGGATCGGTTTGACAGCCTGATTGCAGGCGGAGCCTGGATCACCCTGCTGGGGTTTTTTGGATTTTGAAAGGCAAAAAAATGTGTTCCGGCTAACACAAAACCAGTATTACCCGTAAATTATTATCTTTAATGTATGAAAACGATTTATTTGCCGGCAGTTCTGATTTCACTGCTGATTTTTCTTCTACACGGTTGCAAGCAGCCTGTTCCCCCCGGGATCGATACTAATGCGGCATCCAATATTACCACTACCTCTATGAGCTCCGGAGGGACGGTCACTTCAGACGGAGGAGCCCCTGTTACGGCACGCGGTATTTGCTGGAGCACATCAGGCAGTCCTTCCATAGACTTGTCAACGAAAACCAACGACGGGTCCGGTTTGGGAAGCTTTACGAGTTCCCTGAACGGTCTATCTCCCAATACCACCTATTATATCAGGGCCTATGCAACCAACGAAGCCGGAACCGCATACGGAACACAGGTTTCAGCCACAACCCTTGCGGCCAACGCTTCACTGACAACCACTCCGATTACGGATTTAACCTCTTTTGGAGCATTCACGGGAGGAAATATTACAAACGACGGAGGAGCAGACATTACTTCAAGGGGCGTATGCTGGAGTACGACTGCCAATCCGACTGCAGATATGGCCACCCGAACACAAGACGGTTCCGGCTCGGGCTCTTTTTCAAGTACCTTGACAGGGCTCGCCTCCAGAACTACTTATTTCGTAAGGGCTTACGCCGTCAATTCAGCCGGAACGGCTTACGGGCAACAGATTACCCTGGAAACACCGGCCAGTTTTTCTTTGTCTGAAACATCCCTGACAGTTGCTGCAGAAGGAGGTTCCTCCAGTTCGATAACCGTAACAGCTTATCTTGCCTGGACGGCAGAAGTCACCGGTGGCAGCGGTTGGCTGACCTTGAATACCGTTTCCGGGAATGCCGGCACATCTGAGCTGTCTTTTGATTTTCAACCGAATGCCACTTCACAAGATCGCAGCCAAACCCTTACAGTTACCTGCCAGGACATGACTCTGGATATTACGGTAACGCAATTGCGGGCAGGCGGTTATATTGACGACGGAGACCTCTTTTAAACGACCGGAACTATGAAAAAGATCATTATTATTACATGTGCCATTCTGTTGGCTGTCGGTTGTAAACAGGAAGAAGAAAGACGGCTGTCTGTTCTTCAGAAAGAAAACATGGAAATAAAGGGAATCCTTCCCTCCACAGAGGATATCGCAACCCGTACCACTCTGGATACCGACGGATTGCTTACGCTATGGGAAGAAGGCGATGCCATTGGAGTTTACGGAAGCGGCTCTTCCAACATTTCTTTAACCCTGACCTCAGGAGCAGGAACTCCTTTTGGCATTTTCAAGGGAGCCCAGACCGGTGTTCCGGTTGCCGCGTATTACCCCTATTCCGAATCCGCCGGAGACAGTTACAACGATATTCGCGGATTTCTGGATTCCATACAGGTACAAAACGAAAATGCCAATCAAATAGCTTCCTATGACTGGAAAGTCAGCTCCCATATTACCGGGAATGACCAGGACGGATACCGCATCCATTTCCGGGAGATCATGGTCATGCTGGATTTTACCCTGGATGTAAGCGGAACAATCCTGGCCGGAGAATCGATTCAATCAGTTAGTTTTTGCAACCCGGATAAAAAAATGGCCGGTCATTTTAGCATAGACATGAGCAGTCCCGCGGCACTTCCGCAGTTTGACCAACACGCAGCATGCAGGATAACCGCCGGGTGGGAAGATCCCCCACTATTGGAAGGAGGCCGGACCCTGAATGTCAGAATGTTTGCAAATGCCGCAATCACTTCCGGTGATCCGTTACGGATCATTGTGGAAACAGCCAACCACATCTCAACCACAAACATACAATCGGCAAAAACGGTTGAAGCCGGACACCGTTACCACATTCCGCTCTCACTTTCCGAATTGTCGGATCAGACTACCATTAAAGAAAAAGCCGATCCCGGGAATTACGACACATTCGGTATTTACCGTATGGAAGATACCCTTATCACATACCGGCAGTTCACAGACCAGTGGAGCATCCTGACTTACCCTGCCCACTACGATTTCAGGATTCAGAATTACGTGCAGAAAAAAGTCGTAACCATTGGTTCCATTCCTCTGGATCCGGATCCGGGATCTGAATTTACCGTTGAAATTTCCGTTTTCGGGGCAGACAACATTCCTGCGGGAAGTAAAAACGTCTCGGTTATCCGTAAGGAAGGCAATATGTTGCTCCTTTACGATCAGGAAAACCAAACCAGTTACCTTGTTTACAATTAGAGTGCTATGAAAAAGATCATACTCATAAATATTCTGCTGTTAAGCTTTTTGGCCGGTTTTTCTCATAGTGCCTATGCCGTAAAAGCTTACCCCGGCCCCATCCAGGTCACCCAGCCCGACGGATCGGTCATCACCATCCGCAAACACGGGGACGAATTTTTGAACTGGACCACCTGCGGGAACCTTTTGGTCAAACAAGGCACCGACGGGTTTTATTACCTTGCCGAGTTTTCCGCTCAGGGAGCGGTTCAGGCAACTGCCACGCGGGTGCAACCCGGACTGTCCCTGCAGGGACCTTCAACCATTACACCACCGGCTGTGGCACGCGAACGCGCACAGCGTTTAAGGCAGGATTTCGCACAGACATTCAGTGCCCGCAGTGATGTTTCCCGCCTTTTACCGGGAATCACCCCGGCCGTTAAAAGCCCGGCACAATCCATTGCCATCGGGCAAAAAAAGTTCCTGGTCATCCTGGCCGCCTTCAGTGACCTGGCCTTCAACTCGGCAAGTGCCCAAAACGATTTTTTCAACTTGCTCAACCAGGACGGGTATGCCGAAAACGGAGGGACCGGTTCGGTGTGGAACTATTTTTATGAAAACTCTTCCGGAGCATTCGATCCGCAATTTGATGTTGTCGGACCCGTAACGCTTTCACGATCGTTTTCCTATTACGGGGCCAATGATGAGGAAGGAAACAACATGGCGGTACGGGCACGGGAAATGGTCATTGAAGCCATCCGGATAGCCGATCAGAGTTTTGGAGTGGATTTCTCACAATACGACAACGACGATGACGGAACCATAGACAACGTATTTGTGTATTTTGCCGGTCACAACGAGGCCGAAGGAGGCGGTGACAACACCATTTGGCCGCATGCATGGAACACTTACAATGAGAGCATTACGGTGGACGGAGTTACTACTTCTTCTTACGCCTGTACCTCGGAGCTCAGGGCTGCTTCAGGGACATCCATGGCCGGAATCGGTACGTATTGCCACGAATTCGGCCATGTTCTGGGATTGCCCGATTTTTACGACACCGATGGCGATGAAAACGGTGCAGCTCGCGGAGTGGGATCCTTTTCTCTCATGTCCGGCGGGAATTACAACAACGTGGGAAGAACACCTCCCTATCTGACTATCATAGAAAGGACATTGCTGGGCTGGCGGCCTGACAGTTTTGATGAACTGTCCGAAGAAGGGCAGTATGAACTCGGGCCTGTTCCCGGAAACCAGTCATATGTCACGCTTACAGGCAACGACGGGGAATTTTTCTTATACGAATTCCGGCAGAAAGACGGATGGGATGCCAACCTTCCCAATTCGGGATTGTTGATTTATCATATTGATATGTCAGAAAACATGGTGGGCGGCAAATCGGCTGTCGACAGGTGGCGCTCCTGGGACGGAATCAATTCCTACGCATCCCACCAGTGTTGTGATCTGGTGGAAGCGGTGTATCCCGAATCTGCCATTAGCTTTGATACCCAGATCCCTTTCCCGGGTACCAAGAACAATACATTATTTACCGATTCATCTTCCCCGGCGGCTGTGGATTTTGCAGGAAATCCCACGGGCGTATACCTGGTTGACATTGCCGATAACGGCGACCGGGCTTCTTTTACCGTAACCAAAAGTGCCGAATTGGTCATTACCGGAACCGTTATGGACCAGGAAGGGAATCCCGTTTCCGGCGCTGCAGTAACGTTGTCATTTGAAGAACCTTCCCCGACCGAAAATGTCCGCCAAACAGCCATCGTTCCTTCCGGTCCGCTATTTACGTCAGCCCGAAGGACTTCACAAAAGGAATCATCGGTCGTTACAACGGCAGAGGATGGAAAATATGTATTTGAAACAGAAAGCAGGGAAGGAATTTACTATTTGGAGGCAACCAAAGAGGGGTTCAATCCCGCAAACGACCAGGTGGATGCCTCCCGCTCAGGAACGGTTACCGTTGATCTCACTTTAACTCCCCTGCCGGAAGAAGGGGTTTTGAAGAAACACGCGCCTTGGGAAGGATATGCCATAGGGTACGGCTCACCGGGCGGTACCATATTCGGGGCCGTGGGCTTCTCGGCCCAGGAGCTTGCTCCCTACGCAGGTCATACCATCGCCTCTATGTCATTCCTGGTAGCAGGAACCAGTGCAGCCGAGGTGGGAGTGTTTATTACTGCAGGCGACCAAACATTGTTTTCCGGTGTATTGAACAATCCTTCTTTTGAAGTGATGATGCAAATTGACTTGTCTTCCTTTGGTATCATTCTACCGGGAGGAGCGGATGTGAAATTCGGATACTATGTTACAGACAGTGATTCCGGGTATCCTTTGGCTGCCGACAACGGCCCCATGGCCCCTATGGGCGGGTATGCGGGTAGTGACATTGCCTCACTGACCGACACATGGAAAGACCTGTACGATATTGACGTTAACATACAGATATCGGCCACGGTGGCCGGACCGGACAACCAGCTCTTTGCATTGGGGTATTACATGATCCCCTATACGGGCAGAACGTACACGGAAGGAGATACCTTTACCTTGCAATTGAACGATGATCCTTCTGTGGAAGGGGTGGAAAGACCGGAATCCGTAAACTGGTTTTTCAATGACCAGCCGCACAATACCGGGGATGTGATCACCCTGACTCAGGGCATCCACAAGGTAAAAGCCGTGCTGACCTTTGATGATCACACGCAGACCATTGTTCAGGAGATTCGTTGCAATGCACAGGAAAGTCAATCCGCAATTCGGATAGAGGCCCATGAAAGGCTATGAGTATCCCTGAGGTTTATAAAAAGTGGTTTTTAAAACTTCTTCTGGGTCCGGGGGATACGATGACTTTCAGAAAATACCGGGATGAACCTTTGGATCCGGAAGGCGTTGATAATCTATACATACACGTACCCTATTGCCGAAACAAGTGTCCGTATTGTCCGTATTTTAAAGAACTCTATAACGAACAACAAGCCGGGTTTTTCGGAGATTCCCTGTTACGGGAAATTGAACTGCACACAGGGTGGCTTAAAGGGAAAGAAATCCAATCACTGTACGTGGGAGGTGGCACTCCCACATTGTTGAACAGCCACCTGATCCCGGCCATAGATCGCTTACGTCAGTTATGCACACTGCATAACGTGGCCATTGAAACCACTCCAACAGAAATCAACAACCGTGTAACGGGTGAACTGGCCGTGATGGGTTGTAATCTGATTAGTTTGGGAGTACAGGATTTCAATCCCAAATACCTCGATTTTCTTGGCCGTAAATACACGGTTTCTGATGTCTACAGGGCCATTGACAAGTTGGAACAATTGAATTTCCACAATTTCAATATTGACCTGATTTTTGCCATGCCCGGACAAACCATGAAAGAATTGGACCAAACACTGCAAATTGCCATTGACACCGGGGCCCATCAATTGACTTTATATCCGTTGTTTACATTTCCTTATAGTGTGATCGGAAAATCACAAGAACTGTCGCACGTTGTCATGCCCGACGGTAAAACCCGCAAACAGATGTATTACCACATAATGGACACGTTGACAGCCAAAGGATATAAACAAGTATCCGTTTGGAGTTTTTTGAAAGGCAATGCCCTGAAATATTCTTCCGTAACCCGGGACAAATACCTGGGCCTGGGACCATCAGCGGGCACCTATACCGGCAAGCAGTTTTTATTCAACACGTTCAACATCAAAGAGTACCTGGCCATGACCATGCGCGGTCAAATCCCGGGATCCTATATTATGGATGTTTCTCCCCGTTTGGAACGTCTTTTCTGGATTTACTGGAGGCTGTACGAAACCGGAATTTCCCTGAATGCCTATAGAATGCGCTTTGGTTCAGATTTCATGGATGATTACGGGAAATGGGTACGCCTCATTCTGCGTCTTGGTTATGCCTGCAGGACAGACGATCACATTATGTTGACTAAAAAGGGTATACACCGGATTCACCTGATGCAGAATCATTTTGCTCTGGAATACATTAACAGGATATGGACTGCCTGTACTATGGAAACGCCTCCTGAAGAAATCAGTCTGAGTGCGTTGCACTAGGATTTTTTTTATATTTACGTGCTGATGAAAGATTTTAAAAGCAAATACGGCCCGTGGGCTGTGGTTGCAGGAGCTTCCGAAGGATTGGGAGAAGCTTTTGCACGGGATATTGCAAGCCGGGGAATCAATGTATACCTGATAGCGCGCAGAGAGGAAAAACTCAAGGAACTTACGGGTATCATCCAACATGATTACAAAGTTCAGGCTCAATACAGAAAAGTGGATCTGTCAGACCCCGGCCAAATCAAAGATTTTTTCAGTCAATTGGATGTCGATGCGGGACTGGTGGTTTACAATGCCGCTTACGCGCCTGTGGGCCGGTTTGCCGAACTTCCCGCAGAAGACCCGGAAAAGATCGTGGACGTGAATGTCCGCGGACCTGTGCTGGTGGCGCAACTTGTCTCGGCAAGAATGAAAAAACGGGGAAGCGGAGGGATCGTGCTGATGTCTTCGCTGGCCGGAACACAGGGGAGTCCGAAAATTGCCACCTATGCAGCAACCAAAGCGTTCAATACGACTTTCGCCGAAGGACTGTGGAAAGAATTAAAACCTATGGGCATAGATGTGCTGGCTTCCTGTGCCGGGGCTATTCTGACTCCCGGATATAAGAATACGCAACACCAGAAACCTGCACCCGGAACACTTACCCCGGAACAGGTTGCCGCCAAAACATTGAATGCCCTCGGAAAAGGACCTGTAACGGTTCCCGGTACGGTAAACAAACTGGCCCGTTGGTTTATGGGCAGGATATTGCCCCGTCGTTGGGCAATAAATCTGATGCATCAACAAACAAAAAAACTATAGAGATGATCAAAATTATCGGCTTTTTCACCCCATGGTTTCTTTACGCCATTATCACTTTATTGCATTACGTACTTCCCGGCCGTTGGATGGACGGGTATGTAAGGGATTCAAATACCGGTAAATTGTTACGTTACCGCTTGAACGGAAGATTGGTGCTGGTGGTCTGTATTGCAATCTGGTTTCTTTTAGGCTACATGGACTGGGTTCCTTTCAACTGGCTCTATACCGTCCGCTGGTACAGCCTGGCAGGAGCCTGTACTTTCGGTCTTATCTTTTCATTGTTGTCTGTTTTGCCTTTCACTCCTACCGGGAAAGGATTGTTGGCAGACCTTTTTCTGGGAAGACTGGAAAACCCGCAGTATTTTAAAGGCCGGATAGATGCCAAGATGTGGCTTTACATGATCGGTGCCATAATGCTGCAATTGAACGTAATAGCCTTTGTTGCTCACAGGATCATGGAATTCGGGGACGTCCCCCGGGGCATTTGGCTCTGTGCCATTATGATTTCCTATTTTGTATGGGATTATATGACCTTTGAAAAGGTACACCTGTATACATACGATCTGTTTGCCGAAAGAGTAGGATTTAAACTGGGTTTTGGATGCCTGACCTTCTATCCTTATTTCTATCCCATAGCACTCTGGACTGCCGTGGAATTGCCGGATCCCGGCACACCTGTATGGCTTCTGATAATTTACGCACTGATCTTTCTTTCCGGTTGGAGTATTGCCCGGGGGGCCAATATGCAAAAGTATTTCTTCAAAACGGAGCCTGAAAGGGTTTTCCTGGGGATCTCTCCCAGAACAATCAGCGATGGCCGTCATACATTGCTGGTAAGCGGGTTCTGGGGTTTAAGCCGTCACATCAATTACCTGGGTGAAGTGCTTATGGGTGTGGGCATAGCCCTGAGCGTGGGATATCCCGCCATTCCCTGGGTATGGCTCTACCCGTTATACTATGTATTCCTGCTGGGAACACGTCAAAGAGACGATGACAGACGTTGCCGTGCAAAATACGGCGAATTGTGGGATACGTATAAAAATGAAGTAAAGTACCGGATCATTCCCGGTGTTTACTAGTAACATCCACTCTTATCTTTTTTTATATTTGTGTTTATGAAAAGAACAGTAATTTTTGGTGGTAAACCTATAGAACTGGCCGGAGAAGCAATCAAGCCCGGCCACCAGGCACCCGATTTCACGGTTGTCAATGCCAAGCTGGAGTCCGTAAAACTTTCAGATTATGCCGGGAAAACAAGGGTCATTGCAGTTTATCCCTCCATAGACACCGGCGTCTGCCAGGCACAAAACAGGCGTTTCAATGCAGAAGCGGCAAATTTCAAAGACCTTGTAGTCTTATCCATTTCATGTGACCTTCCTTTTGCCCAACGTCGCTTTTGTGCCGCAGAAGGTCTTGACCATGTGATCACATTATCGGATCATAGGGACGTGGATTTTGGCAAAAAGTACGGATTCCTGATGCAGGAAGTGCGGCTTTTGGCCCGGGGAACGGTAATCATAGATCCTCAGGGAATCGTTCAGTACGTTGAATATGTACCCGAGATCACTCAGGAGCCGGACTACGAAGCCGCTTTAAAGCATTTGAAAGGCTCTTTATAGGCTTTCATGGGGTTGTTTCCCGAAACACCCGGCTTATGGAAAAAAACAATATTTACCAGGTAGATTCTTTCACCGATCTTCCTTTCAAAGGCAATCCCGCCGGGGTGATGATCCTGGAAGAAGCTCTAGCTCCGGAGCAGATGCAGCTCATTGCCCGGGAGATGAACCTTTCGGAAACCGCGTTTTTTTATCAAGAGAAACAAGACGTTTTCCGGATCCGGTATTTTACGCCGGCAAGCGAAATACCGCTATGCGGGCACGCGACGTTGGCCTCGGCCCATATCATTTATCAACTCGGCTTAAAAGAGCCGGAAGATGATATCTGCTTCAGGACCAACGACACCACGCTAACGGCACGGAAGGACGGGGACGGAATCTTAATGATTTTTCCGCGTTACAAGCTGGATCCCATTCCCATACCGGGCCGGTTCAAAGAACTGATTGGCTTTCAGCCGCAGGAATATTACCAAAGCGACTACGGGTGGTTTCTGGCAGTCGCCGCGAGTCAGGACCACATCCGGTCGGCCCGGCCCGATTTTGAAAGACTGAAAACAGAGGGTCCGGGACACCTGATCATAACGGCTGAAAGTGAAACCTACCCGGTGGATTTTGTGTGCCGATGCTTTGCTCCTTCCCTGGGGGTGAACGAAGATCCGGTGACCGGTTCGGCCCATTGTGCCCTGACTCCCCTGTGGGCTGAAAAACTAGGGAAAGAGTCTTTGGAATCCATGCAACTGTCCGAAAGGACCGGAAGGATGAAAGTCCGGCTGCTTGGAGAAAAAGTGGAGATCCGCGGACAGGCGGTAACTGTTTTTCAGCTTAAAACCATGTATTGAGTATATTTGCTTTATGAAACAGCTAAAGATCATATCACTGCTAATTTTTGCATTGTCCGTTGTGTCCTGTGAGCGCAACATTGATGACAATCAGCCCGAAGCCGAATATTTTGTTGATCTTCTACGATCGGGAGAGTATGATGCCTTAATGCTTCCTAAACTAACGAGCGAATCTATACCAACCCTCCTGAAGTATGCAAGTTCCAAAGAACATATCACCCATTTTCCGGTCAATCCCATTTCTTCTTTTTACCGGGAAGAATGCCGGCTGGGTATCTATGTTTTATGGATTATCGAGGCTATCCGCCTGGCTCCCAATAAAAGCGAAGACGGCAGCATGCCTTACGCCTCACAGAACCCGCTGCTGATAAAGAAAGAAAATGCAGAATCGGCACAATTTCAGCCCCTGGACACAGACGATGAAACATCTCACTCACAGGTGGCACAAGCTTACCGGGATTGGTGGAAAAATCATGAAAACATGTTGTTTTTTCTGTACAAAAACGTAGATCCGTTGGAAGGATCCATATACCAATGGCATTGACATGAAATCCCGTGAACGCATACCGGCCGTTGCCGGCAAGTTTTATCCGGCTTCACCCCTGGAGCTGGAACGGGAAATGAAACAACTTTTCGCCGGCGCCGGACCCAAAGAGTATGAAAACGTCCGGGCCGTTATCAGTCCTCATGCCGGGTATGTGTTTTCGGGTACGGTGGCTGCCTCGGCATTCAATCAGGTGGACGGAGGAAAAAAATATGAAAGAATATTTATTATAGGCTCCTCCCACCACGTAACGCTACAAGGAGCGGCTGTTTACACTCAGGGCAATTTTTTGATGCCATACGGCACAGTCAGAACAGATGTTGACTTATGCAAAAACCTTGTTATAGCCCATCCCGAACTGTTTAAGGAAGATGAACGGGCACACCGCGACGAACACAGTCTGGAAGTCCAGCTTCCCTTTCTGCATCATGTGCTAAGGCATGAATACGTGATTGTTCCCATTATCATAGGAACTTCGGATCCTGCGGTATGCAAAAAAATAGCCCAAGTGCTTTCTCCTTATTTCAATCCGGATAATCTGTTCGTTATCAGTTCCGATTTTTCCCACTACCCGGAATACGAAAATGCCCTTACAGTAGATAAGGCCACCAAAAATGCCATATTGCAAAACGATCCCGGAGTGTTGCTGCAGACACTTGCCAACAATAGCCGGCTTGCTATTCCGGGGCTGGTCACCAGCCTGTGTGGGTGGACCTCAATCCTGACACTTCTGTATATCACAACCGGCAACAAATCTTACACGTTCAAGGCTATTGATTATAAAAATTCAGGGGATGCTCCTTTGTATGCCGATAAAAACAATGTGGTAGGATACTGGGCTATTGCAGTAACTGAGAAAAGTGAAGTCTCCGGGGACAAAATGACTCCGGAAGAACGATCCATGTTGCTGGAAATTGCCGGAAAATCTATTGAATCCATGGTTCTTTCCGGGAAAAAGCTTTCCGTGGGTCAACCTTCTGAGTATGCTCCTGTCTTGAATGAGCATCGAGGCGCTTTTGTTACACTGTACAAGGGGAAAAAACTCCGCGGTTGTATTGGGCGGATGTCCTCTGACATACCTCTATACCAACTGGTAAGAGATATGGCCGTGGCCGCTGCCCTGTATGATGACCGCTTTCTTCCCCTACAAAAACAAGAACTCGGGGATCTGGAAATCCACATTTCGGTGCTTTCTCCGCTTGAAGAAATCAAGGATGTCGGGCAGATTCAACTCGGCAAACACGGAATCTTGGTTGAAAGCCGGGGCCGTTCAGGCGTTTTTCTTCCCCGGGTTGCCACGGAAACCGGCTGGAGCCTGGAAGAATTTCTGGGTCACTGTTCCCGCGATAAAGCCGGATTGGGTTGGGACGGATGGAGAACCGCCCGGATATTTGTCTTTACAACCATTGACATTCAGGGTTAAATGTTCCCCGGATAGACAAATTTCAAACCGCATTTTTCTGCAATTTCTTTTTCTTTCATTACCTTTTCTACTGGTGTGGGAGGCAGATGGGCAAGTTTATAAGCAGGAAAGAAACGGCTTATATGTAACGGCGCAGATGCAAAACCATTGTCCACAAGCCACCGGCACATGGATTCAAACCAGACCGGGTTGTCAGTCATTCC
>JAAYYL010000075.1 GCA_012515395.1 Bacteroidales bacterium
GGCAGACCTTTCAGGTAAAACTGCCATTATTGGATTGAAAAGATGAAAGTGTTGATATTGGAAGACGAAATACCTGCACAACTGCAATTAAAACGGTTGTTGAACGTTCATTATCCGGATGCCGTCATAGCCGCTGTCCTGGATTCGGTGGACAAGGCTGCGCAATGGCTGGAAACACACACGGCAGACCTGATCTTCATGGACGTGGAGCTTTCGGACGGGATCTGTTTTGAACTGTTCAACCGTATATCCCATATGCCTCCGGTGATCATTATCACTGCCTACGAACATTACGCCCTGGCAGCCCTTAAAAAAAGCGCTGTGGATTATTTGCTTAAACCCGTTGGTGACAAAGAGTTTGTAACCGCCGTGGAAAAGTGCAGAATGCCAATGGCCAAACCCCAGGACCTGGAAAGCCTTGGCAGGATCCTAACCATGTCCCAGGAATACAAACAACGGTTTATCGTCAAAGTGGGAGACCAGATCATCATAGTCAGTACTAACGATATTGCTTATTTTTATTCAGAGGAAAAAAGTACCTACATAATGACCCGCACCGGGAAACACTATTTTTCGGATTCCAGCCTGGATTCCATAGAAGAACAACTCAATCCGAAAGAATTTTTTAAATTGTCCCGGAACTGCATAGCCAGTATTTCCGCCATCAGTACCATATCAAAACATTTCAACAGCCGGTTGCGCATAGAACTGCAACCGCCTTTCAAGCATAACATACTGGTCAGCAGGGTAAGGATACCTGCATTTATGAAGTGGATAGAAGGAGATACGGACTGATATTCTGTCGGAATATTCCTTAATTTCATCAAATATTTATTGAAATTCGTCGGTTTTACCTATATATTATTAGGCAAAGGTTGTATTTTTATACAATTTATTACCTGAGACCTACTATGACAAAGCAATCTAAAATGACATTCTGGGATATCTGGAATATGACCTTCGGGTTTCTGGGTATTCAATTCGGACTTGCCTTGCAGAATGCCAATGTAAGCCGTATCCTGCAGTCTTTCGGGGCAGATGTTGACCACCTTTCCCTGTTTTGGATAGCTGCTCCGCTGACAGGCATGATAGTACAGCCGATCATAGGACATTACAGCGACCAGACATGGACCCGGCTGGGACGCAGAAGGCCCTTTTTCCTGGCCGGAGCCGTTATGGCATCCCTGGCCCTGGTTATGATGCCTAATGCTCCTTTGCTGGCACCTTACATTTCCCCTATGTTCATCGGGGCAGGTATCTTAATGATCATGGATGCTTCTATCAATGTAGCCATGGAGCCCTTCAGAGCACTGGTGGCCGATTTGCTTCCGTCGGATCAGCGTACATTGGGATTTTCCGTACAGACTTCGCTCATAGGAGTAGGAGCTGTTCTGGGAGCCATTCTTCCATACCTGCTGACCAACTGGTTTGGAATATCCAATGTGCCCGAACCGGAAAGCGGTGATCTGGTGGCCCATAACGTTACGTATGCCTTTTATATCGGGGCGGCCGTTCTTATGGGCAGCGTATTGTGGACCGTAATTAAAACAAAAGAATACCCGCCGGAAGACGGGAATCATCCTGAAAAAATGCCCTTTTGGCAGATCGGCAAAGATTTTCTGAAGATCCCCAAAACCATGAAACAATTGGGTGTGGTTCAGTTTTTCTCCTGGTTTGCTTTGTTTTCCATGTGGGTTTATATGGTACCGGCCGTTGCCGAACATGTGTACGGCTCTACCGACAATGCTTCACAGGCTTATGCGGATGCAGGCGATTGGGTAGGTATCCTTCAGGGAGTGTACAACGGAGTGGCAGCTGTTTTTGCTTTTCTGCTGCCATGGATAGCCAAAAAGATAGGACGCAAAGGCACCCATGCCCTGTGTCTTTTCCTGGGAGCAATCGGATTTCTTTCGTTTTTCATCATCAAAGATCCCGCATTGCTCATATTCCCCATGATAGGGGTAGGTATAGCATGGGCCGGTATCCTGGCCATGCCTTACTCTATTCTGGCCGGCGCATTGCCTGCCCACAAAATGGGTGTTTACATGGGAATATTTAATTTTTTTATAACCATCCCCCAGATATGCAACGGGCTAATCGGCGGGATAATGGTAAAACACATTTACGGGGGACACACCATATTTGCACTGGTATTCTCCGGAATATGTCTGTTGATTGCTGCCGTGAGCGTTTTCTTTGTAGATGACAAAGACGATCCCGTTCAGCTTTCCTTCAGATATAAACAACGAATAAGATTATCAACCTAACAATTAATTACTAACCTAAATGTTTATGAAAAGACTGATGACTTTTTTGCTTGCGGTCTCGCTTTTCTCCCTGACTTCCGCTTACGCTCAATACGAAGTAAGGGGGACCGTCGTTGATGTCAACGACCTGGCGGTGATCGGAGCTACGGTTCTGGAACAGGGAACCACTAACGGCGTCACAACAGATCTTGACGGAAACTTCACTTTAACAGTACCTTCTCCGGAAACGATGCTGGAGATATCCTACCTGGGATATCGGACACTTGTGGTTGCTGCAAGAAACGCAACACGAATCGTTATGCACGAGGACTCGGAACTGTTGGAAGAACTCGTTATCATTGGCTACGGTACTGTCAAAAAGAGCGATATGACAGGTTCCGTTGTCGCCATTAAAGCTGAAGATGTTAACCGTGGAGCAGTAGTTTCACCGGATCAGATGTTATTGGGAAAAGTATCCGGATTACGTATTACCCCTGCTACCGGACAACCCGGCTCATCGGCCACCATAAGAATCCGCGGAGCTGCATCCCTTAACGCTTCCAACGATCCCCTCATAGTTATTGACGGTGTTCCCATAACAGGGGACGGAGGTGCCGGAATGGGAAATCCACTGGGATCCGTAAACCCGAATGACATTGAAAGCTATACCATCCTGAAAGATGCCTCGGCAACCGCAATCTACGGTTCAAGGGCTTCCAACGGTGTCATCATCATTACCACCAAGAAAGGATCCGGCAAAGGTGTTAATGTAAGTTACAATTCCAGTTACTCTGTTAAACAGAATGCTTCCCGTATTGAGATGCTTTCTGCCGATGAGTACCGGAATTTCATGTCCACAACTTACGGAAGCAACCAGACGATCCAGAATCTTTTGGGTGACGCCAGTACTGACTGGCAGAAAGAAATTTACAGGATGTCTTTCAATACTGACCAGAACGTCAGCGTTTACGGCTCTACATCATTCATGCCTTACCGCGTGAGTGTTGGATACAACCTGGATCAGGCTAC
>JAAYYL010000076.1 GCA_012515395.1 Bacteroidales bacterium
CCGTCAAGTTCTGCAATGGTAACCGCATTGTAGGAGTCCCATTCACATATTTTGTCTTTTTCCTTAACCTGGTCTCCATTCTTAAAGAACAACACGGCACCGTATGGAATGTTATAGGAAGAAAGCGTGATGCGTGTATTGTTATCCACTATACGCATTTCAGCCGTACGTCCAATGACTACAGTCTGTGTTTCACCCGTTTCGGAAACCTTGGTTAACGTTCTTAATTCGTCAATTTCCAGAGTTCCGTTATAACGGGCCACGATTTCGCTTTCAGAAGTTATTGTGGACGCGGTACCTCCCTGGTGGAACGTACGCAATGTAAGCTGAGTTCCCGGTTCCCCGATGGACTGGGCAGCTATAACGCCTACTACCTCTCCTTTTTCCACCATCCTTCCTGTTGCCAGGTTTCTTCCGTAACATTTTGCACAGACACCTTTTTTTGATTCACAAGTCAAAACGCTTCTGATCTCAACCTGTTCAATGGGAAGGGAGGATATTCTTTCGGCAAATTCTTCCGTGATCTCTTCTCCTGATTCAACCACCAGATCTCCGCTCAGGGGATCGTACACATCATGTACGCTGGTGCGTCCCAGGATACGGTCGTAAAGGGATTCTACCACCTGGTCCTTATTTTTAATGGCAGTAGCGACAAGTCCTCTCAGCGTACCGCAATCTTCTTCGTTAATGATCACATCGTGAGATACATCTACCAGACGACGGGTCAGATAACCGGCATCGGCCGTTTTCAGAGCTGTGTCGGCCAATCCTTTACGGGCACCGTGGGTGGATATAAAGTACTCCAGTACGGACAAACCTTCTTTAAAGTTTGCCAGAATGGGGTTCTCTATGATCTCGGCACTGGTGGATCCTGATTTTTGCGGTTTGGCCATCAGACCGCGCATACCCGAAAGCTGCTTGATCTGTGCTTTGGACCCGCGGGCTCCGGAGTCAAGCATCATGTAAATAGGGTTAAACCCTTCGTTGTCTTCTTTCAGCTGTTTTTCCAGGATATCGGTCAGTTTAACGTTAACCCCGGTCCAGATGTCCAGCACTTTATTATACCTTTCATTGTTGGCCAAAAGTCCCATATTGTAATTGGCCATCACACTTTCAACGTCCCGGTAGCCTTTTTCTATAAGCGCGGATTTTTCGTCGGGAACGATCACGTCATCCAGATTGAAGGACAGGCCGCCGCGATAGGCCATATTGTAACCGATCTCCTTGATGTCATCCAGGAATTGTGCCGTACGGGCCACTCCTGTAGTTTTCAAAACAAGATTGATAATGTCCCTCAATGACCTTTTTGTGAGGACTTCGTTGATATAGCCGACTTCCTGTGGAACTACCTGGTTAAATATAACACGACCTACGGACGTTTCAATGATATGTGTACCCAGGGCGGGATCTGCCAGGAATACCTTAGTGCCCCGTGAAGGCTGGTTTTCATCTTTTGCAGTGCGTACCGTGATTTTGTTCAGACGCAGTTTAATCCGCGTGTGCATTTCCACAACTTTTTCGTTGTAAGCAATAATCACTTCTTCTGCATTATAGAAGGTCATTCCTTCCCCTTTTGCATTTTTCCTTTGCTTGGTAATGTAATAAAGTCCCAGTACCATGTCCTGCGACGGGACAGTAATGGGTGCCCCGTTGGCCGGATTCAAAATGTTATGTGAGCCGAGCATCAGTAACTGGGCTTCCAGAATGGCGGCATTGCCCAACGGCAGGTGAACGGCCATCTGGTCACCGTCAAAGTCTGCATTGAATGCGGTACATGCCAGGGGATGCAACTGGATGGCTTTTCCTTCTATCAATTTTGGTTGAAATGCCTGAATACCCAAACGGTGCAGGGTAGGAGCACGGTTCAGCAGAACCGGATGTCCTTTCATTACATTCTCCAAAATATCCCAGATCATGGGATCTTTACGATCTACGATCTTTTTGGCGGATTTTACGGTCTTCACGATACCGCGTTCAATCAGCTTGCGGATGATAAATGGTTTGTAAAGCTCAGCGGCCATATCTTTGGGCAATCCGCACTCATGCATATGAAGTTCCGGACCCACCACGATAACCGAACGTGCTGAATAGTCTACGCGTTTTCCCAATAGATTCTGACGGAACCGGCCCTGTTTTCCTTTCAAGCTGTCAGACAGGGATTTAAGTGTTCTGTTGGCTTCGGTTTTTACGGCATTTGATTTCCTTGAATTGTCAAACAGGGAATCAACAGCTTCCTGGAGCATTCTTTTTTCATTTCTCAGGATCACTTCCGGAGCCTTGATCTCTATGAGCCTTTTCAGACGGTTATTACGGATAATAACACGACGGTACAGGTCATTCAGGTCAGAAGTGGCAAAACGGCCTCCGTCAAGCGGAACAAGGGGACGTAGATCGGGCGGTATTACCGGGATCACTTTCATGATCATCCATTCCGGTTTGTTTATGTCTTTGGAATCACGGAAAGCTTCAACAATATTCAATCGTTTTAACGCTTCCGTTTTTCTTTGCTGAGATGTTTCCACGTCTGCCTTGTGTCGCAGTTCGTATGAAAGCTCATCCAGGTTAATGCGTGTCAGAAGTTTATATATGGCTTCTGCACCCATGCCTGCTATGAATTTGTTGGGATCTTCGTCATCCAGCATCTGGTTTTCCCTTGGAAGGGTGTCCAGTATGCCCAGGTATTCTTCTTCAGTCAAAAAATCCAGTTCGTTTACACCGTCCTGTTTTTTTATACCCGGCTGGATCACCACATACCTTTCATAGTATATGATGGCTTCCAGTTTTTTGGAAGGGATACCCAAAAGGTAACCAATCTTGTTTGGTGTGGAACGAAAACACCATATGTGTGCAATAGGCACTACCAGGGATATGTGTCCCATACGCTCCCGGCGGACTTTCTTCTCGGTCACCTCAACACCGCAACGGTCACAAATAATACCGCGGTACCGTATGCGTTTGTATTTCCCGCAATGGCATTCATAATCCTTGGAGGGTCCGAATATCCTTTCACAGAACAATCCGTCACGTTCCGGTTTGTAGGTGCGGTAATTGACGGTTTCGGGCTTGAGCACTTCTCCGCGGGACATTGCCAGGATCTCTTCAGGAGAAGCCAGTCCAATAGTGATTTTATTGAAGTTGCTTTTTAATTTGCTATCTTTCTTGTAAGCCATAATCAAAATTTTATTCCAGGTTAACGCTAAGACCCAAACCGCGTAATTCATGAAGCAATACGTTCAGGGACTCCGGAATGCCCGGTTGGGGCATGTTGTCACCTTTGACAATGGCTTCATAAGCGCGCGACCTTCCGGTCACATCATCCGATTTAACGGTCAAAATCTCCTGAAGAATATTGGAAGCTCCAAATGCTTCTAGAGCCCAGACTTCCATTTCCCCGAACCTTTGTCCTCCAAATTGGGCTTTACCTCCAAGAGGTTGCTGGGTAATGAGTGAATAAGGACCAATGGAACGCGCGTGCATCTTGTCGTCCACCATATGCCCCAGTTTAAGCATATAAATGACACCGACAGTTGCAGGCTGGTCAAAACGTTCTCCGGAACCTCCGTCACGAAGGTATGTCTTTCCGTACCGGGGTAGATTTGCTTTTTCCGTATAGGACGTAATCTCTTCCAGGGTAGCTCCGTCAAAGATCGGTGAAGCAAAGGTTTGACCTAATTCTTTACCGGCCCAGCCCAATATTGTTTCATAGATCTGTCCCAGGTTCATACGCGAAGGCACTCCCAGGGGATTCAAAACGATATCCACAATGGATCCGTCTTCAAGGAAAGGCATGTCTTCATCGCGTACCACTTTGGCAACAATACCTTTGTTCCCGTGACGTCCGGCCATTTTGTCCCCGACTTTTATTTTGCGTTTTTTGGCAATGTAAACTTTAGCAAGCTGCATTATGCCGGAAGGAAGCTCATCTCCTATGGTCAGGCTGTACTTGACTCGTTTTAATTCAGCATCCAGTTCCTTGAAACTGATCAGGTAATTGTTGATCAGTTTTCTAATTAAAGTATTGGTGTGCTTGTCGTTTGTCCATTTAACGGGATTGATGTTTTCAAACTCCTGGTTTTCCAGTAATTCCCTGGTAAATTTTGTGTCTTTTGGAATAACTGTTTCTCCGTAAAGGTTTGTAATACCCGGGGAGGCTTTTCCTTTAAGCAGGGTCTCCATTTTATCCAGAAACTCATTGGTCAGGGTTTCAAAGCGGGCTTTGAAATTTTCTTCTGCCTGCTGTACCTGCATCTTGGCAATGGGTTTGATCTTCTTGGATCCTTCTTTCATGATCCTGGAGAACAGACGTTTGTCAATAACGGTACCGTACAGGGACGGGGAAGCTTTCAAAGAAGCATCCTTTACGTCACCGGCCTTGTCTCCGAAAATGGCACGCAGCAGTTTTTCTTCCGGTGAAGGATCGCTTTCTCCTTTAGGCGTGATCTTCCCGATAAGAATATCTCCCGGTTCCACATAAGCGCCAATACGTATGATTCCGTTTTCATCCAGATTTTTGGTCGCTTCTTCGGATACGTTGGGAATGTCGCTTGTAAGCTCTTCCATACCGCGTTTTGTGTCGCGGACTTCCATGATGTATTCGTCAACATGTATGGATGTGAATACATCTTCCCTGAGCATTCTTTCAGACAGCACTATGGCATCTTCAAAATTGTATCCTTTCCAGGGCATGAAAGCAACTTTCAGGTTACGTCCCAGGGCGAGTTCCCCGTTTTGGGTGCCGTACCCTTCCGTAAGAATCTGTCCGGCAGTCACTTTCTGACCTTTCCTGACAATAGGTTTCAGGTTTACAGATGTGTTCTGGTTGGTCTTCCTGTTTATGGGAAGTTTATAAACCGTTACTTCCGGACTGAAGCTGACAAATTTTTCATCGTCTGTCCTTTCGTAACGTATATGTATTTCATTGGCATCTACAAATACCACTTCACCTTTGCCTTCGGCCGCGATTTGTGTACGGCTGTCCCGAATCACCGACCCTTCAAGTCCTGTCCCGACAATAGGAGCTTCCGGACTGATCAGCGGTACTGCCTGACGCATCATGTTGGATCCCATCAGGGCACGGTTGGCATCGTCGTGTTCCAAAAAGGGAATCAGGGAAGCAGCAATGGAGGCAATCTGGTTGGGAGCCACGTCCATCAAGTGCACTTCCTCTTTGGTAACAACGGGATAATCGGCTTCGTACCGGCATTTGATCCTTTCATCAAGGATGTTCCCGTCGTCGTCCAGGTTTACGTTCGCCTGGGCCACCATGCGTTCCTCTTCCTCCTCGGCACTCATATAAAGAAAGCCCTTGGTGGAAAGGTCAACACACCCGTTGTCTACTTTGCGGTAAGGAGTCTCTATGAACCCGAGATCGTTGATGCGTGCATATACACACAAAGAAGAGATCAACCCAATATTGGGACCTTCAGGTGTTTCAATGGGACATAGCCTTCCGTAATGTGTGTAGTGCACGTCGCGAACCTCGAATCCGGCACGGTCCCTGGAAAGACCTCCGGGACCCAGGGCAGAAAGACGGCGTTTGTGAGTCATCTCGGCAAGGGGATTCGTCTGGTCCATGAACTGGGACAGCTGCGAAGTTCCAAAGAAGGAATTGATAACCGATGACAAAGTTTTGGCATTGATCAGATCAATAGGAGTAAACACTTCATTGTCACGGACATTCATTCTCTCCCTTATGGTACGTGCCATACGTGACAATCCCACGCTGAACTGGTTGGCCAGCTGTTCTCCCACCGTACGTATACGTCGGTTGCTCAGGTGGTCGATATCGTCAACGGTAGCTTTGGAATTGATCAGCTGGATCAGATGACTTATAATGGCTATGATATCTTCTTTGGTCAGTACCTTGATATCCGTGGGCGTACTCAGATTGAGTTTGTGATTCAGACGGTAACGTCCCACGTCGCCCAGATCGTAACGCTTGGAAGAGAAGAACAGTTTGTCTATCACATCCATGGCGGTAGCCTCGTCCGGCGGTTCGGAATTCCGTAACTGTCTGTATATATATACTACGGCTTCTTTTGCCGAGTTACAGGGATCTTTCTGCAGGGTGTTGTGAATGATGGCATAATCTCCAATGTTGGCATCTTCTTTATGCAGCAATATGGTTTCGGCACCCGAGTCGAGAATCAGATCTATGTGTTCCTCTTCCAGGACAGTTTTTCTGTCCAGTACAATTTCATTACGTTCAATGGATACGACTTCACCTGTATCTTCATCCACAAAGTCTTCGATCCATGATTTCAAAACGCGGGCAGCAAGTTTTCTGCCCAGATTTTTCTTTAAGTTGGTTTTATTGACCTTGATCTCGTTAGCCAGACCGAAGATCTCCAGGATATCCTTATCACTTTCAAATCCTATGGCACGCAACAGGGTGGTGACGGGCAATTTCTTTTTCCTGTCAATGTAAGCGTACATCACATTATTGATGTCCGTGGCAAATTCGATCCATGAACCTTTGAAAGGAATAATACGTGCCGAGTAGAGTTTCGTGCCGTTGGTGTGAATGCTTTGCCC
>JAAYYL010000077.1 GCA_012515395.1 Bacteroidales bacterium
CGGGCTACGGAAGCTTTTGTTTTCCGTTTGGGTCGGTATGGCAAGTAAAGATCCTCCAGACGGTTCATCTGCCAGCATTGCTCAATTTCCTTTTTCAGTTGTGGGGTTAATTTGTCCTGCTCCTGTATGGATTTCAGAATGGCAGCCTTCCGTTTTTCCAGTTCACTGTAATTATTCCACAATGTTTTTACTGCCGCCAGCTGTACTTCGTCCAGAGACCCGGTGGCTTCCTTGCGGTAACGGCTTACAAATGGAATGGTTGCCCCGTCTTGCATCAGGGTTACGGCATGTTCAACTTGCCATTCCCTTATGTTCAGTTCCCGGGCAATAAGTTCTATGTGCTTTTTATTCATGGGATACCTGTGATAATTGTTCGCGGTATGCAGAGAAAATATTTGATTTTGATACAAAACCCACGTAATGGTACCCCTGGTCGAGCACCGGCAGGTTCCAGGCACCGGAACGTTCAAATTTTTTCATTACGCTGTCCATTCTTTCGTCAATGTAAACATAATCCAGGGGACGGTGCATAAGTTCGTACACAAATACGCTTTTGTACAATTCCTTACGGAACATAATGGAACGTACATCATCCAGTGTCACTATGCCTTGCAGTCGGTTGTTCTTGTCCAGAACCGGAAAAATGTTTCTCCTGCTTTTTTCAACCACATCCACCAGGTGTTCCAGCGAATCATGCGTATTGACAAACAGAAAATCCGATTCAATGACTTCGGACGTTTTCATAAGTGTCAAAACCGCCTGATCGCTATCGTGAGTCAACAGTTTGCCGGCCTGAGCCAATCTTTTTGTATAAATGGAGTACGGTTCAAAGTTTCTTACCGTCACGTATGAACAAACAGACGTAATAATCAGTGGCATAAGCAGTTCGTACCCTCCGGTAATCTCGGCAATCAAGAATATGGCAGTCATGGGAGCCTGCATCACACCGGCCATCAGTCCCGCCATTCCCACCAGGGCAAAATTGGACTCGGGAAGAACAGACACCCCGGCCAGATTGATAAACCGGGAAATCACAAATCCCAGGACGCCTCCCATGAAAAGCGTGGGACCGAAAGTTCCTCCCACACCTCCACCGGCATTGGTAAAGGACATAGCAAAAACCTTCAGCAACAGCACGGCCGTAAAAAAAATGGGAATAAACCATACGTTGCCGCTTAAAGAACTGTAGATCATACTGTCAACGGCGCCTTCCACATTGTTGTTCAGTAATGAAATGAGGGAACCGTAACCTTCCCCGTACAGCGGTGGAAAGAGCAAAATCAGTGTTCCCAGGGCCAGGGCAGAGACAGCCCAGCGTGTATATACGTTGCCGATCTTTTTGATGCGCCCTTCCATCATGAGTGTAGTACGTGTGAAGAACAAACTGACAAATCCGGAAACCACACCCAGTAATAGGTAATAAGGAATGTTGGATAAGAGGAAGGGATCAATGGAACTGACGTAACTTACGCCTCCTCCCATAATCAGAGAAGCAACGGCGGTAGCCGTTATAGAGGCCGTTAACAGGGGGATGATGGATCCCATGGTAAGGTTGAAGAGCAGTATCTCAAAGCAAAAAAGGACTCCTGCGAGGGGCGCTTTGAATATCCCGGAAATGGCAGCAGCAGCACCGCAACACACTAAAAGTGTGATACTACGGTAATTCAATCCGAATTTTCGCCCGATATTGGATCCGATAGCTGCCCCTGTATATACTATGGGGGCTTCCGCTCCTACAGATCCGCCAAAACCTATGGTTACGGCACTGGAAACTATGGATGAATAGCAATTGTGGGACTTTATCCTGGATTTATTTCCTGAAATGGACTCCAAAACACGGGTGACACCATGGGATATATTATCCTTTATCAGAAATTTTACAAAAAGAAGAGAAAGAAACATTCCCGCACCCGGCAACAGGAAATAAGTAAGACTCTCTATCTGCAGGCTTCCGTGGTTTGTAAAGATTTCCTTGATGAATTCTATGGACAGCTTCAGCAATACGGCAGCCAGTCCGCTGATCAATCCTATGATCAGGGCCAACACCAACAGCAGTGTGGACTCGGGTAATTGCTTAATCCTGATCCAGATCGTCTTCAGCATCCGCAAAGTTAGAATCATCTGTGTCTGGGAAGTCGACACTGTCATCATCTCCCTGTACATCGTCTCCCGAACCGAAGATGTCTTTTTCGATTTCGTCGTAATCGTCTATCTTGACCTCAACCTTAACCAAATATATGGCTTCAGGTATTTCCAGCGTAACGGCATAAAAGAAAGAACCGTCAGCTTTGTCTACTTTCATGATATCCTCCATGTAATCCGCATAACCCCTGGGGTACTTTTCTTTCCAGATTTCCGCTAGCTGAGGCGGCATGTTCGCGTAACCGATGACCAATCTTTTCTTATTCACAACAGGTTTTTGTGCCGGAGTCTTTTTCATAGGATAAAAAAAATCAGAATTTGCTGCAATTATACAATAATATTTTGAATTGCAAATTACATCCTTTCCGGTAAAACAATACCGAGTAATTCCATAGACAAATTCAACAGTTTTGACACCTGGCTCAGCAACAACAGACGCTGTTCCCTTAACGGTGCGTTTTCTTCGTGAAGTACAGAGACTTCGTGATAATATTGATTGAATTCCCTGGCCAGTTCAAAGCTGAAATTGGCTATTTGAGCCGGTGAAAATTCGTTGGCGGATTCTTCAATAACACGTGGAAAATCGGTCATGATTTTGACCAGCCTCCACTCTTTTTCCAGCATGGGGATTCCATGCAAACGCGATGTATACCCTCTTTCCCCGGCTTTTCTTAATATTGACCGGATACGGGCATAGGTGTACTGTATAAACGGCCCGGTATTCCCGTTAAAATCAATGGATTCACGGGGGTCGAACAACATGGTTTTACGGGGATCCACTTTCAGAATAAAATATTTCAAGGCCCCAAGTCCCAGAATTTCAAAAAGTTCTGCTTGTTCGCTTTCGGACATATCTTCCAACTTGCCTGATTCCATAGAGGTTTCCCGGGCGGTTTCCACCATATTGTCCATCAAGTCATCGGCATCTACTACCGTACCTTCGCGGGATTTCATTTTTCCTTCGGGCAATTCCACCATACCGTATGACAGGTGAATGATATTATCTGCCCATGAATAACCCAGTTTTTTGAGGATGAGTTTCAAAACCTGGAAATGATAATTCTGCTCATTCCCGACCACATAGACATGCGTGTCAAATGCGGAAGTTTCGTAACGGCTCACAGCCGTACCCAGATCTTGAGTCATGTAGACGGATGTACCGTCGGCTCTTAACAGCAATTTTTTATCCAGCCCGTCCTGAGTCAGGTCGCACCATACAGATCCGTCTTCATTTTTGTAGAAAACGCCTTTTTCCAGCCCTTTTGTGACAAGCTCTTTTCCCAAAAGATAAGTGCGGGATTCATAATAAACAGTATCAAAGGAGACACCCATTCGCCGGTAAGTCAAATCAAACCCGCTGTAGACCCATTCGTTCATTCTTTCCCAAAGAGCAATTACCTCGGGATCCCCCTGCTCCCACCTGACCAGCATGTCCTGGGCTTCTTTTATGATAGGGGCTTCTTTTTGCGCCGTTTCCTGATCCATTCCCCTTCTTACCAGTTCACGGACCTGTTCTTTGTATTCCTTGTCAAATCGGACGTAGTAATCTCCAACCATGTGATCTCCTTTTATTCCGGTTGTTTCAGGAGTGCTGTTTTCCCCGAATTTTTGCCAGGCCAGCATGGATTTACAGATGTGGATACCGCGGTCGTTTACCAGGTTTACCTTGATTACATGGTGTCCGTTGGCTTCCATGATTTTTGACACGGACCAGCCCAAAAGGTTGTTTCTTATATGCCCCAGGTGAAGCGGTTTGTTTGTATTGGGTGATGAAAATTCAATCATTACCGTTTTCCCGGAACCGGATTTTTTCCCGTATGCGGGATCGGAGGCGATTTCTTCCAGGTTTTTCATCCAATAACCGGCTGACATCTTGAGGTTTAGAAACCCCTTTATAACCTGGAACGTTTCAATCTCGGGAACCTGAAGAACGAGGGCCTGACCCAGCTCTTGTGCCGTCTTTTCGGGTGATTTCCTACTCAAACGGAGTAAAGGAAAGACCACAACGGTATAATCACCTTCAAATTCTTTACGGGTAGCCTGAACCTGAACGGCTTCCGTTTGAGGGTACGATCCGTAAAGCTCCTTAACGGTTTCCTTTAATGCCTCGGTAATAATGATCTCTGCGTTCATTTTTTAAAATACTGCTTAATGGCCACCCTGACACTGGGAGAAAGCACCAACATGGTAAATACCGTACAGAAAGCCATAAAGGCAAATGCTATATCAATGATGTCGACCACTGCAGATAACGGTATTACGGCTCCCATAACCAGGGTTGCCAGGAAAAGGTAATTATAATAATGCGCCCTGTGTGCTCCAAACAAAAAATTGGTACACTTGGTACCGTAGTACGAATAAGAGAACATGGTAGAAAAAGCAAAAACAAGTACAACTCCCATGAGCAGATAACTTCCCCATCCCGGGATGGAACGTTCAAACGATTCCATGACCATTTGCATGCCCTGCACATCTGAAACGTTGTATTGTGCGTTTATAAGAACGGCCAGGGCCGTCAAGGTACAGATAAGTCCCGAGTCTATGGAAGGAGCAATCATGGCAACCAGTCCTTCGCGGACCGGCTGGCTGTTGCGGGAAGCTCCGTGCATCATGGAGGCTGTCCCGATCCCTGCTTCGTTGACGAAAGCAGCCCTTCGGGCCCCGATAACGATCACAGAGCCGGCAAAACCGCCTAATCCGGCCTTGAAATTGAATGCTTCCGTAAAAATGGACCGGAATACTTCCGGCACAACGCTCAGATTCGTGAATATGATGTAAAAAACAATCAGAAAATAAAAAGCAACCATAAACGGGACCAAACGGGAAGCCACTTTCCCGATTCGTTTGATGCCGCCCAATACTACAACAGAGACCAATGCTGCAATAACCAATCCCACAACAAACCTCAATCCCAGCGAATTTTCAATACCGGCCGGGGTGAATACAACGGTCTGCAATGCTTCGGTAAGCTGGTTGGATTGCATCAGGCAAAAAGTTCCTATCATCCCTGAAACGGAAAAGACAACTGCCAGAGGTTTCCATTTTTTTCCCAATCCCCGGGTTATCATGTACATGGTTCCTCCCTGCATCTCTCCCGCACTGTCTTTTCCTTTGTACATGATGGAAAGGGTCCCTTCAAAAAATTTGGTAGCCATACCCAGAAAGGCGCTTACCCACATCCAGAAGATGGCACCCGGTCCTCCAACAGTAATGGCCACGGCTACTCCGGAGATGTTTCCCAAACCTACCGTAGCGGCAATTGCTGATGTAAGGGCCTGAAACGAACTGAGTTGCCCTTCAGCCTTATCTTCCTTGACTCCCGTAGCTTTCAAAGCCTTTCCGTAATACCGGAAAGGTATAAACCGGGAATAGATCATAAAAAACAATCCCCCTCCGATAAGGGTTATGAATAATGGCAGATTCAGCCAGGAACTGAAGGTGTGAATTGCGTTACCTATTGCTTCAAACATAGGCTACCCCAGATAAGCTTTGAGTAATTTACTCCTGGCGCTGTGACGCAAACGTCGTATGGCTTTTTCTTTTATCTGGCGGACACGTTCCCGGGTAAGTCCGAATTCTTCACCGATCTCTTCCAACGTCATTTCCTGGGTTCCTATACCAAAGAAATACTTGACAATATCCCTTTCCCGTTTTGATAAGGTAGACAAAGCCCTTTCAATTTCCTTGTTCAGACTTTCATTTACCAGACCGCGGTCTGCATTGGGAGAATCGTTGTTTACAAGGACATCCAGCAAACTGTTGTCTTCCCCGTCAATAAAAGGAGCGTCAACGGACACGTGACGGCCTGAAACACGCAGGGTATCGGAAATTTTCTCACTCGGGATTTCAAGGATCTCGGCCAGCTCTTCAGGAGAAGGCACCCGTTCGTGTTCCTGTTCGAATTTGGAAAGAGCACGGTTGATTTTGTTGAGCGAACCAACCTGATTCAGCGGCAATCTTACAATACGGCTTTGTTCGGCAAGTGCCTGAAGGATCGATTGCCTGATCCACCAGACAGCATATGATATAAATTTGAATCCGCGTGTTTCGTCAAACTTTTCAGCAGCTTTGATCAATCCCAGATTCCCTTCATTTATTAAATCAGGCAGGCTCAGGCCCTGGTTCTGGTATTGTTTTGCCACCGAAACCACGAATCTCAGATTAGCACGGGTCAGTTTTTCCAGCGCTTCCTGGTCTCCTTTTCTGATACGCTGTGCCAATTCCACTTCTTCTTCCACAGAGATCAGATCTTCCCTGCCTATTTCCTGTAAATACTTGTCCAGAGAAGCACTTTCTCTGTTAGTAATGGATTTTGTAATTTTTAATTGTCTCATCCAAATAAAATTATAAACTGCCCTCTTATACGTAAAAGGGCAGTTTATGTTTCAAAAATCAATTAAAATTGATAAAATTAGTTTCCTAATGCATAATAATATACGGATCTGTCCGGATAACGGCCTTCTATCAGCACTCCGCGTTGTGCAGTTTGTATGGCCAGTGCAAATTGCTGAACGGTTGATACAGGTTTCTGATTCACGTGCGTAATGACAAAACCTTTCCGGATACCGGCGTCTTTCAGTTTGCCGTCACTGATGGCAGTCACTTCAATACCGGAACGGATACGCAATTGGTCCCTGACTTCTTTCCCGGCCGGACGTAATTGTGCTCCCATGAAGTGAGTTACGTCCCCTTCCGTTTCGCTCAGAAGTTGTGTGTCTCCGGATTGATTCTGCAACGTGGCCGTTACTTTGACTTCTTTATTTCCTCTGCGAAGCAACAGGCCCACTTTGTCACCGGGACTGAATTTGCTGATCTGTTCCTGGACCGAAGTACCTGAATTGACTTTGACACCGTCAACTTCCAACAGTATATCTCCTTCTTTTATCCCTGCCTTGTGAGCGGCTCCGTCTTCCAGAACCTCGTGAATGTATACGCCTTTAATGTCCCTGATATCTTTTTCCTCTGCCAGTTCACCGGTAACATCCTGCATCGTTATTCCCAATAAGGCCCGTTGAACGATGCCGTATTTACGCAGGTCGTCTACCACTTTTTGAGCAATGCTGCTGGGAACGGCAAACGAATAACCGGAATAAGATCCCGTACGGGTAGCAATTGCCGTATTGATGCCCACCAGCTCTCCTTTGGCATTGACCAGCGCTCCTCCGGAATTTCCGGGATTTACGGCGGCATCTGTCTGAATAAATGCCTCAATTTTAAATTCATCCTGGTATGAGGGCAGGCTGCGGCCTTTGGCACTGACAATCCCGGCGGTAATGGTAGAACGCAAATCGTAAGGATTTCCTATGGCTATAACCCATTGGCCCAGACGAAGATCATCTGAATTACCGAATTTCAACGCGGGCAGGTCTTCGGCTTCAATCTTTAGCAATGCGATATCGGTTGCCGGATCTTTCCCTATGACTCGGCCTTCGAATTCCCTCTTATCATCCAGTGTGACCAAAACTTCATCAGCACCGTCAATAACGTGATTTGCCGTAATGATGTATCCGTCACGTGAAATGATGACTCCGGAACCGGCTCCTACCTGGGGACGGATTTGCGGAGACGGATTCCCGTAACCGAAAAAGAAATCAAAAAGGCTCTGAGGGCCCATGGCCTGTTGTCCGTTTTTGACCACTTTTACATGCACTACGGCCTTAACACCCGTTTCAGCTGCATAGGTAAAATCGGGGTACTGAACCTCGGGAAGGGATACCTGCTGTATGACGGGTTCCTGACCCGAGCTCACATATACTTTTTCAACGTCTTTTGAATTTCCGGTAAAATGATTGATCAACAATGTAGTCCCCACACTTAAAAGGACCGTGATGACTATTGTAAGTCCGACTTTGTTTTTCATAACTTATATCTCTTTAAATTTAACTACTTTTGTTTCATCGCAACATTTTCAAAATTCATACCAAAGCAATGAAACTGCCATTTTGTAAATACCACGGAGCCGGAAATGATTTCATTTTAATCAACAACCTGTCAGGAAATTACCACTTAACGGAAAAGCAGATCTATGCCTTATGTCACCGACGTTTTGGCATAGGGGCGGACGGACTTATGCTTTTGGAACAGGATGAACCTCCTTACGGATATTTTATGAATTTTTTCAATTCGGACGGTACCGAGGGGACCATGTGCGGTAACGGGGGCAGGTGCCTGGTTGCATTTGCAGACAGCCTTGGTCTGAAAAATCATTATTTCAGATCCATAGACGGGCCTCATACCGGATTGGTTATTGAAAAATCCGGGCAACACGCCAAAGTGAAATTACAATTGAACGACGTTGAAAAGATCAGTCTGTACGACAAGAATTCTTACGTAGCGGATACCGGATCGCTTCACCTGGTAAAATTCACAGACAACGTAAAAGATGTTAATATAGCAGTAGAAGGACCTTTCTGGCGCTGGCACAAAGATTTTGGGGAAGAAGGAATCAATGTGAATTTTGTTGAGATCCTTGATAACGGATGCCTGTACGTAAGAACTTTCGAACGAGGGGTGGAAGATGAGACATGGGCATGCGGAACAGGTTCTGCTGCTGCCGCAATATCCGCCCGTATGCATACTAAGAGTCTTCTGGACCATTGGTTCATCCAGACTAAAGGAGGCAACCTTGAAGTGGAATTCAGACAAAACGGGGATTCATTCGCTGATGTTTTCCTCACAGGAGGAGCCGTACAAACTTTTGAGGGACACGCGGAAATCTAACGTTTGTTTTTCATTTGTTGCTGCTGCTGGCGCTGCATTTGTTCCAGTCGTTGCTGAAATTTTGATTTTTTAGGTGTGACAGGCGCTTTTTCGGCCTTTTCCTTCAATTGCCTGTAGAGTTTTTCTTCATCCACAAAGAATTTTTGAATGATCCATGTCTGCAGCATGGTAATCAAATTGGAGAGCAGGTAGTAATAACTCAATGCTGCGGACAGGTTGTTACAAACCACCAACATCATCAAAGGCATGAAATAGAGCATCATTCCCTGCATACCGGGCATTTGCTGACTGGTCGCGGGTTGTTGCTTCATATTCATTTTTGAATAGAAAAACATGGAAAGTGCCATCAGAAGGGCAAATAGACTGATGTGATCTCCATACAGCGGAATATTGAACGGCAATTCCAATATGGAATCGTACCCGCTCAGGTCGTCCGCCCAGAGGAACCCTTCCTGGCGCAATTCAATGGAACCCGGGAAAAACCGGAACATGGCAAACAGAATGGGCATCTGGAACAACATGGGCCAGCATCCTCCCATCATGCTGACACCTGTCTTTTTATACAGGGCCATGGTTTCCTGTTGTTTTTTCAGGGCATCTTCCTTCTTGGGATATTTTGCATTTATCTTATCGATTTCCGGTTTCAAAACCCGCATCTTGGCAGATGACATGTGTGATTTGAAGGTGAAAGGTGATATGACCAGTTTAATGATAATGGTCATCAGGAAGATGATAAGTCCGAAATTGCTGATGAATCGGTTCAGAAAATTAAAAATGGGAATAATACCGAAACGGTTTATCCATTTGATCAGGAAGCCTCCCATTGGAATGATCTGCTCAAAAGACCTGTCATAAGCCTTTAAGGAATAATAACCGTTTGGCCCGAAGTAGAACTGTAAAGGAATACTCTGCTGCGGTGATGCCTGATAGGGTATTTGCATGAAAGCCCTGCAATTCATTAACAGCGTATCTGCATTTTCGGCTTCATAGAACCGGAATGAAAGGTCCCCGCTGTTAAAGCTTTCGTCAGCTATGAGAATGGCAGAGAAAAACTGTTGCTGAAAAGCCACCCATTCCAGACGTGTGGTGATGGATTCAGAGCCATCGGCCTTTCTGTGACCCATGTTCTCAACTTCAGTGGAATTGGGGTATTTATAAGCAATGGTGGAATAATTCTTTTCATTGTCAAAGCCTTTTTCCAGATGGCGAACGTCTACGAGCCAGTTCAGGTCCATCTGGGTAACATTGCGCGGGATATAGCGATCCATACCCACCAGGTTGATCTGCAGATTAAGCAGGTAAGCATCTTCGTTCAGCACGTATACATATTCCAGGTAGGCGTCCTGGTCAAAATGAAGGGTAAAAGTGAGTATATTTTCCTGTTCTATTACCCGTGTTGTAAAGAAAAACTCCCCGGTATTGATTTGTTCTCCCGTGTACAGATCAAGTGAAAAATTGTTTGTCGGTCCCCGGAATAATTCCAGGCTGTCCCCGTCGTAAGTCTTGAAATTTTTAATCTGTACGCTGTAAGGCTGACCTCCACGATTTGTAAAAGCTATCCTGATCTTATCATTTTCCAGCACGTATAAAGAATCCGATCCTTCCAGTGCCCGGTTAAGATATGCGTTGGAAAACTGGTATCCGTCGGCTGACCCTGCCGGCTGAGGAATTCCCGGCTTATTGTCAGCGGGTAGAGGCAATGTATCTTCGGGTTCCTGCTTTGCAGCTGCTTCCATAGCTGCCGAATAAGCGACTGAGTCACGTATTGATTGTTCTTTTTGCTGCTCTTTGGCTGCTCTGTTATTGTAAAGGCTGAAGCCTAAAAGTATGGCTCCTATCAACAAAACGGCCCAAATCGTATTTTTATTCATTGTTTTCTATCTGTTTGATCTTTTCTTCCAACGCCTTTAACTCGGCTTTTGCTTCTTCAATTTTTTTGCAGGTATCGGCAATGATCTTATCGGCATTTTTGGATTTGGCAAAGAAACCCATGTTGTTCTCCCATACCGTGATTTCTGATTCCAGTTGACGGAAACGAACAATTAGTTTGTCGTGTTCACTGTGACTTTCAGAAGACCTTCTTTTTGCCTGACGTACGTTTCCGCGTTTTTCTGAAAATCCGGGATTGAAATGTCCGAAATGCTTATTTATCAAATTTTTATATTGACTCTGAACGGCATCTTTCTCTTTGATGGGAACAAAACCGATCTGATTCCAACGTGCCTGAAAATCCCTTAGTGCGCCTTGAAGGTCGTTAACCGATGAGGGGTCAAAACTTTCCAGTTCCCGCAATATAGCCTCTTTTTTGGCCAGGTTGTCTTCAAAAGAAGATTCCAGTTTGGAAAAATGTTCGGCTTTTCGGGTAAAGAATACATCACAAGCGGAACGGAAACGTTTCCAGATGGCTTCCGCCTGTTTTCTGGGTACGGGTCCGATCTCTTTCCATTGCTTTTGAAAATGAATCAGCTGGTCGGTCGTCCGACGCCAGTCATCACTCATATTAACCGCTTCTGCCTGCTCACATAAGGCTATCTTCTGGGCAAGGTTATCCTGCATTTCGTGCTTGAATTTTGCATAAAATTCCCTCTTTTCCCCGTAGAATTTATCACATGCAGCCCGGAAACGGTCGTATACTTTCTGGTTTTCTTTTTTGGTGGCAAAGCCTATGGTTCTCCATTCTTTCTGGATTGCTTCCAGTTCTTTGGCCCTTTTATTCCAGTTGATTTCGTCGTTTTCTATAAGCCCTACGATTTTTTCTGCCTTTTCGCACAATGCCAGTTTGGCTTCCAGATTTTCACGCTGATGTTTCTTCTGTTCCTCAAAATATTCCTGGTGCTTTTTGTTGATAGCAGTAGTGCTCAGTTTGAAGCGTTCCCACATGGGTTCTCTCAGTTCACGGGCTATCGGTCCCGTTTCCCGCCATTCTTCGTGCAATTTCTGCAATTTATGAAATGCAGATACCACATTCGGTTCATCTACCAGGGCTGCAGCTTTTTCACACAGTTTTTCCTTTATCTCCAGGTTGCGTTTGAAATCAAGGTCCCTCAATTCCTTATTGATCTTTACGTAATCGTAAAACTTTTCTACGTAATGCTGATAAGTTTCCCAAATATCCTTGGTACGCGTTATGGGAACCGGGCCTACTTCTTTCCAGTGTAACTGTAAGTTGCGAAACTCGGGAAATGTATGGTTGATGTCTTCCTGTTTCTCAAGAAGTTCTTTGATACCGTCGATAATGGCCAGTTTCTCTTCCAGATTCCTTTCTTTTTGTTGTTCTATGCTGCGCAAAAGGTCTGCACGCAAAACTTTGTAGCGTGCATACAACTGTTTGAACGCGGTTTCTTCCGGGCTTTCCTGCACCTGAGTCGCAACCTCCGGATCTCCATTTTCGGAGGGTTGGTCTTTCCGGAGTAATTTATAGAAACAGGACTTGATAATATCTGCATTTTTATGCATTTCCGTTTTGTCCTCGGCTTCTATAAGTCGTTCAAATTCAGTCAGAAGCTCGGCTATTGACAAAGTCGAATAGTCTGTTGTTTCTGTGTTTTGCGTAGATTCGACCACTTTGTTTTCCTGTTGTTTTTTGTCGTCGAATTGCTCCATGGGAGCAGAGTTGTTCAATTCAGGATCCATTGTACGAGAAAGGAATTAGTATTTATAGCTTGCAAATGTAATGAAAAACTCCAATATATGGAATTATGCTTACTTTTGCATTATTATGAGAATCGACATAATAACGGTACTTCCCGAGTTGCTGGAAAGTCCTCTTTCTCACTCCATAGTCAAAAGAGCCAGGACAGGATCCCTTGTTCAGATTGTCATTCACGATCTGAAGGCCTACGGAAAGGGAAAATACCGGCAAACGGACGATTATGCCTTCGGGGGAGATGCCGGGATGGTCATGATGATAGAACCGGTATACAAACTTTTGGAAGATCTGAAAAAAGAACGTTCCTACGATGAGATACTTTACACAAGTCCGGACGGAGAACCTTTCTCCCAGAAAGAAGCAAATCGACTGTCCTGCCTGCAAAATATCATTATCCTTTGCGGACATTATAAAGGGATCGATCAAAGGATACGGGACCATCTGATCACAAAAGAGATATCCATAGGCGATTATGTGCTAAGCGGAGGAGAGCTTGCAGCGGCCGTTATTACGGATGCCGTGGTACGTTTGCTGCCCGGAGCCCTGACAGATGAAACTTCCGCCCTGACCGACAGCTTTCAGGACGGATTGCTGGCACCTCCCATTTATACACGCCCGGCCGATTTCATGGGATGGAAAGTTCCTGAGATACTGCTAAGCGGTGATCCCGTAAAGATTCGTAACTGGCAGGAAGAAAAAAGCCTCGACCGTACGGAACGGCTGAGGCCTGATCTTATAGATACGGACAACAGGGACTAGAAACCGAAACCGTCCACTTCAATATTTATTGTAGCGTCTATAACCGGGGCATCTGCCCGGCGCTGTTCGGACAATGGAATTACCACAATAGCTTTCGGCCTTGCAGGACAAATGAATTCGCACCCACCGCATCCGATGCACAGGGCCGGAGTAGTTTTCGGGAACAGTTTGTCGCTTCCTTCACGGGGGGTCATTCTTACGGCCTTAACGGGACAATGTTCGTCACAAGCTCCGCAATCCGTTCCGTATTTTTCTACTATGCAATTCTCCAGCATGAGTTTCACAACGCCCATTTTGACGCGCTTTTTCTCTTCCAGCGGCATCAGCTGCAAAGCTCCGGAAGGACAAACTTCCTGGCATTTTTGGCAATCAAAACCGCAGAAACCGTTGTCATAAGAAACCGACGGCAACAGGAAACCCTGCCATCCGAATGCTCCCATGGCCGGTTTGATAATGTGAGCGGGACAAGCCGCTATGCAGGCATGGCAAGCTATACAGGTATCTTTGAGACGTTCCAGTGTTCCGGCACCGGGAGGCATGGCTTTGGGAATATTGATAATCTTTTTCTCTGTGAACCGGTTCAGCAGTATGGCTCCGGCGCCCGTACCCATTGCAGCCAGCAGGAAAGCCCTCCGGTTAGTACCGGCGGACTGCTGTTTCTTTTCAGGGACCGATGGTAATTTCTTTTTCGGAGTCCAGGCAAACCGGTAACGAATGGATCCTTTGGCACATTTGGAAACACAGTTCAGACAGACGACACAGCGCGAATTGTCAATGACCGGTGTTCCGGCATCTATGCAAAATGCTTTGCAATTCATACTGCAAAGCTGACAATGCGTACAGGATCCCGGGTCTATTTTTACACGGAACATGGAATAACGGGATATCAGTCCCAATAATGTGCCAACCGGACAAATGGTGTTGCAGTAAAGTCTTCCCTTGAAAAATGCCGTAACTGTCAAAGCTACCAGAATTACCGCAGAAATCAGGAAAGCCGCCAGGTTCCAGGCATCGTACTTTGAACCTGAAACGATATAGGCCAGCGGCCTGCCAATATTGGTGGCCATCTTCCCGAACAAGCCGTAGGGATCCAGCCAAACCAGGGGTACTACAAAAGAAAAAGCCACACAAATAACAACAAATATCAATATGGAGTACCTGAGTGTGTTATGCGGTTTGGTATAACGGGTCCTGCGTTTTTTCTTATTTCTTAAAAACAAGCCAATACGGTATACGATATCCTGGTATATACCCAGGGGACATAGCAAAGAACAATAAACACGTCCGAATAACAACGTTAAAAGAAACACAATGATAACGGTTACCAAGCCCCCTGTGGCAATACCCAGTATGCCGGGAACAATCTGCAATCCCAGTAGTGCACTCCAAAGGGCTGTCGCTTTGGCGGAAAAAGCAATGAAAAAGTACGCGAGCCCTGTAAAAACTGCCAAAGCAATGATCCTGCGGGCCCATCTCAGAAAACCGTAGAGTTGCATCAGAGACGGATACGTTTAATATTCAATGCGTCAAGTTTTGTGGTTCCAAGCTGATGCTTTTCCGCCAGCAAGATGTGGGAAGCGTCTTCCAGCGTCATGGCACGGAACTGGTTGAAAAACTGTGTAGCTGCCGTATCTACAGCAACAATGTCCTGTGACATGAACAAGGCTTTGGGGGTCTGCACATCTTCCAGGCTTCGGCCCTTGGGTCCGTTTTGTGTCATGATGCGGTACCCGTCCACGATATTGAGTACCGGACGTTTTTCATAGGTTGCGGCATCCGCTATACACTGCTGTAAATCATTGGAATGCATATACCTGCGATCCCAAACAATCCCCATGTAATTTTTCATACACAGTGTCATCCTGGCTCCACCGTGATTCTTCAGTACGGGAACATTGATCCAGGCATCGCATTCAAGCAGAGCTTCGTGGATCTTTGCCGTTTTCATCCTCAGAGCCTGAGGCAATTCCGTATCACGGAAATACCTTTCTTCATGGGCATTGACCATTTCTCCGCCTGCTTGTTTGACAGCTTCCTGAATACCGCTGTTCTCATAACAGCCTCTCCAGTGGTCACAAGTGTGGTCAAACACTTTTACCTGGGAAGCTCCGGCTGCCAGGCAATCCCTGACTATGGCACCCACAAGTACCGGATTCGTGCAAGCAGCGTATTCGGGGCTTTTGTCCCATCCGATGTTCGGCTTTACAACTACTTTCATTCCGGGTTTGATATACCGGGACATGCCACCCATTTCCTGAATGGCCCGGGCATAAAGTTGTTCGGGTTCTCCACCCATAATGGCCACCATGTCGGGAATGTTGTCTTTACCGGGAATGGTTCCCGGGGCTGTTTTTTCCGAGGCAAAGAGCTTCATTCCTTTCAACCCCACTGTTCCGGCTACTGCGCCCAGCACAGCGGTCTTTAAAAAATGTCTTCTTTCCATATTGATGTTATTTAATGTGTTTTAAGGCTGCCTTCAATGTGTTTTTTAACAATGATACACGTGTCATGGGCCCCACCCCTCCGGGTACCGGTGTTATGTAACTGCAACGCGGAGCTACCTGTTCAAAATCCACGTCTCCCGCCAGCCGGAATCCGGATTTGGTATTTTTGTCTTCTACCCGTGAAATGCCTACATCTATGACCACTGCACCTTCCTTTACCATATTTGCTTTCAGGAAACCGGGCCGGCCCAGGGCAGCAATAAGGATGTCGGCCCTGCGGCATATTTTATCCAGCTCCTTCGTACGGCTGTGGCATAATGTCACGGTGCAATCCCCTCCGGGACCTTTTTGGGACAACAGGTTGGCCAATGGTTTTCCCACAATATTACTGCGTCCGATAATCACACATTCCTTACCCTGAGTAGGAATCTTGTAATACTCCAGCAAATCCGCAATACCCGCCGGTGTAGCCGAAACGAAAGACGGCAAACCTAAAACCATACGTCCCACATTGACAGGGTGAAACCCGTCCACGTCTTTAGAAGGATCGATTGTTTCAATTATCTCCTGTGCATCCAGGTGATCCGGGAGCGGTAACTGGACTATCAGGCCGTCAATTTCGGGATCGTCGTTAATGGTCTGAACGCAGGAGATCAGTTCCTCCCGGGTAATGGTGTCAGGGAATTTGTACAGGGACGAATCCATCCCCACTTCCTTGCAATCTTTTTCTTTATTCCGGACATAAGTCTGGCTGGCAGGGTCTTCCCCCACCAAAACAGCTGCCAGATGAGGTCTTCTGCCGTATTGGCGAATAAAATCCGCTACTTCAACGGCAATATCCTTTTTCAGGTCCTGTGCCGTTTGTTTTCCATCTATTAATTTCATTATGATAATCCTCCTTTTCTTAACGCATTTGCCATGGCCATGCCGCGACCCCCGCGCAGGTTCTTCATCATTTTACGTGTATCGTCAAACTGTTTGATCAAACGGTTAACTTCCGTTATGGATGTTCCGCTTCCTGATGCTATACGCTTGCGCCGGGTACCGTTCAAAAGCGACGGATTGTCCCTTTCTTCCGGAGTCATTGAAGAGATAATGGCTTCAATACCTTTAAACGCATCGTTGTCAATTTCCTGATCTTTAATCATTTTGGACACACCCGGTATCATGGATGCCAAATCCTTGATATTGCCCATCTTTTGGACCTGCCTGATCTGGGTTAAGAAATCATTGAAATTAAAACTGTCCTGTGCCAGTTTCTTTCTTAATTTTTTGCTTTCTTCCTCATCGAACTGTTCCTGTGCTTTTTCCACCAGGCTGACTATGTCTCCCATACCCAGGATCCTGTCTGCAATACGTGAAGGATAAAACACATCCAGGGCATCCATTTTCTCTCCTGAACTAACAAACTTAATGGGCTTATTTACCACTGC
>JAAYYL010000078.1 GCA_012515395.1 Bacteroidales bacterium
GAAAATCTGAAGCCGCTTTTGAAAGCCGTAATTGAAAACAGGAAAATAAGCTTCAATCATTACAATTTCCAAACGGAAAAAGTGACTGCTTACACACTAAAACCTTATCTGTTGAGGGAATACCTGAACCGGTGGTATGTCATAGGCATAGTGGACGGGACCAAAACGCTCAGGATATTCGGAATAGATCGTGTCAGGGATCTGGATATCAAAGCGGAAACCTTCACGCCCGATCAGAACCTGGATCCCGCGTGTCTTTTTGACCAGACCATTGGCCTGATGTTTTCACAAAATACCGTGCAGGATGTGGTATTGTCTTTCACACATACTCAGGGAAAGTATATCAAAACGCTTCCCTTGCACAAATCGCAGAAGGTGCTGATTGACAACGAAAAAGAATGCCGCATCGCACTTCGTGTCATACCCAATTACGAACTGACCCAGGAAATCCTCATGCATGGTGATTCAGTCAAGGTAATGGAACCTGCATGGCTGGCTGAAAAGATTCAGCAAATTTTGAAACGTGCGCTGGAAAAATACCGGTAAGCATGCAACAAAACGGTCAGGTTATCCGTTTTATATATATTTGGTAATAATTCATTCAAAAATAACCTGACAACACATGATGATAAAATCTAAAACCCTCAAGGCTGCCGCCATTGCTGTTTTTGTCGGTTTTGCTTTAGCTTTGGCCATTCCCGCACTTGCAGATATTAAAATATTGGGTTGGCTTACAACCCTTATTCTGATTTTATCGCTCCTGATGATTTCCATTGCAGGAGCTTTTTTGGCCGTTGCCTTGATCAGAGGACTGGCTAAGTTGAATGTATGGCTGGCGGCTGCGTTTGTAAGCGGTGTCCCTGTAGTTATGATGTTCTATAATACCAAATTGCCGGGAACGTTGCTGGTATATTTCACCATTGCAATCAGTTGTATGCTTTTGGGCGGGGCTCTTGTCCAATTCGGAAAGCCATGGACAGGGCTCAAAAAATTCCAAAAAGCACTGGCCGTAGCATGCCTGATCCTGGGAGTGACGGGTATTGCAGGCGGTCTGACCTGGATGCTGTACCCCGGAAAATCGGTTGACATGCCGCTTTCGGCGGCCAACTCGGCCCAAAACATGCCTCCTGTTCTGCAAATGGCGCATCCGGGCGAACCGGGAACGTATCAGGTGGCATACCTGACTTACGGCAGCGGAGAAGACAGGCACAGGGAGGTCTTCGGAGAGAAGGCGGACCTGATTACACAACCGGTGGATGGATCCACTTTCCTGGATTCCTGGAAGGGATTCAGCGGAAAAATGCGCACCTGGTATTTCGGGTTTGATAAGGATTCATTGCCTTTGAATGCGCAGGTGTGGTATCCGCAGGGACAAGGACCTTTCCCGCTGGTGCTGATCGTTCACGGAAACCACTCGGCACAGGATTTTTCGGATCCGGGTTACGAATACCTGGGTCGCTTGCTGGCCTCCAAGGGGTATATAATGGCCTCGGTGGATGAAAATTTTCTGAACGGTGCCTATTTTGACATTCCCAAAGGATTGCAAGGGGAAAACAACGTCCGCGGATGGCTGCTTCTCAAACACCTGGAAGTGTGGAGGAATTGGAACGGCCTGGAAGACAATCCTTTTTACTGTAAAGTGGATACCAGCCGGATTGCTTTGATCGGACATTCACGGGGCGGAGAGGCGGTTGCACATGCCGCGTTGTTTAACCGATTACCTTATTATCCCGACAATGCCAATGAAGTGTTTGATTTCAATTTCAATATACGCTCGGTCATCGCCATTGCTCCTTGTGACGGGCAATACCAGCCGGGCCGGATGCGTACCCCGCTGACCGATGTCAATTACCTGGTACTGCAGGGTTCGCACGATGCCGATGTTTCTTCCTACCAGGGGATGCGCCAATTCAATCGCCTTATGTTTACTGAGGGATTTGAAGGGTTTGCTGCCGGATTGTACATATGGGGAGCCAATCACGGCCAGTTCAACAGCAGCTGGGGCCGCACCGATTTTCCTTCACCACGGATCAATTTCTACAACCTGGGACAACTCATGACGCAGGAAGACCAGCAAACCATTTCCAAAACGTATATCGGGGCCTTTCTGGATGCCACACTGCGCGGACAACACCAATACCGCCCCATGTTCATGGATTACCGTTATGCCCGGAACTGGCTACCGGAAACCGTATACCTGAATCAATACCGGCAACCCGAAACATTTTCGGTTAGCACTTTCTCCGAAGACCTGGATCTGACAACGGCTTCTCTGCCTGAAAGCCGCGTCTGCGCCGAGGACCTGAGCATCTGGCGCGAGCAGGCCCTTCACTTAAGCTGGGGCGACAGCGACACCCGTGCCCTTTTTCTGGGCTGGAATACCACCCAAAGCGACACCCTGGTTCCCGCATATCACATCACCTGGCCCGAAGGAGCCCTGAACACCGATCTCAACACCGTCATCACATTTTCCCTTGCCGAGTTGGACGAAAAAGCAAACCCACCCGGAGCGGAAGAGGAAGCAGATGAGGAAGAGGATGCGGTTGAGGATAAGGAATCGGAAGATGCAGAAGATGCTGATGATACCGAAGATGAGGAAATTGATGAGACTGACAAACCCTTTATTGATTTCACCGTTCGTCTGACCGACCGTAACGGCTCTGTACTGGAATTCCCAATCAGTGATTTCGCCCCGCTGCAACACCCGCTCAAACGAAAAATGACAAAACTGGGTTTTATGCAACCGCAAGCCGAATGGGAAATCATCCTTCAGACTTACAGTTTTCCTTTGAAACAGTATGCCAAGGATCATCCCGGGTTTGATTTTGAACGGATTTCCGGGATGAGCTTCATTTTTGATCTAATACCGGAAGGGGTGATAGCGGTTAATGAAATCGGGGTCCGTCGCACATTAGACGCAACGCATTATTAGCCCTTCTCGGCAATGTTCTCCAGGGCTTTTTTGTCCAGGATCTCAAGATTTTTGCCGGAAATGGATATAATATTGTCTTTTTGAAAGTCTGACAGGGTATTAATGATGCTTTCCTTGGAATAGCCCAGGGTATGCGCCATTTCTTCCCGTGTAAAGGGGATGGCTATCTGATGCTCCCCAAAAACCCTCACAAGGTTCAGCAATAAAGTAGCCAGTGATCCGCCTGCATTCCTGTGCTTCAAAGTAATGAGATTGTGACAGGTCTCCTTTATCATTTGGGACATAATGGTCACAATATAAATGGCGAACTTGCCGTTATGTTCAATCAGTTTTTCGAACACATCCCTGTCAAAGATCCGGATCCGGCAGGGAGTGATTGCCACAGCAGAAAAATCCAGCCGCTTTTTTACAAATGAACACATCAGGCCAATAAAATCTCCCTTTCCGCCAAAACCAAAGGTGGTATCTTTTCCACTCTCCTGAAAGTTCAGTTTAACCATGCCTTCTTCCAGCACCATGATCTGTGAAGCCATGGACCCCTGTTTAATGATCACATCAAACTTATCGTATTCAAGCTCCACAGATGAACCCATCAATGCATCCAGTTCTTCTTCTTTCAGATGGGTTGCCCAGGGATAGTTATTGGTGGTTTTCATGCTTATGGATTGAATTAAAAACATGTAATATTACATATTTTCTCATGAAAAACTGCATGGCTGCTTTCTACTTTGCGGCATAAATTATGTATTATTATGTATATTAACCATTTAAAATACGATTATGGCAGATATGAAAGTAAGGGTTAGCGCCCAAAGTGAAAATGCAACAAAGACCATCGTGAAGGCACGCAATTTTGAAATAGTAATTGATGAACCCGCCGAACTGGGTGGAACCGATGAAGGCCCTAATCCCGTAGAATATGTTCTGGGTGCATTTGCCGGATGTCTGAACGTTATGGCTCATGTTGTTGCCAAAGAATTGAACATGACATTGAGAGGAGTTAAGATAGACGTCAGCGGGCCCCTGAATCCCGCACGTTTGTTCGGACAAAGTTTTGAAGAACGCGCAGGTTTCAAAGAAATTTCCGTGGTTCTGAAACCCGATACCGATGCCGATGATGCAACCCTGGAAAAATGGGCCAAAGCCATTGAAGACAGGTGCCCGGTCAGCGACAATCTGCAACATACCACACCGGTAAGTGTTTCTATCAAGAAATAAGGGTGCGTTGCACATATTGTTCGTTTAGCTCTGTATCAGAGACTTATAAAAATCGTACCCCCGGGGTACGATTTTTTTATGTATATTTTCCCGATATTTGAAGATAAATTTTGTAGTTATGAAATGCTTTTCCTCCATTGCAGCGGCACTTTTATTGGCAGCTTCTATGCTGTCGTGCAACGACAACCAACAAATCATCACTTTCCCTGTTCCGGCCCGTGAGCCCGGGATTACGGACGTGCTGGAGCTTAGGTGTGAGCCCCTGGATACGGTTAGGATTGCTTTCATTGGCTTGGGAATGAGGGGGTCAGGTGCTGTTCACAGGTATACGTTCCTGGATGGGGTGAAGGTGGTGGCGTTATGCGATGTGGTGCCCGAGAATGTGGAGCGTGCTAACGAAATACTTGTGGAAAGGGGATTCGCCCGTGCAGAAACCTATACCGGTCCGGAAGACTGGAAGCGGGTTTGTGAACGGGAAGATGTGGATCTGATCTATGTCTGCACACATTGGGATTTACATACGCCAATTGGGGTCTATGCCATGGAGCAGGGAAAGCATGTGGCACTGGAAGTGCCTGCAGCGCTGACTATAGACGAGTGCTGGCAGTTGGTCAATACTGCCGAGAAGACCCGCCGCCATTGTATCCAGCTGGAGAACTGCAATTATGATTTCTTTGAAATGGCGACGCTGAATATGGCACAACAAGGTGTTTTCGGTGAGATCGTACATGCCGAAGGGGCCTACATTCATGATCTGAGGTATTTGAATTTCAACGACACCTCCGGGTACTGGAACATGTGGCGCCTGGAGCACAACCGGCAGGAAAACGGAAATCTTTATCCCACCCACGGATTGGGTCCGGTAGCCCACATCCTGAATATCCACCGCGGAGACCGGATGGACTACCTGGTGTCTGTCTCCTCGGCTCAATTCGGGATGACCGCCTATGCAAAGGAAACCTTCGGAGAAGAATCCGAATATGCAAAAACCACGTACCTGAACGGAGACATGAACACCTCGGTCATCAGAACCATAAAAGGAAAGACCATCATGTTGCAGCACGATGTGACCAGCCCGCGGCCCTATAGCCGCCTCCATACGATCAGCGGCACCAAAGGGTTTGCGCAGAAATATCCAAGTCCGGGGATCGCACTGGAACCCGACGCACACCGCTTTCTGCCGGACAAAGCGTTAGACTCGGTCCTTGCGCTTTATGAACATCCAATTGTTCGTGAAGTGGGGCAAAAGGCCAAAGAGGTCGGAGGGCACGGAGGCATGGATTTTATTATGGATTACCGGCTGGTGTATTGCCTGCGCAACGGGCTTCCGCCGGATATGGATGTATACGATGCCGCCGAATGGAGCTCCATTATTGAACTTAGCAGAACATCGGTTGCCAACAACGGCAGGCCGGTTCGCGTTCCCGACTTTACCAGGGGAGCCTGGAAACGTTTGGAAAGGGTGAATTATTATAAAACAGATCAAAATAAATATTGATATATGGCAACCTACAAGAAAGACATCACTTCTATTGACAATATTGAAGTAGTCTTCTTAAAAAATGAAGATTACGATGATATCCGCAATGCGATGATAGAGGCATATTCCAATATGCCCGAGACGTATTGGAAGGAGCATCACATTAAAACGTTGGTCCGGCTCTTTCCCGAAGGACAGGTGGGCATAAAAGTGAACAACGAACTCGCCGGGTGTGCCTTATCGATAATCATTGACGATACGAGGTTTGATGAAAAGCATACTTATGAGGAAATTACCGGTGGTTATACGTTCAACACACATACTGCAAAAGGGAACAAACTCTATGGCATTGATATCTTTATAAGACCGAAATTCAGGGGATTACGTCTGGGACGGCGTCTTTATGACTACAGAAAAGAACTTTGTGAAAAATTGAACCTCAAAGGGATCGTTTTCGGAGGCCGGATCCCCAATTACCATCAGTATGGGTCACAGATGACTCCGCGCCAATATATTGACAAGGTGAAAAAGAAAGAGATCCATGATCCCGTACTGGATTTTCAGATGTCCAACGATTTTCACCCGGTCCGCATATTGAAAGGATACTTGCGGGGAGACAAGGAATCGCAGGAGTATGCCGTACTGTTGGAGTGGGATAATGTCTATTATGAAAAAAAGAGAAATAAGGCTGCCATCAAGAAATCCGTTGTGCGTCTGGGCCTTATACAGTGGCAAATGAGACTGTACAAGAACCTGGAAGAAGTAATGCAACAAGCCGAGTATTTCATAGACGCGGTATCCGGGTACAAATCGGATTTTGCTCTCTTCCCCGAGTTTTTCAATGCTCCGTTGATGTCTGAATACAATCATCTTTCTGAAGCCGAGGCTATCCGGAAACTGGCCGGATATACAGAAGCCTTTGTTCGGCGTTTTTCCAAATTGGCTATCTCTTACAACATCAACATTATAACTGGCAGTATGCCTGAAATAGTCAATAACAATTTGTACAATGTAGGATTCCTGTGTAAAAGAGACGGCGGGGTAGAAAGGTACGAAAAACTTCATATAACACCGGACGAAGCGAAAGTCTGGGGAATGCAGGGAGGCAATAAAATCCAGTCCTTCAAGACGGATTGTGGCAAGGTCGGGATCCTGATCTGCTACGACGTGGAATTTCCCGAAGTAAGCCGGATATTAGCCAACGAGGGCATAGATATACTATTTGTTCCTTTCCTGACAGACACACAAAACGGGTATGCCAGGGTCCGAAACTGTGCCCA
>JAAYYL010000079.1 GCA_012515395.1 Bacteroidales bacterium
CCGGATGTTTGCGCGGCTTTGTCAGACTCGGCAATGTACTGGCTGGAAAAATTCAATCTGGACGGATTTCGCCACGACGCTACAAAACACATAGACGAACTGTTCTGGCGCACATTAACCGACAAGATCGTAAGAAATTTTCCGGACAGGACTGTGTTCCAGATAGGGGAGACGTACGGTTCGCCTTCCCTGATAAACAGTTATGTTAAAAAAGGCATGCTGGACGGACAGTTTGATTTCAACCTTTATCATACCTTTTTAAACAGTACGGTAAATACTGAAGGCTCTTTTGTAGATTTGTGGAATGAACTGCAATCCGGACTTATGCAATACGGCTACCACAACCTGATGGGAAACATAAGCGGGAACCACGATAAAGCCAGGTACATATCACTGGCAGGCGGGGCGCTGTCCATGGACGAAGACCATAAGCTGGCAGGATGGAAAAGAAATATCGGGGTAGGATCCGACATAGGTTACGAATACCTGGCCATGCTCCACGCTTTCAATATGACCTTACCGGGCGTCCCCTGTATTTACTACGGAGATGAGATAGGCATGCCCGGGGCCAACGATCCCGACAACCGCAGGATGATGGTATTTGACGGCTATACGCCCATGCAGATCCGTTTGAAGGAACGCGTAAAAAGGTTGACATCGCTGCGAAAAGAAAACATGGCACTTCTTTACGGAGATCTGTTCCCGCTGCATGTAAGCCCGGATGTCCTGGCTTATGTACGCATCTATATGGATCAGGTAGTCGCTGTATGTATCAACAAGGGAGATGATTTCTTTGACATTCGTTCCCTGGAGTTGCCTTTCGGTCTGAACACGGATGACCTGGTGCCTTACATGGGAGAAACCATGGTGGCTCCAAAAGGATTTGCCATAATGACCAACGATTGATAAAAACGGAACTATGAAACATATTCTATTAACAATAATCTTTATGACAGTTATCGCAGGAGGTTGCTCGCAACAGCAAGACAAGGAGGTCCATCCCGGATGGATTCGTAATGCCGTAATATACGAAGTGAACACAAGACAGATCACACCGGAAGGGACATTCAACGCTTTCGCGGCTATGTTGCCGGAATTACGGGAGATAGGAGTAGACGTGTTATGGTTTATGCCCATATATCCCATAGGACAGGAAGGCCGGAAAGGTACGCTGGGTTCGTATTATTCCATACGTGATTACGGGGCCGTAAATCCGGAATTCGGAACCATGGAAGATTTTCGCAACCTGGTAGACCGGGCGCACGAACTGGATATGAAAGTCATCCTGGACTGGGTCGCTGCCCATACATCCCGCGATGCCGTATGGTTGGATAAACAAGACTGGTACATACGCAGACCGGACGGAGAACCCGAATTTCTGTACGACTGGTCAGACGTCGCCCGTTTGAATTATGAAAACAAGGAAATGCGCGAAGCTATGGTTGAAAAAATGCGTTTCTGGACCGAAGATGTAGGGGTTGACGGATTTCGCTGCGATATGGCCGATCTGACTCCCGTGGATTTCTGGAACCATGCCGTTCCCGAGCTGCGCCGCCACCGTCCCGGTATTTTCATGCTTGCCGAGTCTGAGAACCCCGTGAACACAGAGAAGGCCTTCAATGCGTATTATGCCTGGAAGCTGCATCACACCATGAACAGTGTGGCCCGGGGCGAAAAGACGGCCGACAGTATCCGCGTGTGCCTCAATGATATGCAGCGTGATTTTGGTCCCAATGCCATTCCGCTGCTTTTTACATCCAACCACGATGAGAATTCATGGAGCGGTACCGAGTTTGAACGCATGGGAGATGCCGTTCACCAGATGGCAGCCCTGACCTTTGTACTTCCCGGAATTCCCCTGATTTACACAGGGCAGGAAAAAGGCAATACAAAACGATTGGAGTTTTTTGAAAAAGACACGCTGCAACCCCATAACAGCGCAGAGTTCACGGAATTCTACAAAAACCTGGTAGCACTCAGAAAAGCATTTCCTGCTTTGCAAGTGCCGCCTTTTGGAGGAACCCTGAAGGAAGTACCTCACGACGGTCCCTCCGATATACTCGCATTTGTAAGGGAAAACGAAGGAAACAGGGTCCTGGCACTGTTCAATTTTTCCGACCAGCCGGTATCTTTCACACTTACCGGTTCCCAGACAGACGGTACGTACCTGGACTGGTTCTCCCGAACAGAATACGAGATCAGTAATAACCTTACATGGGAAATGGAACCTCACGGGTACCGGATCCTGACCTTAAAATAGCATTATGAAACGAATCTTTCTGATATGCCTGTTGATTCCGGCAATGATAACCTCAGCCAGTGCCATGAAACATGAAAAACCATCTGTTCAACGGATAGAACCTCCCTGCTGGTGGACCGGCATGGAAACATCGCTGCAATTGATGTTAAACGGTCCGGGGCTGGGAAAAGGCACGGTAACAAGTGTTACTAAGGGTCTGGAGATCACCAAAATACACAAAGCAGACAGTCCCAATTATCTTTTTCTTGACGTGTTGATTCCTGCCGGCACACAAGCCGGTGATTATTCCCTGGAATGGACCGACGGAAAAGAGAAGATCCGGTTCAATTACACGTTGAATGAAAGGGAACCCGGCTCATCCGTGCGCCGCGGTCTGGAACCTTCGGATGTCCTGTACTTGCTGATGCCGGACCGTTTTGTGAACGGGGATCCGGCAAACGATTCCGTGGATCAAGCCGCTGAAAAAGCCGGTTATAAAGATGATTACGGCCGAAAAGGGGGAGACCTGGAAGGAATGCGTATGAGCCTGGACTATTTGCAGAATCTGGGTGTTACGGCCGTTTGGCCAACCCCGGTAACTTTCGATAATGAACCACACGCCTCCTATCACGGGTATGCCTGTGCCGATTATTACCGGGTGGACCCTCGTTTTGGTACCAATGAAATGTACCGTGATGTTGTCCGGGAAGCTGCCGAAAAAGGAATAGCTTTTATCCAGGATATCGTTCCCAATCATTGCGGAACGGCCCACTGGTGGATGGAAGACTTGCCTTTCAAGGACTGGATCAATGTGTTTGATACCTATACCCGGTCCAATTTTACCATGACAACCCATATGGACCCGCATGCCGCACAAGTGGATAAAGATCTTTGCGTGCAGGGATGGTTTGACACTTCAATGGCGGATATGAACCTGACAAACCCCTTTGTTCTACACTATTTTATCCAGGCTACCGTATGGTGGATGGAATATGCCGGGTTGGCCGGGGTACGGATTGATACATATCCCTATTCAGACGAAAAGGCCATTTCTGCCTATTCGGCTGCCTTGCGTAAAGAATACCCCCATGCAACCGTCGTGGCCGAATGCTGGTACAACCACCCCCAACAGGTAGCTTACTGGGAACGCGGTCCGCGTCCGGGCGGTCCTACGGTAATGGATTTTCCCCTGCAGGGAGAGATCACCAGGGCTTTCATGGAAGATACCGATCCCCAATGGGGCCAGGGCATGGTTCGTCTGTACAACATGATCGCCAACGATTTTGTTTATAAAAACCCCAACGAGTTGTTGATATTTGCCGAGAATCACGATACCAACCGTATGTACGAAATGTTGGGCAGAAATCCCGAGAAACTGAAAATGGCGTATACATTCCTGGCAACCACGCGTGGAATTCCTCAAATATACTACGGAACCGAGGTGCTGATGGCGGCAAAAGATCCCAAACGACTGGGACATGGGGAAGAAAGGGTACCTATGCCGGCACGTGTGTTGAATTCCGGGGGAAGGGATCCCCTGGAAGAAAACGTCTATGATTACATTTCCCGTTTGCTCACATGGCGTAAGTCTTCCAAAACCGTTCAGTACGGCAAATTGCTTCATTACCTGCCCCGGTACGAGGAAAACATGTACGTATATTTCAGAATACTGGATGACGAATGCGTCATGGTCCTGATCAACAACGGCACGGAACCGGTAGCCGTGGAATGGGAACGTTACGGACAGGGACTCGGCGACGCCGTAAAAGGTGTTGAAGTATTGAGCGGTAAAGAAATTACAGTCGGACAACCTTTAAAGATACCTGCACAAACCGCAATTTTCTTTACCTTTGCGGGTATATGAGAATTGCGCTGACTTGTGTTTGTACAATCGTATTCTTAACCGGGTGTACCGGTCTTTCCGACAGGCGGATTCCTAAGGAAGATTTCCAACTGGTTTTAAAGGAAATGTTCCTTACGGATCTTATTCTGGAACGGGACGGCACACTGGGCCGTTTAGCCGATTCAACGCTGGTTTATCCTCCTATACTTGAAAAGTATGGATACACCACTCAACAGTTTCTGGCTACACTGGACCATTATGCAAGCCGGCCGGCCCGCTTTAAATCACTGCTTACCCAATTGAGAAGGAATCTGAATGCGGAGAGGTCGGCGTATAATGAGCGTCTTTCATACATTACCCGTCAAAAGGAATTGATGGAGCGTTTCAATGCATGGTTGAAGGACTCCGTTCCGGACATCCATGACCTGGTATTCAAACAGTCCCTGCTCAGGATCCTTCCGCCGGATTCTTCACAACTTGAACCCTGGCGCATGGACAGGGATTCTTTGTATAAAGATCCTTCGTTGCGACTGCTGCCTGTGATTGACACCTTTTCACACAGGGATTCAGTGCCGTTGTACCTGGCACGGCCTAAAACAATCATTCCACGGATAAGGGTCAGCATTAATTTGGATTGATATGGAAAACATGACATTCCACAGTCCCGTTTTCGGTCCCATTCACAGCAGGCGTCTGGGCTCCAGCCTGGGTATCAACTTAATGCCGGCAACCCGGAAAGTATGTAATTTCAATTGCGTATATTGCGAATGCGGTTGGAATCCGGAACCCGGGGCCGGTCAGCCGGATCTGAAGGATCTGATACCATCCCCGGAGGATATCTCGCTTGCATTGAAAGAAAAACTGGAACTATTGGGCAGGGAAAACAAATTGCCGGACGTGATTACTTTTTCAGGGAACGGAGAACCGACATTACACAAGGATTTTCTGAAGATCATGCAGGATACCGTGGCCATTCGCAATGCTTTGAGCCCGGGCTCACAAGTATGCGTCCTGTCCAACTCGGGGACACTGCAGATTTCCGGAGTGTTCCAAGGGTTGATGCTGGCAGATCAAAGGATCATGAAGATCGACTCGGCAATTGAAGAAACGCTCCGGAAGATCAATCAACCGGGAAAACAGTATTCTCTGCGCCGGACTGTGGAAGCATTGAAGCGCTTTAAAGGTGATTTCACCCTCCAGACCTTGTTCTTCAGCGGGACGATAGACGGAGCCGTGGTGGACAATACCACGGAAAAAGAATTGGAAGCCTGGTACGCGCTTTTGGATGAACTTGGCCCGAAGGAAGTAATGGTCTATACTTTGGACAGGCCCACTCCCCTGGGAGGACTGAAGAAATGTTCCGTGCAAAAACTGCAAGCCATTGCGCGGGAAGCGGAACACAAAGGAATAAAAACGGTGGTAGCCGGTTAACGTTATGAGAGTTGTAATTCAAAGGGTTTCGGAAGCCTCGGTAAAAATTGAAGGGCTTCTGAAAGGACGTATCGGTCCGGGAATGTTGATCCTGGCCGGTTTTGAAGAAGAAGACAACAGGGAGGATCTGGAATGGATGGTTCGCAAGATCGCCAACCTGAGGATTTTTGATGATGATCAGGGGGTTATGAACCTTTCCGTTTCCCGGGTGTCCGGGCAGCTGCTGGTGGTAAGCCAGTTTACCCTCCATGCATCTACCCGCAAAGGAAACCGACCCTCCTACGTTAAGGCAGCCGTCCCGGACATAGCGATTCCTTTGTATGAATCTTTCTGTACGATGCTGCAGAAGTATACGGGAATAAAAATAGAAACCGGAGAGTTTGGGGCTCACATGGAAGTGCAGCTGATCAACGACGGTCCGGTTACCATAATCATTGACAGTAAAAAAAGAGAATAATATGGACACATTACAACAATGTTTCAGTTTTATAGACCTGACTACCCTGAATGCGACCGATACGGAAGCCAGGGGCAGGTTGTTTGCCCAAAACGTGAATCGGTTTGCGGAAGATTATCCCCGGATGCCTCACGTAGCGGCCATCTGTGTATATCCCGCTCTGATCGGTGCCGTAAGGGAAACCCTGAAGGTGAAAGGGGTCAGGATTGCGGCTGTAGGGGCAGGATTTCCCGCATCGCAGACATTTACGCAGATCAAGGAACGGGAATGTTCCCTTTGTGTGGAGCACGGAGCCGATGAAGTGGATGTAGTCTTGTCCCTGAATTTCTTCTTTGCCGGGCAATACGACCGTGTAGCGGCGGAACTTAGAGGAATTCGCAAGGCCATGGGGCCGGATGCCCATTTGAAGGTAATCCTGGAAACAGGAGCTTTGAAAACAGAAGAGAATATTCGGAAAGCATCTTTCCTGGCCATGGAAAACGGGGCGGATTTCATCAAGACTTCTACCGGGAAAATGGAACCGGC
>JAAYYL010000080.1 GCA_012515395.1 Bacteroidales bacterium
ATGTGGACTACGCGATTACTACCAGGGAGCTGGCTCACCTGATCAAGATCGGCAACATTGATTTCAAATCCCTCAAGGATGAAGACTTTGACCGTCCCATGGGCGAGTCTACTGGTGCCGGTCTGATCTTTGGTGTAACAGGCGGTGTTATTGAAGCCGCAACCCGTACCGCTTATGAACTGTTTACCGGGAAAAAACTGGAAAAAGTTGATTTTCACGAACTCAGAGGAATGGAAGGGATCCGTACCGCTTCTGTCAATTTTGATGGGACTTACATTCACATAGGGATTGCCCATACTTTGGGTAATGCCAGGAAATTGCTTGACGGGATTCGTAAGGGAATGTATAATTTCCATGCCATTGAGATCATGGCATGTCCCGGAGGATGTATAGGGGGTGGAGGACAACCTTTGCACAGGGGCAACTCCATTGTCTTGAAAGCCCGTATGGATTCTATTTACAAGGAAGACTTCAACAAGCCCATCCGAAAATCACACGAAAATCCGGAGATCATTAAACTTTACGAAGACTTCCTGGGCAAACCGCTAAGTGAGAAATCTCACAAGTTGTTGCATACCCATTATTTCAGTCACCCGAAAAAATAACCATTAACTTCTATTCTTATGACCAAGTTTGAAATAAACGATTGTCACAAAAAGACAATAAAAGAGATATGTGAATCTTTCGGGAACAAGAGAAGTGAACTGATCAACATCCTTCACAGGAGCCAGGAACATTTCGGCTATTTACCCGAACCTGTTCAATTGGAAATAGCACTGAATATAAATATGCCCCTGGCCAAAATTTATGGTGTTGTATCTTTCTATTCTTTCTTTACCATGACCCCCAAAGGCAAATACCCCATTTCCATATGTATGGGAACGGCCTGTTATGTCAGGGGTGCCGAGAAGATTGTGGAAGCTCTTGAAAAAGAGTTGAAGATCAAAGTGGGTGAAGTAACACAGGACGGAAAATACTCATTGGATTGCCTGAGGTGTATTGGTGCCTGCGGACTGGCTCCCGTTATCATGATAGGAGATGAAGTGCACGGTCGCCTGGAACCCGCTATGATTAAGGATATTCTTAAAAAATACGAATAATCCGTTGTATTTATAAAGACCCGGGAGTGTGCCGTTGAGGGACACTCCCTTTTTGTTTCCCTGAAAAAAAGTATCTTTGCGCGTTAAAGAAAAAGTATGCCCGAAAATTCATTATTGACAAAACTCGATGGTATCCGCCGGAAGTACGAAACGCTGCAGCAGCAGTTGTCCGATCCCGCCCTGGTTCAGGATATGAAACGTTATATAACTCTGAACAAGGAATATGCAGAGATAGGCCCGATTATCCAGGCCGGAGAAAAATACAAAAATGCCATAGGCAATCTGGCCAGCGCCAAAGAGCTTCTGCTTACGGAAAAAGACGAGGAAATGCGAGAATTTGCCAAAGAGGAGGTTGCACAACTGGAAGAGCAAATCCCTGAAATGGAGCAGAAGATCAAATTTCTGCTGATCCCGGCAGATCCCCAGGACAGCAAAAATGCCATTATGGAGATCCGGGCCGGTACGGGGGGGGATGAAGCCTCCATCTTTGCCGGGGATCTTTTCCGAATGTATACCAAATATGCCGAGAAAAAAGGATGGAAACTGGAGATTACCGGTATATCCGAAGGTACATCCGGCGGATTTAAGGAAATTATTTTCAAAATAACAGGAACGGGTGTTTACGGAGTTCTCAAATACGAAAGCGGAGTACACCGGGTCCAGCGCGTTCCCCAAACCGAGACCCAGGGCCGGGTACACACCTCGGCGGCTTCGGTGGCTGTGCTTCCGGAGGCGGATGAATTTGACGTTGAACTGAATGAGAAAGACATTCGCAAGGACACGTTTTGTTCTTCGGGGCCGGGCGGACAAAGCGTCAACACTACCTACTCGGCAATTCGCTTGACGCATATTCCTTCAGGGATCGTTGTTCAATGCCAGGATGAGAAATCCCAGTTGAAGAATTACGACAAAGCACTGGCAGAATTAAGGACCAGGCTTTACAATATGGAATACGAAAAATATCTAAATGAAATATCGGCCAAACGCAAAACCATGGTGTCTACGGGAGACCGGTCGGCCAAGATACGGACATACAATTATCCTCAAAGCAGGGTAACGGATCACAGGATCAATTATACAATGCATAACCTGCCTGTTTTTATGGACGGGGAGATACAGGAAGTAATTGAACTGTTACAAATAGCCGAGAATACCGAAAGATTGAAAGATGACTCGTCAAACGCTTAACCGGGAAATACAGAATAAAAAAAGTTGTCTGTGTGTGGGGCTGGATGTTTCTCCGGTTTCATTGGAAATCAATAAGCGGATCATTGATCAGACGGCGCCTTATGCAGTTGCTTACAAACCGAATACAGCTTTTTACGAGGCAGCGGGTTGGAAAGGCTGGAAGTGTCTGGAAGAAACGGTGATGTATATTCGTTCCAAATATCCGAGTCATTTTTTGATAGCCGATGCCAAGAGGGGAGATATTGGAAATACAGCCCGGGAATATGCCCGGACTTTTTTTGAACGAATGGATTTTGATGCGGTTACCTTGTCTCCTTATATGGGTTATGATTCTGTTGCTCCATTCCTGGAATTTGAAAACAAATGGATCATATTGCTGGTACTTACCTCCAATCCTTCCGCAACAGATTTCCAAACCGCTGAAATGAAGGAAGGACAGTCTTTATACCGTAAAATTATAGAAACGGCAAATACCTGGGCAGGGAATGACAGGCTAATGTACGTTACAGGGGCAACACGGGGTGAAATGATAAAACAGGTAAGGGAAGCGGCGCCCGATCGTTTCCTGCTGATCCCCGGAGTGGGAACACAAGGCGGTAGTGTTGAGGAGGTAATGAGGTATGCGAAAACGCAGCAGGGAGACATTCTTATCAATGTTTCCCGTGCAATTGTTCAGTCTCCGGAGGGACCCGGTGCAGCAGCCCGGTCGTTTGCCGGAAGAATGTCCCCGTTTTTTTCGTAATCGGGTTTATTGATAAGAAGGGCTTCGTATTGTATGTCAATTTTGCCGCTTTCTCCGTTTTGAAGTGTTTGGTACCACTTTTGTACATGTATCAGTACTTTGGGTAAAAGCGATTCCACATCGTACTCTTTCCCTGTTTCCAAAGCGAGGGATGTGGGATTCGGGGCACCTCCAAATACTGTCTGGTTGACATTGATGCCGAACCCTATTATGCTTGCCGTAAGCCTGTTACCTGAAAGTTGATGTTCTATAAGGATGCCGCAAATTTTATTGGTTCCTATGTAGATATCGTTTGGCCATTTGATGCGTGGGTCCAGTCCCTGGGTACGTAGAAAATCGCATACGGCCAGCGCTGTGCACTTTGAAATATGAAACTGCTTGTTTGCCGGAAGGAATTCCGGACGCAGCAAAATGGTAGCCAATAGGTTCAACCCTTTAGTACTCTCCCACTTACGTGTGTATTGTCCGCGTCCGTGTGTCTGGTATAAAGCGGTCCAGACAGTACCCTCTTTGGCAACGTCCAGGTTTCTGTGAGCTTCCGTGTTGGTAGAATCGATTTCTTCAAAACGGGTAATATGCCATTTAAACATGGTCGCAAAAGTACTAATTTATCCTTACCTTTGTAAGGGTTTGAAACTAATCTATGAAAGAAGTAGAGATAATAGCCTCGGCAATGCTTGAGAAGAAGGCACAAGGTGTCTGCAGTATGGATCTGCGCAAACTGGATACGACCATATGTGACCATTTTGTCATATGTCATGCTCCTTCGGGTGTCCAGGTGGCAGCCATAGCGGATGAGGTGGAAGAACAAATGATTGTACAGGCAGGCCGGCGTGTACTGAGAAGCCAGGGAAAAGAGAACCGTTTTTGGGTAATTCTTGATTACTCGGATATTGTGGTACATATTTTCCAAACCGAATACCGCATGTTTTACAGACTTGAAGATTTGTGGGCAGATGCGGTAACGAAAGATTACAATGAATAATTATTAACATCATTATGAACGGAAACGTCCCTAACAGAAACAAACCCAACAAACCACCCCTGATCCCGGTTAAAAGGAAACTGAATCCTTTCTTTTGGGTATATATCATATTGATCGCGGTTATCGTATATTTTATGTTTGCCAACCGCTCCGGAGATCCGGTAAAGACGGAATGGATCACTGTCAAAGAACAGATGGGTCCCCGTGGTGAAATTGAAAAACTGGTGTACATAAGCAATATGCAGCGTGCCGAGTTATACATCAGGCCGGATGCCCTTGAACAATACAAAGCCAAATTCGGAGATAAAGTTCCCAAGTTCGCACCCCAGTTTTATTTTATTGTAACCGATAATTTTGATGCTGAAACACAATTTGAGGAATTGCGCAATACATTGCCCGAAGAACAGCGTTTCAAGCTGGAAATTGAACAGCGTTCCAGTTATTGGGGCCGTATCATTGACTGGCTCTTGTTTCCGGTGCTTCTTATCCTGATGTGGGTCTTTATGTTCAGACGCATGTCCCGCGGTCCCGAAGGATCCGGTGGGGGAGGAGGCATATTCAACGTAGGACGTTCACAGGCTAAACTTTTTGAGAAAGACAAAACAGTTGCCAACATATCTTTTAAAGATGTGGCAGGTTTGGAAGAAGCCAAGGTTGAAGTCATGGAGATCGTGGATTTTTTGAAGAGTCCTGAAAAATATACCAATTTGGGAGGAAAGATTCCTAAGGGCGCTTTGCTGGTGGGGCCTCCGGGAACGGGAAAAACTTTATTGGCAAAGGCGGTCGCCGGAGAGGCCAATGTTCCGTTTTTCTCCATATCGGGATCGGATTTTGTTGAAATGTTTGTGGGGGTGGGAGCATCCCGGGTCAGGGACCTTTTCCGCCAGGCCAAGGAAAAAGCACCTTGTATTGTTTTTATTGATGAAATTGATGCCGTAGGCCGTGCCAGAAGTAAGAATGCCGGTTTTACCTCCAATGACGAAAGGGAGAATACACTGAATCAGCTGCTTACGGAAATGGATGGATTCGGGTCCAACAGTGGCGTTATCATATTGGCCGCTACAAACAGGGCAGATATCCTGGATAAGGCCCTTATGCGTGCAGGCCGTTTTGACAGGCAGATTCATGTGGATTTGCCAGAATTGAAAGAACGTCTGGAGATTTTTAAAGTACACTCGCGGACGTTGAAACTGGAAGCGGGATTTGACTTGGAAATTCTGGCCAAACAGACTCCCGGCTTTTCCGGAGCGGATATCGCCAATGTTTGTAATGAAGCAGCATTGATAGCTGCACGTAAAAACAAAAAAGCCATTCAGAAACAGGATTTTCTGGATGCCATTGACCGTATTGTGGGAGGGCTGGAACGCAGAAGCAAGATTATAAGTCCCAACGAAAAAAGGACCATAGCATATCACGAAAGCGGTCATGCCACCGTAAGCTGGATGCTCAAACATGCCAACCCCTTGCTGAAAGTTACCATTATTCCGCGCGGACGTGCGCTGGGTGCTGCCTGGTACCTTCCTGAAGAAAGACAGATAACCACGGTGGAACAAATGATGGACGAAATGGCCTCGGCACTTGGCGGACGTGCTGCTGAAGAATTGATGATAGGACAAATATCGTCAGGAGCCATGAACGATCTGGAAAAAGTAACGCGCCAGGCATATGCCATGGTTGCCTATCTGGGTATGAGTGACAAAATAGGCAATGTGTCTTTCTACGATTCTACTGAAAACGCAGGTTTTAACATTGGTAAACCGTATAGTGAAACAACGGCGCAACTGATAGACAAAGAGGTTAAAAGAATTATTGACCAGGCTTACGACATGGCGCGGAAAGTCCTGAAAGAGAATAAAGAAGGGTTCCTGAAACTGGCCACTATCCTGCTGGAAAAAGAAGTTATTTTTGCAGATGATCTGGAAACAATATTCGGAAAACGCCAGACGCCGGACAGTCAGCCTGATACCAAGAACAAAGAGAAAGAAGAAGTTGAGAACACTGATTAAAAGAACTTTAAGCGGTCTGGTGTTCATCATCCTGATGATAGCGGGACTTCTGGTTCATCCTTTGGGATATGCCGTTTTAATGTCCTGTTGCGTTGGGATCATGTTCGTGGAATTTTACAGGATGACCCTGGGAGATCAAAACAAAATGGGACAGGTTTTTGGTTTCTTTTCCGGGATCCTTCTTTTTCTGGCAACATACATCATTGGGCGTTACGGATTTGAAGCAGCCCGTTTCTGGCTATTGGCCCTATTGGTCCCCATAACAGCAGTTTGGGTTTCGGTCTTATACAATCGCGGAAAGGATTCGTTTCGCAATGCTGCATTTCTGTTTTTGCCCCTGTTGTACATTGCCTTACCATTCTCAATTTTTAATTTTCTGGCATTTAATCCTCTGGGTATGTTTCAGGGAATTTATTTGCTGGCCCTCTTTATCATACTCTGGGCATCCGATATTGGCGGATATCTCATAGGGATGGCCTTCGGGCAAAAAAACGGGCACAAACTTTTCCCAAGCATTTCTCCCAAGAAATCATGGGAAGGTTTTTTCGGCAGCCTGGTTTTCTCGCAGGGTATTGCGTTTGCCCTGTTTAAGCTGGACATGATGCCCTTTGCCTGGTACCATTGTGTACTATTGGCTTTAATTATTTGTATATTTGGAGTTATTGGAGACCTGACAGAGTCCGGTATGAAACGTTATTTTGGAGTAAAAGATACCGGATCAATCATGCCGGGGCACGGCGGTCTGCTGGACCGTTTTGACGGAGCACTTATTTCGTTTCCCATAGCTATAGCTTACATTTTATTTGTGTTTTATATATAGACTGACATGAAAATCCATAAGGAAGGAAGAACTACAATTCTGATAGTGATAGTGACCATTGCTGTAATCCTGGCCGTTATCATTACCTTCTCGTTATACAATTTCTGGATACTTACCGTATTTGGAGCCGCATCACTGGTGGTCCTCCTGCAAACACTAATGTTTTTCAGGATTCCACAGCGGGATATCCTGATTAAGGAAGACGGTATCGTATC
>JAAYYL010000081.1 GCA_012515395.1 Bacteroidales bacterium
CAGGAGCATCTTCAAGCTGCCGCGCCACCCCGCATTTTCCTCAGAGCTAATCCCCTGTAATTCTGCGCTTTGGTATTTTTCATCCAGGCAGGTGGCGCGGCAGCTTGAAGATGCCCGCGCCAAAACCGCTTCCCCGGGGCCCAAAAAGCCGGCCAACTGGAAATCCAGGTTCGGAAAGCTACAGCTTTCGCTGGCAAAAGCGATGGCAGTGATTTCACCGCTATCAGTGTTCGGAGTGCTTTCAGTTTCAGCAAACTCTGCCGGCTCTGCCGGCTCAGACTCGGCAAGGGATGCTTCTGAAGTGGCTTTGGAATCCCCGGATTGAACAGGACTGTGCCCGTTTTTACGACGGATTCCTATGACAATGGGGGTCCTTCCGTAACGGTCCCGGGCGGCTATGATACCTTCAGGAGTAAGTATGAGCATGCTGCAGCTGCCCATGATCTTTTCCTGCACCAGTTGAATCCCCTCGGCAAATGTCCGTCCCAGGGTAATCAGGTGACCTACCACCTCGGTGGGGTTGATCTGCCCGGAGCTCAATTCTGAAAAATTAATGCCTTTGGAAATCAGCTCGTTTCCAAGTTCTTCCAGGTTGTTGATTTTGCCCACGGTAACAATGGCAAAAGTACCCAGGTGGGAACGCAGGACTATGGGTTGCGGATCGTTGTCGCTAATCACGCCTATTCCCTTATTGCCTGTGAATTCATGCAGCTCGTCTTCGAATTTGTTGCGAAAATAGCTGTTTTCTATGCGGTGTATAGTGCGGTGGATGATTCCCTGCTCATTCATGGTGGCCAGCCCTGCCCTTTTGGTTCCCATATGTGAATGATAGTCTGTGCCGTAAAATAAAGTGTTTGCGCAAGGCGCTTTAGATACGATTCCGAAAAAACCTCCCATGATGGGTGCAAAGGTAAAGAATCTCAGAAATTCCTGTCATTTTTACGCAATAAGATATACACAACGAGTGTGCATAAAAGAATCAAAATTTGTCCACCCGGACCGGGCTGATAAAAAATAGGAGTATAAGGAAGTTCAGCAAAAAAAGAGACCGTTTTTTCCAGCCATCCGGCCAGGAAGTGGAGTATTTCATTCAGGGATTGAAGTGAGGTTTGTGTAAAGTCAGCCACAGAGGATGAAATGATAAATGTTGAGAAACCCAATAAAATAAGGTTGCACAGAAACACATAAAGTATTATGGTACAAAACGGTACTACTGCCAGGTTGCAAAACAGGCCGTAGACCGGTATGATCCCGAAAGAGGCCGTGGTGAGCCACAAGGTACCCATCTGGACGGCCAAAGAGCAGCAAAATAATTCCCATATGTATTTTAGAAACCGATTCCTGACACTGAGCAGATTACGCAGCAAAGGGAAAAACAGGATCAGCCCCAGTACGGCACTGAAAGACATTTGAAACCCTATGTCGTAGAGATTCATGGGTTCAATTAAAACCAGAATGATCGCCGTAAGGGACAACACGTTCATTCCCAGAGATCTGCGACCGGTCATTTTGCCGATACCGTAAATGGTCAGCATCAAAGCCGCGCGCACAACACTTGCCGAGAAGCCCGCCACGGCAGCATACAGCCAGATCAGCAACAGTGCGGGAACATGGATCCACGTGCCCCGGGTGAGCGAATACGTTCTTTGCAGATACAGCTCCCGGGAACGGACAATAGGAGAAGATTCAGCGTTTTCCGGTATAGTAATCTTTCTGCCGGCCTGATCCCGGGAACGGATAACAGC
>JAAYYL010000082.1 GCA_012515395.1 Bacteroidales bacterium
CGAAGAGCCGGTGCATACTGTCAGTAAAACGGCTATGATTATGTTTTTTGACATATAGATTAATTTGGAATAAACACAGTGTCTCCTTCCATACGAACCGAATAAATATTGCCGCCTACTTCCAGAATAACGTTACCCGCTTCGACCGTCCAGACCTGGTTGTCATCCAGGGAAGCCAGCTGTTCCGGTACAATGGTAAAATCCACCACCCGGCTTTCCCCGGCTTTCAGATGTATCCTTTCAAATCCCTGCAATGATTTTATAGGAACAGGATTTGACGCATCCGGCAGGGATACATATACCTGTACTACTTCATCACCATCCCGTTCACCCGTATTGGTTACCTTGAAGGATATATCCACAGGTATACCGCACGGCACTTTTTCAGGGAGTCTGACCGGTTCGTATTCAAATGTAGTAAAACTAAGTCCATAACCAAAAGGATAAAGGGGTTCATCCCTGAAAAAACGATACGTTTTCCCTTCCATGCCGTAATTATCAAAGGCCGGTATCTGGTCAACGGAGCGGTAGAAGGTAACGGGGAGCCTGCCTGAAGGATTGTAATCCCCGAATATAACATCGGCTATGGCCCTTCCCCCCTCCTGCCCGGGATACCATGCTTCCAGAATGGCCGGAAGGGATTTGATGTCCCTGTCAAAACTTACGGCACTGCCGTTAAGCAGGACTAACACAGTGGGTTTCCCCAGTTTGTCAATAGCCTTGATAAGGGTCGTTTGAGTTGCCGGTAATCCAATGTCAACCCTGTCTCCCTGATTGAACCCGTCCACCTTGACTTTCATCTCTTCTCCTTCCAGCAGGGGACTCAGACCCATACAGAGAATGACAAGATCACTTTCCCCGGCTGCCTGCAAGGCTTCTTCCATCAGGTTGCCTTGCGGCGCTTCCCACAAAAGACGCATGATAGCATATTCCGTTTTGTTCTGAACATAACGGAGTGTCAGCATGTAAGGTTTACCGGCTTCCAGTTGTACATACTCGTATTCTTTCCTGGGATGATGTACATCAATTCTTTCCACCAGTGTTTTTCCGTCCAGCATCAGGGTAAAACCGCTGAAAGCTTCTCCGCCCAATGCATATAGTCCTGTTTCGGGAACGCAGAGTACACCGTTCCATTCAATGGAAAATTCACGGTCGTCCATGTCTTCAAACGGAGCTTTATTCCACCAGGTAAAATCTATGTTTTTTTCCACTCTTTCATGGACCGGAACTCCGTCCCAGTTCATATTGTTAAAATATTTTCCTGAAAGACCGGGTTGTGTCAATGTAGAATCGGTAAACAAAACCCCTTCGGGAACAGGCTCAAAATAAGGCAGGCCGGCGGCCAGTGGACATCCCTGCGCAAAAACCACCTCGGCTTTCGGAAGTTTTTCGCGAATCCCCTGCAGCGGAGTGACCGGATTATTGGAATACCCGTTGTAGTTTCCCAGGAGCACTTCCAGATCATCGGCATTGGGCCCGATGACGGCTACTTTGCGAACGTCTTTTGAAAAGGGCAGTATCCCGTCGTTTTCCAGAAGGACCATGGATTTGCGCGCAGCTTCATGTGCCAGCGAAATATGCTCCGGGCATTCCACGATTTCCAGAGGAATATTGCTGTAAGGGACTTTTCGGGGTTTATCGAACATGCCCAATTTAAACCGGGCCAACATCAATCTTTGGACAGCAGTATCTATGAGAGATTCCTCAACATATCCTTCCTCAACGGCTTCCACAAGGTAAGGATAACTCACGCCGCAGTTCAGGTCTGTACCGGCAGTCACTCCCAGGGCAGCAGCTTCTGCCGGAGTTTTAACTACTTCGTGCATGCCTTCGTCATAGAAATCCTTGATGGCCCAACAATCGGAAACAATATAACCTTGAAATCCCCAGCGGTCACGAAGCAAAGAGCTCAGGAAGAAACTTCCGCAACAGGGTTCTCCCCACAACCGCTGGTAAGCACCCATTACGGACCAGACACCGGCTTCCTGTACCACTTTTTTAAAATGAGGCGCATAGGTTTCGTAAAAATCCCGTTTACTGGGATGAACATCGGCACTGTGGCGCGTGGATTCAGGTCCGCTATGCACGGCAAAATGTTTGGCTGTAGCCACCAGTTTCAGGTATTTCGGGTCATTGCCCTGCAGCCCTTTGATATATTGTACAGCCATTTCACCGGTCAAATAGGGATCTTCGCCATATGTCTCCATACCTCTTCCCCACCGCGGGTCCCGGAAAATATTAATGTTTGGTGTCCAATAGGTCAGTCCCTGGTAAATTTCTCTTTTATCCTGCCTGAGAAAATCATGGTGTTTTGCCCTGGCTTCGTCACTTACAGCCGTGGCAATGTCAAACATCACATCTCTGTCCCACATGGCAGCCATTCCAATGGCCTGGGGAAAAACGGTGGCGTGACCTGCACGGGCGACCCCGTGCAGGCACTCGTTCCACCAGTTGTATTCCGGCACACCCAACCTGTCGATGGCAGCGGATTCATGAGCCATCTGAGAAACTTTTTCCTGAAGAGTCATTCGTGAGACCAAATCTGCGGC
>JAAYYL010000083.1 GCA_012515395.1 Bacteroidales bacterium
TCATCCAAAACGACCAAGGTGTTTTCCAAAGCAATCCGTTCCTGGTGTATCCAGTAGCGCACCGCTTTACCGCTCAGATTCACATAGGTGGAAGGCTTCAGAAGCCAGATCTCTTTGCCCGCATACCTTATCTGTGCCAGGGAACCGTACCGCAATGTGGAAAAAGTTGTTTTGTGCAGTGCTGCCCAGGCATCTAAAACAGTAAAACCGATATTGTGACGGGTACCGGCATATTCTGTTCCTACGTTTCCCAGTCCTGTTATCAGGTAAGACATGTTTATGAAAACTCTATGCTTCCGGTGCCTCTTCCGTACCTTCGGCGGTTTCGGCAGCAGCCGATGCAGAAGCAGATGTTGAAGCCCTTGTCATTTTGACCATACAGATGATGGTGCTTTTGGGAGACAGGATCTGTACGTTATCGTATTTGAGCTCGCCGGCTGTGATTGCTTTCCCCAATAACAGATTTGTGATATCAATATCCAATGTGTCAGGAAGGTCTTTCATGTTGGCACGAACGAGCAGTTTCCTGTTCAATATTTGTAGTTTTCCGCCCTGACGAACACCTTCGGAGTTTCCGGAAACAGATATGGGAACATGGATGGAAACCGGTTTGGCCGGGTCAATGGTCAAAAAATCCAGGTGAAGGATACTTTCTGTAACAGGATGGAATTGCGCCTCATGCAGGATGCACAATTGTTTTTTTCCTTCAATGTTGAGAGAAATGATATAAGAGTTGGGGGTGTAGATCAGATCCTTAAGATCTTTCTGAGAAACCGAAAAATGTACGTTTTCCTGGTTGTTTCCATACAGAACACAGGGTACCAGACCTTCTTTCCGTAATTGTTTTACTGCAGCTTTGGTAAAGTTGCTGCGTTCCCGGGCATTGATTTCAAATTGTTTCATTTTTTTGTTTTTAGTAATTAGTGTTACTCAATCCGGGCCTTATCCCGAATCCCATCGCACCTGACTAAAGGTCCGCTAAGGGCGCGCAAAAGTAGTGAAAATCCGTGACTATGCAAAATATTAATCGGTCAGCCATCCAATATATTGATTCCAGGATGTAAGACGAAAAGCCTCTTGTGTGCGGGGCAGACTTGTTGTTGGCAAATATGCCGCCAATCCGGAAAAATGATCAATGGGAATGGTTATGAATTTTTCCGTGGCCCTTTTGTATACGACTGTTTTATCCAATACGGTTTTGAATTCACCGTAACGTACATTATTTCCAATGAGTGAAGCCATCTGGTCTATATCCCAGAAAACATGTTCTGACAAACGGTCGTATGTTTGTAATCCTGATCTGTCAATTTCCGCGGGATCCTTCCCCCCGTCTGCTATAAGGCTTTTAAAGGACAATGCCAGTTCTTCCATGTGTTCTGTCTTGACCAGGGAAATGGTCCCGGAACGGTTGTACCCCGTTTTGGCATTGTACTTGTCATAATACGCATCACACAAAGCGGTCAGATTACTTAGGCCCGAGTATGGAAACATAACGGATGACAATTTATCGTAAGGAAATCCCGTATCGATTATTTCTGCCGGGGATCCGACGATATAATCACAGGCATTTCTCATTTGATAATACGTTTGAATGTCTGCCATCAAACAGGCATCAAAACAAATATAATCGTGATGGTAATCCTTCAAGGCTGTCGCAAGGGAAGATATTTCCATTTCGGAAGTTCCGTCCTGAGCGAAAGTTTTTGTTCTGGGATAAGCAGGATCGTTTATATCATAAAGAAACGGAGAAGCAACTGTAAACCTTTGAATGGGGTATTGCGGAGTTTCACCGTATAATCCCTTGGGGAGCCATCCCGTCCCGTGTGACCATAGGATCAGACCGTATGATTGAGCCGGGCATTCATCCCTGGCTTGTCCGACCACTTGTCTTAACAGATCGGGATTGGCAGAATTTACCACTCCGTAATTGTATAGTGTATCCAAAAACAGGTTGTTGTCCCTGGTGCTGGGACGTATAAGGAGTGCGCCTTGCTCTTTTCGGTCAATAAAAACCAGCAGGGCATGATCCCTCGGAATCGAAGAACCGGTAATGATCTCCGTCATATTGCTCCTGGCAAGGTCAGAAAGACTGTTATCGGCAGCCATATAGATCAACAGGTTGTGTTCGTATTTACCACAAGGCAAATGACACGGATCACAGGCTGTCAGTAAAAGGCCGGTTAGCAGTAAAGACAGAAGTTTCACCCTGTTCATGGTGTAAAGATAATCCTTTTTTTTATCTTTGTAAGAAGACATCATTCATCATAAAACATACTTTATTATGAAAAGTTCACATATACTCGCTTTATTGGGCGGTGCTGCCATAGGGGCAACATTGGCCCTGCTTTTTGCTCCGGCCAAAGGAACTGAGACCCGGGAAAAGATCAAGGACACCATAGATAAGGGTGTAGGAGAAATTAAAAAAGAATACCAGAAACATTTCCCCAAAAACCAGGAAGAAGGGCTTGAAGCTTAACTGAAACTGCAATGAATATTAAAGAATCGGTCAAGGAATACCTGGGTCTGAAATCAGATGCATTTAAATTGGGACTGGTTGAGAATTTCAGCCTGGTAATAAACCAGTTTTTGGGCACTTTCCTGCTGATCCTTGTACTGCTCACGGCATTGGTATTCCTGGCAACGGGAGCAAACAAATGGCTTGGGTCGGTACTGGATAATCCCATTGCAGCATCGTTCATTACCGGAGGCTTTTTTCTACTGCTGTTTCTTGTATTGTTCCTTCTCCGAAAAAAACTGTTTGTGAACACATTTGTACGTTTGTTTGCAAAAATGTTTTTTGAAGAAAAGGACCCCAATGCCAGGGAGGATTAGACTATGAAAAGCAGAAAAGCCATATATTCAAGGATAAGGACTATAGAACAACTCCGGGCGGAACGAAATTCGCTGGATTGGCATATCAAAGGAGTTGAAGACCGGGCAAAAGACACTATTTCAGGGAGTTTTGCAAATGGCAAACTGTTTCCGGAAGAAGGCAGCGGCTTGCTGTCATGGCTTCCCCTGGTCATTCCCGTTGCCATTACAACATTCACACTGGTGAAACACCTGAACCGTTGCGTACAAAAAATCCGTAACCATTAGCATAACAATGAAAACAATGAGAATTGCCGTTGCCTGCCTGGTAGGCATAGCAGGGTTTTCCTGTACCCAGAACCCAAAAGAGTCAAAAACACAGGAACAGGAATTCAAGTACCTGGTAGATGAATTTGCAGATCTGAAAGTCATCCGGTATAAAGTGCCGGGCTGGGATGATCTTAGTCTACAGCAAAAGTCCTTTATTTACTATATGGGCGAAGCCGCCAAATGCGGAAGGGATATTTTCTGGGACCAGAATTTCAAACACAACCTGGAAGTCAGAAGAGCCCTGGAAAACGTATTGGAATCATACACCGGCGACCGTGAAACCCCCGAATTCAAAGAGTTTCTGGTTTATGCCAAACGTGTTTTCTTCAGCAACGGCATTCACCATCACTACGCAGAAGAGAAAATCCTTCCCGGATGTACCTCCGAATACATGAAACATTTGCTTGAAAATTCCCAGGACATTCCCGATGTTGACAGGATGGTCGAGATCATGTGTGATCCCGGGTTATTCAAAATGCGAAAAAGCTCCGGAACCGAAGGGGACCTTCTGATGACATCTGCCACGAACTTTTACAGTGGAGTAACACGTGCCGAGGCGGAGGCTTTTTACCGTTCCCTTGAAAAACCCGGAGATCCGCGACCGGTAGAATACGGGCTGAACAGCCGACTCGTCAAGAAAGACGGGGAAATCACAGAGGAAACATATACCACAGAAGGCCTTTACGGCCCTGCCCTTCAACAGATCTGCCACTGGCTGGAAAAAGCGGCCGAAGTGGCCGAAAGTCCTGAACAGGCTTCCTACCTGAAAACTCTGATAAATTACTATCAAACCGGAGATCTGGCACTGTGGGATGCCTTTAACGTTGCCTGGGTTCAGGATACGGATACAGAGCTGGATTTTGTGAACGGCTTTGTTGAAGTATACGGCGATCCCCTGGGAAGAAAAGGTTCATGGGAAGGAAACGTGAATTATATTGACAAAGAGGCTTCGCGACGCACCGCCATCATCAGCGGTAACGCCCAATGGTTCGAGGACAACTCTCCCATTGATGCACGGTTTAAAAAAGAAAAAGTGACCGGCGTCTCGGCAAAAGTCATCAATGTGGCTATGCTTGGAGGCGATTCATATCCCTCAACGCCAATCGGTATAAACCTTCCTAATTCTGACTGGATTCGCAAGGAATACGGGTCCAAATCGGTTACCATTGCCAATATCACCAATGCTTATGACAAAGCAGCAGAAGAGTCGCCAAAAAATATGCTGGATGAGTTTTCCTGGGATGAGGAGGAAATTGCCTTATTGAAAAAATACGGAACCCTTACCGGAAACCTGCATACCGATCTGCATGAATGTCTGGGACACGGATCGGGCCAGTTATTGCCGGGAGTATCTTCCAATGCGTTACAGGAATACAGTTCTCCGCTGGAAGAATCGCGTGCTGATCTCTTTGCCCTTTATTACCTGGGCGATCCCAAACTGGTAGAACTGGGAATCCTGCCGGATACTACAGCTTACAAAGCAGAATACATCAACTACATACGTAACGGATTGTTTACACAGCTGGTACGCATAGAGCCGGGCAAAGACATTACACAGGCTCATATGCAATGCCGCCAGCTGATAGCTTCCTGGTGTCTGAAAAACGGGAATGCCATTGAGAGAAAAGTGAAAGACGGAAAGTCCTACTTTGTCGTTAATGATTACCAAGGTTTGCGTCAACTCTTTGCCACATTACTGGCGGAGATTCAACGCATTAAATCGGAAGGTGATTATACGGCCGGAAAAGCCCTGGTGGAAGAATACGCCATAAAAGTGGATCAGGAACTCCACAAGGAGGTACTGGAGCGTTACGCTTCCCTGAATTTAAAACCTTACGGCGGATTCCTGAATCCCAATATTGTACCGGTCTATGACAAAAAAGGCAGGCTCAAAGATTTGGAACTGCAATATGCCGCTGATTTTCTGGAGCAGCACCTTTCCTACGGCAGGGCCTACGGTTTTTTGTAGTTGAACAATTCCTCGGTGGCCAGGGATATCTTGGTCACCGAGAAATCTTTTCCTTCCGGAAATACCCAGAAAGAATCATTCAGTGTGTTCAAATCCACACAGTCCTGTTTGTATTTACCGTAGTCGTATTCAATATGACAGGAATAAACGGACTGTGCAGGTATATCCAAAGTATATGTAGTTCCGTCGTGAACACCTTCCA
>JAAYYL010000084.1 GCA_012515395.1 Bacteroidales bacterium
ACATCAGCTATGCTCAAAAACATACTTTTTGTCGGGTTGGGAAGCGGTCTGGGTGGTGCGATCCGCTATATCCTGTTTATTGCAATAGACCAAACCGGGAAACAACATTCATTTCCCATTAAAACATTCCTGGTCAACATTATAGGCTGTTTTGCCCTGGGGCTTTTCTATGGAATGGCGGACAGGGGACAGTTTACCGATAACCAGCTGATTCTCTTCCTGACCATGGGCCTTTGCGGAGGATTTACCACATTCTCGGCATTCTCTCAAGATAATATTGTATTGTTGAAAAACGGCAATTTCTTGTTGGCCATGTTCTATGTGCTGTTAACAGTATTTCTGTCATTCATTGCCCTTTACCTGGGTAACAAAATTGTAAGTCCTCCTGTATAATCCTGAAAATACAGAAAAAGGCTGCAAAAGTATTTGCAACCAAATATTCGCGTTTAGTTTACGTATCCTTAACTACTCAGTCCTGTACCACTCAGAGGTTTTCCCAAGCATCCTCATTCCTGCCACAAAACCCCTTAATTTCAGCAGATCGTCATTCTCCAGCCTGGCAAAACAATCGTATGTTTTTCCTGAAGCAGGATCGTATATGGTCCCGTCTTTCCATTCATCTTTTTTGGCGTTATACACAAACCCTTCCAGGATTGTTAATCCAATAAGAGAACGGCTTTGCAAGGCTGTATCGGGATTGTTGTCATCCTTGGGCTCTTGTCCGTTTTCATACTTTTCCGGGATCATGTAAATGATTGTTCCGTTGTATTTACCGTCCACCAATTTCACTTCAATCTTGGTCGTTTTTTCCTCATTCCACCATATGCCTGATATTTTGTCGGCATTCTGTGCCATAGCGGCCAGAGAATAGATGCTCAGAAAGCAAAAAATTGCAATTTTTTTCATAATAGTCAAATCATGTTTATTTCAACAAATATATAAAAATTCATAACTTGCCGTCATGAAAAAAATCTCAATACTCGTATTACTGATATTGCAATTCCTGTTTACAGGAGAAATGTTGGCGTGTACACGCGTAGTCTACAGCGGTCCGAAAGGATTAATAATAACGGCCAGATCCATGGACTGGGCCAGTGAAATTCCCGCCAATCTCTGGGTTTTTCCCAGAGGGATTGAAAGAGACGGGCGGGTAGGCCCCACCTCCGTTACCTGGACATCCCTTTACGGAAGCGTTGTGGCAAGTTCTTTTGACATGTCCACTGCAGATGGCATGAACGAAAAGGGTTTGGTGGCCAATCTTTTATGGCTTTCCGAGTCTGAATACCCTCCGTTTGACGGTTCGCAGAAAGGCCTGACCATTGCAGCTTGGGCACAATACGTGCTGGACAATTTTGCCACCGTTGCTGAAGCCGTGGAGGCATTGCGGAAGGAGGAGTTTGTGGTGGTAACCGGGCCCATGCCCGGTCTCGGCAAAAATGCAACCGTACATCTTTCCGTTTCAGATACCGATGGAGACAATGCCATTTTTGAATACATCCAGGGCAAATTGTTCATATACCACGACTGTTCATACAATGTAATGACCAATTCCCCCGTTTTTAAAGAACAACTGGCTATCAACAATTATTGGAAAGCTATCGGCGGGACTGTTATGCTGCCCGGAACCAACAGGGCCGCAGACCGTTTTGTTAGGGCATCCTTCTTTATCAATGCCATACCGCAAACGGAAGATGCACGTATTGCAACGGCCTCTGTATTCAGTGTAATAAGGAATTGTTCGGTCCCTTACGGAATATCTACCGAAAATCAACCGAATATTTCATCTACAAGGTGGAGGTCGGTAGCCGATCAGAAAAACCTGCTGTATTATTTTGAAACGGCACTGTCTCCCGCAACGTTTTGGGTAGATCTGAATTGTTTTGATCTGTCTGAAGGCAATGATGTGAAAAAACTGGATTTAGCTGACGGACAGATGTATCACGGTCACGCTTCCGGTTATTTCAAAAAGGCGGAACCTTTTGTTTTCATGGGGTTGTAGTCAAATGACTCAACAGTCATGAGTACCCGGCTCCTTACCTGATCTGCAGTCGGATTCAAAGCCTCTGTAGTGAATATGCCGTTTTCAGGGTCTATCCGGTTGTATACCATTTGGTATAGATCAAAGATTATAGACAGGCTTAAACGATATCTTTCATCAAGTAATGGGGATATCTCACGGATCATATCCCGGGTCTCTTCCCGGTATTTATCTGCCTGGTCCATATAAAACCTGACCAGTGAACGAAATCCCGGAGCCACCGGTCCTCCGTGTGCCATATCATCCAGAATATCTGCGCTGAGGTTGTATTTTTCAAGCAAACGGGCGGGAAAATAGTTCAGGTGGTTCAGGCGGTCTTTTTGAAAATCGCGGATTATATGCACCAGGTAACTGAAGACGGCGCAGGGACGAGCTGCCCGGCGTACATCAAAAACAGGCGGCAGGTAATGGCCGTTTTCTTCGCGCAACCCGCAAAGATGTACAAAAATGCCCGCCGGAGCCACACATGCCCCCTCGGCATATTCAAGAAAATCTTTAAAAGTCGGGAATCCGTTGTGGTGAATATCGTAGATCATTGACCGGGCGAATGATTCCACGGGCCAATCGGGCATCAGAAACTTTTTCCAGGTTGCGGTCAGCATGTCTTCTTCGGGCGTTTGATCTTCCCGGTTTTTAATCCGTTCAAGCCAGTCTCTTACGCATGTTTCAAACCCGGCTTGTTCTGTTTTTCCTATGGAATTATGTTCTGCCTTGTAATTGTCAATAAGATCATCCACTGAACGCATAAATTTATAGGCAGTACAGGCAGCGCCATAACGTTCGGCATCCCAGAAAGCCGCAGCAATCAGTATGTTGGGATGGTCCTTGATTTTTTGAAAATCAATGGAATGTAAAATTTCCAGGTATAAATCAGCTTTTTGATGATTCATTTTGCAAGTCTTGAAAAATTCTTTCAGATGTCATTTGGGCAGACATCAAAACCAACGGTACACCATTGCCCGGATGGGTGCTTCCTCCGACAAAATACATATTGCGGTAACGGCGGTGACAGTTGTGAGGGCGAAAATAACCCATTTGCAATATGAAATGACTAATGCTGCCAAAAACGGATCCCTTTGTAATATGATATTTCTTTTCCCAGGTTTCGGGCATCAGGCAGATTTCAAATTTGATGTGCGCATCAAGGTCTGTCAATCCCTGTTTTTTGAGCCGTTCCAGAACACCTTGCCGAACGTTTTTGGTCAGGGTATCCCACTGCGATTTGTTCTTTCTGTGCAAATGTCCCACAGGGACCACAACGGACATGGTATCCTGTCCTTCAGGTGCTGAATCGGGATCGGATTCACGCGGGCAGAAAACGTAAAAACTGGGATCATCGGAAACAGTTTTGTCTCTGAATATTTTGTCCAGATTGTGTTTGTACTTTTCGGACATAAACACATTATGCAATCCCAGTTGCGAATACGTTTTGTCCAAAGCCCAATGGAAAGAAATGGCCGAACAGGAATACCGGTATTTGTCCAGAAGCGCGGCATGTCCTTTTTCTCTCAGGAGTTCCTTGTAAACATAGGGCAGGTCGGCATTGGCTACTACTATATCGGAAGGAACAAAGGAGCCGTCTTCCAGCTCTATGCCGGTTGTTTTGTTGCCTTCGGTGATGATGCGGGTAACAGGACAGCTGTAATGGATTTTTACACCAAGGTCTTCGGCTTTTTTTTGGAGGGCTTCCACCACGCTGAACATGCCTCCCCGGGCAACCAGGGAACCTTGTGTGATTTCGGCGGCAGGCAGCATAGAGAATAAAGCAGGGGCTGTGAAGGGATTCTGCCCCACATAAATATTCTGGAATGTAAAAGCCGTTTGCAGGTGAGGATGATTGAAGAACCGTCTTACATACCGTATATGACTGATAAGCGTTTTGATCCGGAACAGAACGCATATATTTTTAACCGTTATGAATTGGAACAGGGACGTATAATTGCGACCCAGCAACTGCTTAAGAGCAATCTTGTAAAACCCGTAGCCTTTTTCAACGTAAGCCAGGAATCGTGAATAACTTCCCGGTTCTATGGCTTCCATTTGTTTTTCCATAACCTTCCGGTCTGTGGTAAATCTAAATGTAGTTCCGTCTGTGAAATAAAGGCGGTAAATATCTGAAACAGGTTCGTAAGAGATGGCTTGATCAAAAGGGATCCCCAGGGCTTTAAATACATCCCGATAGATTTCGGGCATCAGGAAAATAGTAGCTCCCAGGTCAAATCGGTGCCCGTCGCGGACAACACGGCTGCAACGGCCTCCGGGTGCGTCCGACTGCTCGTAAATATTTACCTTGAATCCTTTTTGCGCCAGAAAAATGGCGGTGGCAATACCTCCGGTCCCGGCACCTATGATAACGGCAGTTTTCACGTTTTTCATAATTTCTCCAAATATATATAAAAACAGGCGTATCCGCTGAATATGTCGCTTTTAACTATATTTGTACATTAAAAATAAAGTGATGACCAAAGGGGGACACATAGCATTGTATGTTTGCTGCCTGTTTTTTATGACGGGGTGCGGTGGACCTCGTATTGGCATCTATACCATCAGGTTACAGGACGTGGAAAGTGTTCCGTTGTCCCCGACCAGGGATATGATGTTTTCTACGGCGGGACAACCGGACGGAACCACACAATATATTTATGAAGATCCGTCTGTCAGAATCACCTGGAAACTGACCAATACCCGTTTTGGTTTTTTTCTTGAAAATCTGTCTGCTGACACATTGACCATTGACTGGGAAAGGGCTTCTTATATCAATCAGTATCTGGATACATTGAGAGTAATTCACGACGGGATCGATTTTTCTGCCAGGGATTCTGTTCAAAAAGTCACTGCCATACCCCCGGATGGGTCCCTTGAAGATTTTCTGCTTCCGGCCTCCAACATTTTTTACGATCCGGACAATTTCACACTTTGGCGCATCAATTATCTGTTTTATCACAGAAAAGGGAATATTGGCCAGAATGTGTCCGTGGAATTGCCCATGACAATTGAGGGAATTTCTTACAGGTACCGTTTCAGATTTATGATAGATGATTGGAAAGACGTACCCTTTTGATTGCGAATTCCGATTTTTGTTTTACTTTTGCAGTCCCTTATGGTGATCGTAGCTCAGTTGGTTAGAGCGCTAGATTGTGGCTCTAGAGGTCGGGGGTTCGAATCCCCTCTTTCACCC
>JAAYYL010000085.1 GCA_012515395.1 Bacteroidales bacterium
GGGGTCGAAATTAATAAGTTATTGATAATGAGTAAAAAGAACAAAGTGTGCAACGCACTATTCGTCTTTGCTTTGATAAGCATAGTCGCATCCTGCACTTCTTCAAATCAGGCAGAAATGCCCAAACTGATTGAAAACAATGGCCGTTATGCTCTGTTGGTTGACGGCGAACCTTTTTTGATGTTAGGCGGTCAATCTGCCAATTCATCAACCTGGCCCAAAATGCTGCCGGGCGTATGGAACACGATCGAAAACATGCATGCCAATACCCTGGAGATTCCCATTTACTGGGAACAATTCGAGCCGGAACCCGGAAATTATGATTTTTCCATGATAAAGATGCTTTTGGACCAGGCCAGGGAAAGAGATGTTCGCTTGGTTTTGCTGTGGTTTGCTACATGGAAAAACGGCAGCAACCATTACATGCCCGAATGGATGAAAAAGGATTCCCGGAAGTATCCCAATATTGTCGGAAAAGACGGGCAGCCGGTAGATTCGCCCTCCCCGCACGCCACTGATGCCATGGAGGCCGATGCAAAGGCTTTTGCCCATTTTATGGCCTATCTGAAAAAAGCCGATCCGCAGCATACCGTCATTTTGGTGCAGGTGCAGAACGAGCCCGGCACCTGGGGTAGTGTGCGAGATTTTTCCCCTGCCGCTCAACAGTTGTTTGAACAACCGGTGCCCGATGCATTACTTAAAGCCGAGGTGTTGGAGCAGTTGAACGTCCCTGCCGGTGCCAAAGGAACCTGGGAAGAGGTGTTTGGAATGAATGCCGATGAGTATTTCCATGCCTGGTCGGTTGCCCGTTACATAGAATATGTGGCCTCGGCCGGAAAAGCAGTCAATCCGCTGCCCATGTATGTGAACGCAGCTTTGCGTGATCCGTTGACAAACCCTCCCGCAAGCCACTATGAAAGTGGTGGCCCCACAGATAACGTCATTCCTATTTGGAAAGCGGCAGCACCATCCATAGATTTTGTAGCGCCGGACATTTATTTGCGCGGAGACGAAACGGTTCTCAAAGTGATAGATCTGTATACGCGTCCGGACAATGCGTTGATGGTTCCCGAAACAGGAGGTGACGTGAAATACCTCTACAAAGTAATTGAAAAGGGGATCGGGTACGCTCCTTTTGGCGTGGACAGCCGGTGGTTGCCAGAACCGGATGGCAATACCAACCCCTTTGCCGAGGAATATAAATTGCTGTTTCCCATGTCCCGGCAATTGGCTAAATGGAGTTTTGAAGGAAAAATACAATCCGTGGTTGAACCTGAGGAAGGAGATCCCGTAAAGCGGGTTGACCTTGGTAACTGGGAAGCTGTAATCAGGTTCGGTCAGGGACATCGGCTGGATCTGCATCAGGATCCGGACCCTCAAAACCGTACAGGAAAAGCCATGTTCATCAAATTGGATGAGAACGAGTTCATGGCCGTAGCAACCGGTTGCCGCCTGACTTTCAATCCCATCCGGGAAAATGCAGGAAAAGCATGGCAATATCTCAAAGTAACCGAAGGCTATTACGAAAACGGAGCATTTCAAATGATACGCATTCTGAACGGAGATGAGACCGACTGGGGCGGACCCTACTTTGGGGAAAAACCAACACTCCTGCACATCAAACTGGTTGCAAGGGAATAGCTGAAATGCGCAGGATGCCTGTCGGGCGAAAAAACGTCGGTCCGTCCTCAAAAACAGCCTTATATGAGGATGGATTGCGAAAAAACGCCGGTCGGTCCTCAAAAACGGGCTTATATGAGGATGGATTGCGAAAAAACACCGGTCGGTCCTCAAAAACGGGCTTATATGAGGATGGATAGCAAAAAAA
>JAAYYL010000009.1 GCA_012515395.1 Bacteroidales bacterium
AGAACACTTTGCATATTGCAATAATAATCGAATGTCAGGATCTTTAATGTTTTATGCATTTCACCGAGTTCTCCGGCAAGTTGATCCAGTTGATCCCTGTCGGGATCTACGGACCGCAATTCCCGGGCCATCCGGCTTCTGACACCGTTCATAGCCATAAATGTGCGGTTGGCAGAACGATTGTACACGCGGCGGAAATCCCTGAACTGTTCTTGTTGGGAAACATCCAGATCCAGTTCCTGTGCAATGTAATTCCCAAATTGCCGGGCTGGGATATCCTCTATCTGTTCCAGTGCTTCTTCATCATTTTTCAGATGGGTCCTGTATGTGATTATGACAGCAATGTTGATCCCAAGCAGAAAAACCACCAGTACGATCAAGACTGTCTTTGTATATTTACCCATAACGATTGAATTTTATAAGTCGTCTTCCATAAGCAGGGATTCCATGCTTTCCATTTGATGGTCCTGAAACAAAAAAGCCACTTCATGTTCAGAATTTGTTGCTTTCGGAGTCATCGTGAGTTGTCCCAGCAAAATCCCGAAAAAAACACCCATAACCAGTGCCGCTGCAATAGCCAACGGTTTAAGGATTCTCCGGGTTTCATGTTTTTCTGTCTGCTCCAGACGGGCTTGAATACGTGTAAATAAAAAAGGCTTGACTTCTACCGTTTTTTCCATGCTGGCCTGAGACAGTGTTTCTTTAAGAAATTCCAGTTTGGCGCGGCAATCCGGACAATGTTCCAGGTGTGTGGCTACAAGAACGGCATCCTCGTCAGAGAGGGCGTTTTCTATAAAGAAAATTAATTTCTTTTCCGTTGATTTGCAGTCCATTTTCTTATATTTTGTATGTTTGACACATCATAACGGAAAAACTTGCGTTCGTATTGAGAAAAAAAACGTAAAAGCACAAGTATTTTCCGATTACTGTGTCAAATATATTGTTTTTAGAGAACATTGGACACAAATATTACAGATAGATTACTTAAGGGCGATGAAAATGCGTTCAGGGAGTTGGTGGAACAATACCAACAGATGGTGTTTCGCACTTGTATGGGTGTGTTGCATGATCCGGCGGATGCCGATGACGTTACCCAGGAAGTTTTTATTGAAGTCTTACGTTCTATAAGGAAGTTTCGTGCCGATGCGAAAATTTCCACCTGGCTGTACAGGATCGCGTTGAACAAGTCTTTGAATTATATAAGAGACAACAAAAAACACAGAGCCTTTTCATTATCCGGTAATCCGCAGCATGAAGGGTTCACAGGCGATGATTTTGAAGGCCCTGCAGAGATACTTCAGAATAAGGAAAAAAGGGAAATCCTGGAACAAGCTATAGAATCACTTCCTGACAAACAGAAGAAAGCTTTTGTACTGAGCAAGTACGACGATCTTTCCTATAAAGAAATTTCCGAAGTGATGAAGCTGTCTGTTTCATCTGTAGAATCGCTGTTATTCAGGGCAAAACAAAATCTTCAGAAAAAACTTTTGGATTGTTACAGAACATCCTGTTAAAAATATCGGCACCTTGCACAAGTTTTTATGGCTTGTTGGTGTCTTACAGGCAAACAAACCAATAAAAATTTTAAAAGCAATGAAAACAACAACCATCCTTATTACAGCTTTAATGCTGATGACATCAATGACTGTTTTTGCCCAGAGAGGCAGGGGTAACAGAAATGCTGCCTACACTCATGACAACTACCAGACTTGTATTAATGTACTTCCCGATCTGACACAGGATCAAATCCAGAAGATCACGGCACTTGAAACTGCTCATAAAGCTGAGATCGATCAGTTACGCAACAGCCGCCGTTCTACAAGGGACGGAAGTATGAAGACAGATATCCGTCAACAAATGATTGACGCAAGGGATACCCACCGTGATCAGGTAAAGGCCCTTCTTACCCCGGAGCAGCAAAAAGTGTACGATGCTCTTCTCGGGATTGGCGGAAGAAACCGTCAGTATCCGGCCAATCGTTCAAACGGTAACGGTCCGGGAAGAAGCGGCAGGAATTCACGTTTCTGATAAAAATTTTGCCAAACCCGTAAAAACACATATCTTTGCGGACCTTTTCTCGGGAAGATAAGGAAGTTAACATTATTCAGTAACTTAAACAAAGATTTATGGCAGTAAAAATTCGTCTTGCCCGCCATGGCAAAAAGAATCACGCTTATTTTCACATTGTAGTAGCAGATTCCCGCGCACCGCGCGACGGTCGGTTGATTGAAACCCTGGGGACTTATAATCCCAATACCGATCCGGCAACCATTACCCTGGACCAGGAAAGAGCCCTTTACTGGATCAATACAGGGGCACAGCCCACACTCACCGCTCGCAGACTCCTTTCTTACAGGGGAGTGCTCCTGAAAAAACACTTGCAGGAAGGTGTGGCAAAAGGTGCATTAACACAGGAACAGGCAGATGCAAAGTGGGAAACCTGGATGCAGGAAAAAGAATCCAAGGTAAATGCAAAGAAAGGCAAACTGGAGCAGGAGACACGTGAAGAAATGAAAAAACGCCTGGAAGCAGAAGCCAAAGTGAATAAAGAGCGTGCCGCAGCCTTGTTGGCAAAACGTGAAGAAGTGGCAGCCAGACTGGCTGCAGCAGCCGCCCAGGCAGCTGCAAAAGCAGAAGAAACCATCGCTGAAATTGAAGGAACAACCGTTCCCGAAACAGAAGAAGAGGATAACGCTGCAACCGAATAATGATATGGGAAAAGAAAGGTTTCTGACACTGGCCACAGTGAGGAAAACCTTCGGAAAGGGAGGCGAATTGCTTTTAAAGATTCATCCCGATGTTCCCCAAAACATTATTGACCAGTTAAACGAAAAAGAGCCGGTATTCATCCTGGTGGATGACATACCGGTTCCTTTTTATTTTATCTTCCTGCAATTCAAGGGAAACGACAAAGCGATCGTTTGTTTTGAAAATTACCTTTCCGAAAAACTGGCTGAAGAATGGGTCGGATATAAGATCCTGTATAAATCAAAAGAAGAAAAATCCATAGAAAGCGGATCGGGCCTTGTGGGGTATTCGTTCACTGCCAAAACCCCGGCAGAGACAATTTTAAAAGGAATAGTATCCGGGTTTTATGATTATCCGGGGAATCCATGCCTGGAACTGGAACTTGATGGGGAAATAAAGTTGTTGCCCTTACATCCGGATTTCATACTTTCTGTCAGTCACAAAGACCGTCATATTGAACTTCTTCTTCCCGAAGGCCTGTGACTTCTTTATTTCAAACCTTTGAACGAAATGTCAGTATATCCCGACTGACTGCTTGGATTAAAGCCAACGTAACACCAATAATCTCCTATTCGGTTGGGACTCATATAGGAACCGTTGTTCTGTTTTGTGTAACCTTTGCTTTTAATGGTTGAAAGGTAATTGTCTGCATCTCCGTTTTTTGCCCTGATTACGACCATTTCATAAAACAAATTGTCGGTTGAGTAGTCCACAAAAGTAAATGAACCCGCAAACGAAGGATATGCTTTCAGAAAAGTGTATTCAGAGGAGATTGCGATCCAGTCCGAATAATCTCCGGAAGGTTCATCATCCTCTTTACCGGAGGGTGTAGTGGTCAGGGTTACCAGAATAACATCTCCGGCAGGAACGTCCACTTCCTGTGTTGATTTGTTGCCCTCGGCGTCTACGGCTGAAATGAGCCATTTCCCTTTGTTCAGTATGGTGTATATGAATTTTTCGCCTTCATCAATGATGTTGCCGATGGTAACGTATATAGAGGCCATAGAAGCGGACGTGGCGGAGGGATTCTGTGCGACAACAATATCGGCCTTGCTTTCCGTGTCGTCATCTTCTACAAAGACGAAAGAACGGTTGGTTCCCGGGGCATTTTCAGCGTCGGTTTTGGCCACGTCGTTGATCTCTTTGATGATGGCAGCCATTTTGGCTGCGTATCCGGCACCGAGTTCCTTAACGGTGGGATCCTGGGGGTCCATCCCGTTGATGTTCTCAGTGAGTTCTTGGGAAATTTCCGAGGTGTTCGCACCGGACGAGGCATTATAGATGTCGAGTGTCATTTCTCCCACATCGCCGGCATCGGGACCACTGACAAAAGTGGTGGTCGTCTGGAGTACGTCCACCATCAGTTCGGCCCCCGCTTCAACACCTTTGGAGCCTTCCACCACAAAAATCTTTTGTATGGTCAGTCCTTTGTCCGTGGAAGTCTCGGCAAAATCCATGTTGTTGTGGTAGAAATCATTGTACATCTGGGAAGCCTGATTGTCGAAATCTCCCTTTTCCAATTTGTTCCAGAAATCTTTCTCACCGGAGGCCTTGCCCTTCCAGTCGGAACGCAGGTTGTTGTATAAATCCGTACGTTGTTCGGCCGGCAGGTTGGAAGCTACTTTCAGGATCCGGTTGCGGCTGTTTTCCCCACTGCCCGTAATCCAGGAAAGAAAATTCTTACCCGACTGAATGATTCCTTTGGTATTGACCGAGGTTAATATCCCTGATTTTTCAAGGTTTTTGAACGCTGCTTCGTATTCTTTTATGTAAGGAGCCATTTCCGCTACCTTGCCAAAGAAAACATCATATTCCTCAGGGCTTACAGTCCCTTTGAGCATGTTACGGGAAAAATTGTCCGAGGTGGCTTTCAGATAGTAAAGCGTGATGAATTGTTTACGGACGGCGTAATCGGCAAAAACGGCCACGTCTTCCCGGAACTGTTCCGAACCTTCGTAGTTTTTCCATCCGAAAAGTCCCGTACATCCGCTGATGATCATTCCCGGAATAATCACCAGGAGAATGGCGTGAAACTTTTTCATAGTCAGGTTGTTGTAATACCAGATAAAGTTAATGAAAATATTCGAAAAAGAATGTTCAGTCCAGGCTTTCACGAATCAGGGCAACAGCAGCCCGGGCACATCCTTCAACACCCAGCAGTCCGGCATCCAGGGTAAAATGATAGGAATCGGCTTTCCCCCATTCTTTGCCTGTGAAATAGTTATAATATGCTGCCCGTTTCTTTTCTTCACGGGCAATGAAAGACTCGGCTTCATCCCGCGAAATGCCCTTGCGTTCCGCTACGTTGGCTATGCGCAGGGACAGGGGTGCATGGATGAAAAAGCTGCGCATACGGGGATTGTTTCTCAATATATAATCCGAACAACGCCCAATAAAAAGGCAGGATTGTTCTTCTGAAAGTTTCAGAATAACCTGCGATTGAATATTGAAAATATGATCCCTTGACAAAGTGGCATTCTGGGGATCAAAAAAAGCCCCTCCAAAAAAATCGTGGGCATTAAGTACCCGGGAGAGTCCCTGCGACACTTTTTCGTCTGCCTTTTCAAAGATATCTTCACACAGACCGCTTTCTTTGGCGGCATGATAAAGCAATTCTTTATCATAAAAGAAAAGACCCAGAGCAGAAGCGATCATCTTTCCCACGAAATACCCGCCGCTGCCCAGTTGGCGGCCAAGGGATACAATAATTCTATCCTTTGAGTTCATAATGTTTCCTGAATTCTTTCATTTGTTTTGTAATAAGTATTGCAGCTACAATGAACGATGCCGCATCGGATACGGGCATACTTGCCCATACACCGGTCACGCCAAAAAAGCGGGGAAGTATAAGCAGGGCAGGGATCAGAAATATTACCTGGCGGGTAAGTGATAAGAAGATGGCTTTACCCGGTTTTCTTATTGCCTGGAAAAAGTTGGAAGTAACCAGGGGAAGTGCAACCAGCGGGAACACGGAAAGGTCTATGTGCAATCCTTCAACTGTCAGACGTGCCAGGGTGGGGTCGTTTGTAAATAGGCTGACAGCAGCTTCGGGGAAAAATTGTGCAATAATAAATGCCAGGATGCTTACACATAAAGCGCATAAAAATGTAAGTTTGAAGATGTCGGTAACCCTTTTGTATTGTTGTGCGCCGTAATTAAATCCTACCAGAGGTTGCATCCCCTGGTTGAATCCGAACATGATCATAATAAAAAGAAAAACCATGCGGTTGGCAATACCGTACGCTCCAACGGCATAATCGCCTCCGAATTCAAAAAAGGAGCGGTTTATTATGATGATCACCAGGCTGTTGACCACGTTCATCAGAAAAGGTGCCAGTCCCACTGAAATAATATTTTTAGGCATTCCTTTACGGATGGCAAATATTCCTTTCTTAAAATGCAAAAGAGAGTCCTGCCTGGAATAATGACGCAACAAGATGCTCAGGGCTACTGCTTGGGCCAGTACCGTTGCCAGTGCGGCTCCGCGGATGCCCCAATTGAACCCAAAAATAAACAGCGGATCCAGGACAAGATTGGCTGCTACGGCGATAAGGGTGGCTAACATAGCCTTTTTAGGGTAACCGCTTGCACGCAGGTTGTCGTTCAATCCATGGTATACATGTGTTATCACATTCCCCATTAAAATGATCTGCATGTATTCCCTGGCGTAGGGTAAGGTCTGTTCGCTTGCCCCGAAAAACAACAGGGTGGGTTTCAAAAAGATCAGGGCAATGATTGAATAAAGAATTCCAATGACAGCATTCAGGGTTACCGCGTTGCCCAGTGCCACCTCTGCCGTTGGCATGTCTCTCTGACCCAGTTTTACCGAGATCAGGGTAGAGGCACCTACTCCTATCATGGAACCAAAAGCCGCAGAAATGTTCATCAGCGGCAAAGTGAGGGATAGTCCTGCGATTGCGAGGGCATTCACGCCACGTCCGATGAACATCACATCGGCAATATTGTATATGCTGGCCGCAGTCATTGAGATGATGGCCGGCATGGCATAACGGAACAGAAGTTTTGGGATATGTTCCTTATCCAGTGCTAATGTTTTTTCCTGTTCAGGCACGCCAATAGATCTTTTTACGGGAAACCAGGGAAACCAACCACATGGTAAACAATACCAACAGAAAAGCGCTCAATGCACCGATCCAGGGATAGCCTTCCGGATTTGCCCGGTTGTATAATATATTTAGATAAGTGATCCCCAAAATTGGAGAAACAAACATGGAATGTGCAACGTAACTCATTAGCGGATTCGCGCCGGCTCCTGAAAAAATGTTTGAAAGAAAGCCCCCGGGAAAAAATTCAGAAAGGTAATGCAACCAGAGAAGCAACAACAGGGCTGCCCCGCCGCTGACAAAACAGTAGGAGAAAGAACAGGGAACTTTGGTAAGTCCCGGTTCAAACCGTTCAATCCAAAGCCCCGATAAAATAAGCAATCCCGCCAGATAGAGGAACGGCAGGTATTTGGGTGCTGTTTTTCTCACCAGCAGCACGAGTCCGGCAAGAGCAATAATAGTAAAGAATTTGCCTTCCAACAGCCAGCGGTTATAGCTGCTAATGCATATCCACACTACTAAGGCCAACATACTCCAGAAAACCACGTGAGTAAGGATGCCTTTCCGCTCAATGACGGTTTCGTTTTCCTGCAGCATGTTGTAAAAACGGTCACCCACCCATGTGGCGGGTAACAGGATCATCAGGAAATTGATCTCTTCCATATTAAGCAGCCAGGAAATACTCTTGTTTGCATATAGAATGCCGTCAAAACCTACACGGCGGGAGATTAGGCTCACCAGGATTACGCCCAGGAAAGCCACCAAACGCCATTTAACCGAATCGCGTGTAAAATACCAAATAAGCGAGCCGAACAAATATAAAAACGCCAGCAACAGTATAATGATATTTCTGCTGAAGAGTGTCATGTGAATGTCAAAAACAAAAGCATAAAGAACCAACAGAGAAAATGCGATTGCCCAACCTGTAATCCGAATTTTTATGGAAGCCCCTTTTACATAGATCAGCCATAAGGCGCCGAATCCTGCCAGAATCAAAAAATTTGACCAATAACCCTCAAGAGAAGGCTGCAACAGATTGCATAAAAATGAAAAGGCCAATAACATCAGGAACCGTTCTCCTATGTCTTTCATATCGCGACGCGTATCGTTTCCCGATCTTTTCCATTTGGCCCTGAAAGCAAAAGGGATAGCCGCTCCCATACAAAAAATAAAAACGGGAAAGACCAGGTCCACCCAGCCTAACCCGTAACTGGTCATATCCAAGATGTGTTCAGGCGGGGGATTTTGAATGTGATACATCCAGGCCGGAAGCACGCCATAAGGAATGATGGCCGAGAAAACCATTCCGAAAATGGACAGTCCGCGTAATATGTCAAGGCTGACAAACCTTTTCATGATTCCTGTATAAAGGGAGCCAGAACAGTTCTCATATCATTCAGTTTCTCGCCAAGCAGAACTGAGTCTGAGGCTTCAGCAATAAATCGCAGGTAGGGTTCTGTGTTGGAAGGTCTTACGTTGAACCACCACTCCTGAAACTCAATCCGGTATCCGTCAAAATCAAAAAAAGCAGTTGGTTTTTCCTGCGAAGTAAAATAGGCTTTCAGGGCATCCATGGCTTCTTGTTTTTTTGCAATCCTGAAATTGATTTCACCGGAAGTTTCGTACTTTTTTATGGAACGAATAATCCCGGAGAGCGGTTTGTTCATTTTAACCAGCACATCCAGAACCAGCAGTGCTGCCAGCAGTCCGCTGTCCGAATAATAAAAATCTTTAAAATAGTAATGGCCGGCCAGTTCGCCACCGTAAATGCCATCGATCTCTCTGAGTTTGGGCGCGGCATACGCCCTGCCTACACGCCATGTGTGCATTCGGGCTCCCATAGGTTCCAAGTACTCTCCCACAGCCTTTGAAGAACGGATATCCTGGAGAACCCTTGCAGGAGAACCGTCCAGAAAATGATGTCCCAATAAGGCAATGATCAGATCGGGAGAGATAAAAGTTCCGTTTTCATCAGTAAACATTACCCGGTCGGCATCCCCGTCAAAAATGATCCCGATGTCACATGTTTTTTCTTTTACCAGCTGTTGCAGCTGTTTTATGTTTTCCGGAACCAAAGGGTTGGGGGGATGGTTGGGAAAACGGCCGTCCGGTGTTTCGTTTATATAAAAAATGTTATCGGTTCCCAATAGTTTTTTTATAAACAATCCGGCCATACCGTTGGATACGTCAATTCCTACCCTGAGCTTTTCGATTTTCGGCACAAAAGCAGACAGATATTCAAAATATTCCTGTGTAAGATCCATCGGGATCACTTTACCTCTTTTTCCGGAAAATATCGGCTCTTTATGCAAGACACAATCCTCCAGGAAATTAAGCCCGTTGTCATACCCAATGGGCATGGCATCGCGTCCGGACACTTTTAAGCCGTTGTATTCAGCCCCGTTGTGGGAAGCTGTGATCTGTACCGAACCGTCAAAATGGTGTTTTGCCGTAGCGTAATAAACCATGGGCGTAGTTGCCAGACCCAGATCGTATACATCGGCACCTGCGTCACGTAGTCCTTCAACCAGGTATTGAAAAACTTCGGGTGAAGATTCCCTGCAGTCCCGTCCTACTGCAATTCGCTTGGTTTTGAGCAATTGGGGCAAAAAGAAGCCCATTTTGTAAACATCTTCGGGTATGAGATCCTTTTTGTAAATTCCCCGGATGTCATATGCATGAAAGGCACCCATACTTATTGAACGATCTTTGTTTTGTAAAAGGTTTTGACTTCCCCGCGAGCCATGGCATGTAATTTACCTTGAATCATCTTTTTACGAATGGGCGGAAGGCGGTCTACGAACAATTCTCCTTCCAGATGTGAAAACTCATGTTGGACCATACGGGCAGCCATCCCGTGGAACCATTCTTCCACCGGTTCAAATTTTTCGTTAAGATAGGCCAGTTTCACACTTATGGGACGTTCTACATCTGCGTATAATTTGGGAACGCTCAGACAGCCTTCCTGGTAAACCACCGTTTCCTGACTTTCTTCCAGCAGACGGGGATTGATAACAAGCCTTTTAAAATCTTTCAATTCGGGACGGTCTTCCGAAAGATCTTTGCCGTCAACTACAAACATGCGTATGGAAAGACCTATCTGAGGAGCGGCCAGTCCAACCCCATCGGCATAATACATGGTTTCCCACATGTCTTTGATCAATTGGTCCAGATTGGGATAATCCGGAGTGATTTCGAGCGCCTTTTGCTTAAGCACTGAAGATCCGTAAATATATATCGGCAATATCATAATGTGTTGTTTTGGAGGTACTCCTGCAAAATGAGTACGGCACTAATTTTGTCAATGGTCGCCTTGTCCCTGCGGTCCTTTTTTTTCAATCCTCCGTCTATCATAGCCTGAAACGCCATTTTTGAAGTAAAACGCTCATCGGTCAGTATTACCGGAATGGTTGGAAAAATTCTTTTTAAATGCGTGACAAAGGCTGTTACGCGCGGGGCATTCTGGGCCGGAGTATTGTTTAAATGTCTTGGATAACCCACTACAAACAAATCTACCGGTTCAGAAGCTGTGTATTTTTTTATAAAATCGGTTACTTTGTCTACTGTTACAGTTTGCAGAGGGGTGGCAAAGATATTCAGGGGATCACTTACTGCCAGTCCCACACGTTTCTGGCCATAGTCAATACCCATAATCCGTCCCATGCTGCAAAGGTAATACAATTTGGAAAATGATTCGTACATTTGTCACACCAAAGCAATTCTATGGCATCGAACAAATCCAGGAAAAAAGCACTGAAAGAAAGATATATCTTCGGCGTTTTTGACATTGAATCCCACAAACAGGTAATCAACGTCAATTTTTCTTTAATTAATCTGATTTTGGGAGGAATGGGTTTGCTGCTGGTTTTGATAACCTGTGTTGTGTTGGTGTTTATTTATACTCCTTTGCGAGAACTGATCCCCGGATATCCCAATGCGAAAACAAGGGAAGTGATGATGAACAACGCACTGAGAGCCGACTCCCTGGAAAAGGTCATACATCTGTGGGAAATCCATTTGGTAAATCTCCAAAGAGTACTTGCCGATGAGGATCCCTTGACGCCGGAAGAAATTCTTCCGAAAGATCAATTTTCCGGTATTCCCGAGTTTACGGTTGGAGGAAGATCTAAAGAAGACTCCCTGTTAAGGGCACAGACCGAACAGCGCGAACAGGAATACCAGGAAAACATCCAGGGCCGGAATATCCAGATTGAAGGACTTCATTTCTTTCCACCGGTCAAAGGAATTGTTACTTCTGAATTCAGTCCTGCCGACAACCATTATGCAATAGATATTGTGGCCCCGGAAAATTCGGTGATATATGCGGTTTTAGACGGGACCGTCAGCTTTGCCTCGTGGACGGAAGAATTTGGCTACGTATTGCAGATTCAGCATGAAAATAATTTATTGTCTATATACAAGCATTGTTCGCAGTTGTTCAAAACAACAGGAGATCCCGTTACGGCCGGATCTGCTGTAGCCGTAATCGGCAGGGACGGAACCTATTCTACCGGCTATCATTTGCATTTTGAACTGTGGCATAAGGGAATCCCTTTGGATCCGGCAGATTACATCAATTTTTAACATGGATTTATTGAAACGCATTGCAATTCTCGGTTCAACAGGTTCTATAGGCACACAGGCACTGGATGTGGTACGAAGGTATCCGGCTCTTTTTAAAGCAGAAGTCCTGACTGCCAGAAAATCTTCAGAAACCTTGATCCGCCAGGCATTGGAATTCAAGCCGGCAGCAGTTGTGGTTACTCAGGAAGAAGCTTACGGGGAAGTCTTTGATGCTCTCAAAGGTACTTCAGTTAAAGTACTGTATGGACAAAACGCCATTATTGAAATATTGCAGTGGGACTCGGTTGACATGGTCTTGAATGCCCTGGTTGGTTTTGCCGGTCTGGCGCCTACACTGGCCGCCTTAAAAAGCGGGAAAGTATTGGCCCTGGCCAATAAGGAAAGCCTGGTAGCCGGAGGCCATCTGGTTATGCGCCTGGCCAATTCAGGAAAAACCACATTGTTACCCGTTGACAGCGAACATTCCGCGATCTTTCAGTGCTTGAGGGGAGAACAGGCTGTTGTAGAAAAAATTATACTTACAGCCTCCGGTGGTCCTTTCTTTAAATACGACAGCCGGGAACTGGATACTATTACAATTGATCAGGCCCTGGATCATCCCACCTGGAATATGGGAGCCAAGGTTACCGTAGATTCTGCCACATTAATGAATAAAGGACTGGAAGTGGTTGAAGCCTATTGGCTTTTCGGTCAGCCCCTGAATCGTATTGAAGTGCTTATTCATCCCCAGTCGTTAATCCATTCCATGGTTCAGTTTTCTGACGGTAGCATCAAGGCACAGATGAGTATTCCCGATATGCGACTTCCCATACTTTATGCCATGGGTTATCCCCAAAGGCTGGCATTTCCCCATGTGAAAAGAATGGATTTGTCCCACTTTTGCTCTATGGAATTCTACAAACCGCCTTGTGAACGTTTCCCATGTCTGGAATTGGCTTATCAAGCCATGAAACAGGGTGGTAATATTCCTTGTGCCCTGAATGCTGCAAACGAAGTGGCAGTTGATGCTTTTTTAAACAACAAGCTGAGCTTCACGACAATACCAAAGATGATATCCAAAACGCTGGAAGCTGTTTCCCGTATCCCTGATCCGGATTATTCTCAATTGGAAGAGACACACCGGGAAGCTCAGCAGGTGGCACAAAATTTGTTGACAAGTTATTGATTTTATGGAAGTATTGATAAAAATAGCCCAGGTGATCCTGGCTTTGTCTTTTTTAATCCTGATACACGAGTCGGGACATTTTCTATTTGCCCGTCTTTTTAAGATACGTGTAGATAAATTTTACCTTTTTTTTGATCCCTGGTTCAGTCTTGTGAAATTCAAACCAAAAAATTCACATACCGAATACGGTATAGGTTGGTTGCCTTTCGGCGGGTATTGTAAGATTTCCGGTATGATAGACGAATCTATGGATAAAAACCAACTGAAAGAAGAACCCAAACCCTGGGAATTCCGCAGCAAACCGGCATGGCAACGTTTTTTTGTCATGTTCGGAGGTGTTTTGTTCAATATGATACTGGCAATAATACTGTACGGACTGATCCTTTTTACATGGGGGGAAGAATACATTCGAACCGAGGATGCCGCTTACGGGATTCATTGCACGTCATTGGCCCGTGAAATCGGATTTCAGAACGGGGACAAGATCCTTGCCTTTGACGACCGGTCTGTTGTAAATGATCCGGTCCACACACTTCATGTAGATTTAATCAGAACCCGACCCGCTGTAATTACGGTACTAAGAGGTGCAGATACCGTTCGTTTTGGATTCGACCAGGGTTATGTCAAAGAAATGTTGAACGCACAAAGCTTGTTTACCCTACGTTATCCCTTTGTTGTTGCATCTGTGCCCGACACATCTCTCAATGTGCTTGCCGGCCTGGTACCCGGCGACAGGATTGTTCGGATAAACGGAATCTCAACTCCCGCCATCCAGGATGTTCAGGAACTCCTTGCACAAAATAAAGAAGGAGTTGTTGATGCCGGCATTCAGCGTGGAGACAGTATTGCCACCATTCCTTTACAGGTTAATGCAGACGGGTTGATCATGGTGGGGGTCATTAATCCTGTTGAGTTGATTCCCGTTACCGTTAAAGATTATACTTTATTGGCGGCTTTTCCCGCCGGAATAAAAAAAGCCTACCAGACAGGAGCCAATTACATACGCGAACTTGGGTTGATCTTTTCTCCCAAGACGGAAGCCTATAAATCTGTCGGGAGTTTTATTGCCATAGGCAGTATTTTTCCCGGAACATGGAACTGGGAAATATTCTGGAACATTACCGCCTGGCTTTCCATTATGCTGGCTATTCTGAACCTCCTCCCGATCCCCGCACTGGATGGCGGACATATAGTGTTGGTAATCTATGAAATGGTAACAAGACGTAAGCCTTCCGAGAAATTCCTTGAATATTCTCAAATTGCCGGCATGATCCTGTTAATTGGACTAATGTTTCTGGCTTTCGGCAATGATTTATACAGATTGTTTACATAAAAAATCAAATAATAAATTATGAGGTCTAGAATTGTATTACTAACCGGATTGTTGGGCATTATGGCCTGGTCCTGTACGGACGGTCCACAGTTAAAACAGAATGTAAGCGGTAAAGCCGGCGAGGTGATCGTTGTTATGGATAAACCTGTATGGGAATCGGGTCCCGGCCAGTCGCTCAGGTCAATTCTTGCCATAGATTTTCCTCATTTGCCACAACGTGAACCGCTTTTTTCTTTGTTCAACATAAATACCAACGCGTTTTCATCCATATTCCAGACACACAGGAATATTATCATTTGCAATATTAATCCGGACCTTGAAGAAGCCAAGATGGTCATCCAAAAGGACATATGGGCTGCTCCGCAAATAGTGGTAACCTTGTCGGGACCTACATCCGAGAGCGTTAAGGAGTGTATAGATGAAAATAACGACCGCCTGAGAAATGCCATGGAACAGGCAGAAAGAAACAGGGTTATACAGAATTCAAAGAAATTTGAAGAAAAAGGCATTCGCGAAACCATCACGTCCGTTTTAGGCGGATCTCCCTATTTTCCGACAGGCTACCGCATCAAAAAGCAAACGGATAATTTTATATGGGTGGCTTATGAAACCACATATACTACACAGGGGATTTTCATTTATACTTATCCGTACAGAAACCCTGACGATCTTACTTTATCCCGTATTATCGCAGAGAGGAACCTGAAATTGGAAAAAGAAGTGCCCGGCCCGCTGGACAATACCTACATGACAACAAATTCCTTAATAGAACCTTCTTTCCGTTGGGTAAATTTCAACAACCGTGAATTCGTAGAGATCCGTGGACTTTGGGACGTAAAGAACGATTTCATGGGCGGTCCTTTTGTGTGTCACTGTTTCTATGATCGCGAAAATGAAAAAGTAGTGGTGTTGGAAGCATTTGTATACGCACCGAGGTATCCCAAAAGAAATTATTTACGCCAGGTGGAGTCCATAATCTATTCCTTTGAATGGCAAAATGAGGAAAAAAATTTGTAGGAAAGAAAATTCGTTTTACCTTTGCGCTCCCAAATCGGCCAGTTCGTCTAACGGTTAGGACTCAAGATTTTCATTCTTGCAATAGGGGTTCGATTCCCCTACTGGCTACAAAATTAAACATGGAATAATGGCTCATCACGCATCAGCAGAAAAACGCAATCGTCAAAATCTTAGAAGACGCCTTCATAACAGGTATTATGCACGGACTACACGTAACGCCATCAAGGCGGTACGCAACACGACCGATAAAGCAGCTGCCGCGGCTATGCTGCCCAAAGTGTTTTCTATGATAGATAAACTGGCTAAGATCAATGTCATTCATGACAACAAAGCCGGCAATCTTAAAAGTGGTCTGACAGCTTACGTCAATAAATTGGCATAAGTTTATACGAATTGTCCTTCATTTTACAGAATGCTTTCCAAATTTTGGGAAGCATTTTTGTTTTGGACTATGGAAGGGAATTTGAAGATTATGGATTGGGCGCGGGAGGAACGGCCACGCGAAAGATTGTTGGAAAAAGGAACGGATGCACTGACAAATGCCGAGTTGTTGGCCATTCTGCTAAGAACGGGAACCGGGAAAAAAAACGCGATGGAACTGGCCAGAGAATTGTTGGCGGCAAACGGGAATTGTTTGCATGACCTTGTTCGTTCTCCGGTAGACAAAATGCTCCGTATTCCCGGTATCGGGAGTGCCAAGGCCGTCAGTTTGTGTGCCGCTTTTGAGCTTGGCAGAAGAGCACAGGTCCCTGTGGTCCGTCCCGATTCCATCACCTCGGCACGGGAAGTGGCCGATATCATGAGTCCTATGTTGAAAGACCTTCCCCACGAAACGTGCTGGGTACTCTTTTTTGACGGAGGCAGGAAATTCCTGGGCAAGGAACTTATCAGCAGCGGGGGTTTGAACGCAACCATAGTGGATATCAGGATGATCCTGAAAAAAGCATTGGATAAGCTTTCCTGCGAACTTATCCTGGTGCACAACCATCCTTCGGGCAACAGAAAACCGGGACGCCAGGATCGTCTGCTTACGCGTACCCTCAGGGAAGCTGCCAGAATGGTGGATATGCAGCTTATAGATCATATTGTAATAGGGGGAGACGGTTATTTCAGTTTTGCCGAGGAAGGTCTCTTGTAAATCCGCGGACTTTTGTACCTTTGACAAAATTATCCCGGTATGATATCTTATGTTTTTACTGAAAAGGATTCACTTTTCAATCCTATTCTTGCGGAAATGCGCGATGTGAACATCCAGAAAGATTCCATGCGCTTTCGCTACAACCTGGAACGTCTGGGCTATTTGTTCGCTTACGAAATCAGTAAAACACTTGCCTACAGGGAACAGGAGATTCAAACACCTCTGGGCATCTCCAACTGCAAGGTTTTAGAGGATCAAATTGTGCTTGCCACGGTCTTGCGTGCCGGCCTGCCGCTTCATGAAGGGATGTTAAAAATTTTTGACAAAGCCCAAAATGCTTTTATTGCCGCATACAGAAAATACGGACGGAATTACAAGTTTACTATTCAGCTGGAATATATGGCGAGTCCTGAATTGGATAATAAAGTACTGATTTTGACCGATCCAATGCTGGCCACAGGCTCTACCATCCTGTTGGCATACCAGGAAATGGTTCAACAAAAAGGAACGCCCAAACATTGTCATATAGTATCTCCCATAGCGTCCAGGGAAGGCTATGAATTCCTGTGCCGGAAGCTGCCCCAGAAAGGGGTTTCCATATGGTTGGGAGCGATTGATGAAGAACTGACAACGAAATCTTATATAGTTCCCGGATTAGGAGATGCCGGGGACCTGGCATACGGAGAAAAGTAGATCAGGGATAGACCTGTTCTCCTGCCACGAAGGTCATTTTACAGCAGGTTTCCGGCATTTTTTCTACGGACATTGTCATCAAATCATCACTCCAGACTACAAAATCTGCCCATTTTCCCGATTCAACGGACCCTTTTTCAGTTTCCCGGAAAGAACCTTTGGCCGCCCATAAGGTCATACCGCGCAAGGTGTTTTCACGTGAAACGGCATTCTCGGGCTGCCAGCCTCCTTCAGGCCGGAAATCCCGGTTCATTCTGCTTACAGCTGCAAAAAAAGTATAAAGCGGATTAATGCTTTCCACGGGGGCATCGGTGCCGAAAGGGGCCCATCCGTTCTCGTTTATCAAATCCTGAAAAGCATAGGCGCCTTTGACTCTTTCGGGGCCCAGACGCTGAGCTGCCCAGCCCATATCTGATGTGGCATGTGTAGGCTGAATGGAAGGAACAACGGCCAAAGTCCCAAAACGTTTAAAGTCTTCCGGAGAAACCACCTGTGCATGCTCTATGCGCCAGCGAAGGTCATTGCCGGGTTTCAGGAATGGTTCATACAGATCCAGGACTTTTCCCACGCCTTTGTCTCCTATGGCATGAGTGGCTACCTGGAATCCTCCCTGCAAAGCTTTTTGGCAAACTTCGGTAAAGAATTCATCTGAAGTTACCTGCATCCCGGAATTATCCGGATCGTCTGAGTATGGTTCGTATAAAAGAGCCCCGCTGGATCCAAGTGCCCCGTCAATATATAACTTTACAGCACTGACGTCCAATCTGTCGGATCTGTACGGCCGTATAAAACGGGAGAAATTTTCTTCGGAAGGATTCATCCAGACATCCGTTCTTATTTTCAAACTGCCGGCTTTCTGCAATGAATCCAGTAAAAGTATTTGTCCCAGAGGCAATCCGGCATCGGATACGGATCCCAGTCCGTAAGAAAAACACAATTCCTGGGCTTCCAGGATGCATTCCGTCAGGGCACTGTTTGTCATTGAAGGGATGGTTGCATTGATGCGTTCGTAAGTGTTTTCCAGGAAAACGCCGGTGAATTTTCCGCTGGCAGTCATTATGGCTTCCCCGGGGGCTATACCACTGTCTCCGGGACGAAGACCTGCCAGTTCAATGGCTTTGTCGTTGACCCAGAGGGCATGGAAATCAACTCGGCGTAAATAAACGGGAATATCCGGGAACGCCCGGTTAAGCAGTTCGTTGGAAGGAAGAACCTTGTTTTCCCATAAAGTCTGGTCCCAACCGTCACCTACCAGGAAAGCCGGGCTATACAGTTGGTAGTGTTTTTGCAGACGGTCGATGACTTCTTCAATAGAAAGGCAGCCGCGCAGATCTACATGACGCAGGCCCTGGGCTACCTGGATAAAATGAGCATGTGCATCGTTAAAAGCCGGGTAAACAGGGGCTCTTTGCAGGTCCAGTTCCCGAAGTCCTTTGTATTTTGACCGAATCTGATCTGTCGTCCCGGTGGAAACAAAGATGCCTTTATCTACTGCAAAAGCTTCACATTGTGAAAAAGACGCATCAACCGTGTATACGTTTGCGTTGTAAACTAACAGATCAACGGTTTTTTGCATAGTGCAGGCTGAGGGAATAAATAACGTAATTCCCATGGCAATTAAAAAATGAATATATGTTTTCATGTCAGATTTGTTTCCTGAGCCGTGCGATGGGGATGTTCAGCTGTTCTCGGTATTTGGCAACCGTTCTTCTGGCCACTTTGTATCCTTTTTCATTCAGACAGGAGACAAGTTCTTCATCGGTCAGGGGTTTGCGTTTGTCCTCGGCGTGGATGCTTTCAGCCAATATATTTTTTATCTCGCGGGTGGAGACTTCTTCCCCGTTTTCTGTCATCAATCCTTCAGAGAAGAAGTATTTCAGGGAATAGATTCCAAAATGGGTCTGTATGTATTTTGAATTGACCACTCGGGATATGGTGGAGATGTCAAGCCCTGTTTTTTCGGCTATGTTTTTCAAAACCATAGGTTTCAGTTTGGTCTCGTCTCCTTCCACAAAATACTCTTCCTGGAATTCCAGGATGGCTTTCATGGTGTTCAGCAGCGTGTTTTGACGTTGTTTCAAAGCCTCTATGAACCATTTTGCCGAGTCCAGTTTTTGTTTTACAAAAGTAGCAGCTTCTTTACTTTCACGGGAACTTTTGTCTGCTGCTTTCAGAAGCATATCCGCATACCGTTTGTTGATGCGTAGTTCAGGTACGGAAAATCGTGGCAGGGACAATACGGGTTCACCGTCTTTAATTTCCAGCAAAAAATCCGGAACCACCTGTTGGGCCCTGTCCGTGTAGGAGTCGTCCACGTTTCCTCCGGGTTTGGGATTCAGTTTCAGGATTTCTTCAATGGCTTCCTTCAGTTCCTCTTCCGTTATGTTCATTCGGGAAAGGATTTTGTCGTAATGCTTTTTGGTAAATTCGTTGAAATGTTTGTCCAGTATGGTGGCAGCCATTTCCACAGGAGGTCTCTGCTCTTTGTTCCGGATTTGGATCAGCAGGCATTCCCGGAGGTCACGGGCACCTACCCCTGGCGGATCAAATTCCTGAATGACAGATAATGCCTGTGTAAGTTCTTCCTTATTGGCTTCCAGTCCCAGACGAAAAGCCATATCGTCGCTTAACGTGTCCAGGTCCCTTCTCAGATATCCGTCATCATCCAGACTTCCTATAAGGAATAGGGCAATGTTGCGTTCTTTTTCCGAAAGGGTTCTGAACCCCAGCTGGGCTTCCAGGTGCTGGTGGAAACTCTCTTTTACCGAGAATGTGGGAAAATCCTTCTTAATGTCCCGGGACTGGTTGTTGACGTATAATTTGTAGGAAGGGATGGAATCATCGTTTCCGTAGTAATCACTCAGGGATACTTCACTGGAATTGTCTGTCTCTTCTTCGGTTTCTTTGGTTTCCAATACGGGATTCTCTTCCAGCTCTTTTCTGACCCTCTGGTCAAGTTCAAGTGCCGGAAGTTCCAACAATTTAATGGTCTGTATCTGCAGGGGTGACAACTTCTGTTTCAGCTGCAGTTTTTGTTGTAGTGACTGAGATAACATTCAAAATTCAGTTGCTCGATGCAAAGATACATAATTGCATTCTTTTAGGTAACTTTGCCAAAATAAAACTTTTATCCTGGCATATGGAACCCATTATCCCTCCCGTTTCTAGACATTTGCTGGAAGAAGAACTTACAAAAGACCGGCTGGTAAGGTATTCTTCCAGGGGTGAAAACAAATTGTATGATTTCAACGCTCTTGAAGCCCCCAATACCATGCGGGAAGTTGGCAGGCTGCGTGAGATTGCTTTCAGGGCTGCAGGGGGAGGAACGGGGAAAGCCTCGGATATTGATCATTATGACGTTAATCCCGAGGCTCCTTACCGACAGTTGATTGTGTGGGATCCCAAACGAAAGGAAATATTGGGGGGGTATCGGTATATTATAGGGGCAGGCATTCATCCGGAACATCTGGCAACTTATCCCATTTTCCGTTTTTCGGATTCTTTCCTTCAGGATTATATGCCTTTTACCATTGAGCTGGGACGCTCTTTTGTCCAACCCAATTACCAAACATCCAACGAGAACAGGTCCGGTCTTTATGCGCTGGACAATTTATGGGACGGTTTGGGCGCTTTGATAGTACGTCATCCCTGCATGAAATATTTATTCGGAAAGGTGACTATGTACCGCTCTTACAATCAACAGGCACGTAATTGTCTCCTTTTTTTTCTGAACAAGTATTTCCCGGATCCCGACAATCTTGTGAAAGCCATTGAACCGTTGGATTTCAATGAGGAAAACCCTTATTACAAAAACCTTTTCCGGGCGAACCAATACGATGAAGATTATAAATCTTTGGTCCAGGAGATACGATCTTACGGGGAACGAATCCCTCCGCTGATCAATTCCTATATGCGTATTTC
>JAAYYL010000086.1 GCA_012515395.1 Bacteroidales bacterium
ATAATTATCCCCTTTGTAAGGTACGTCAACGGATAACGTGTCCGGGACATCGTCGTTGGCCACATCAAATACTCCTGCCCTGTGACGAAGCAGATCCCGGATGGTGATCTGTTCTTTATAGGGAATGGCAAAACCCGGTCCGTCCGGCAGGTATGTTTCATTGGTTCCCGGTATGGTATCGGTCACCCGGTCAGTTATGTGCAGCTTTCCCTGCTGGTGCAGCAACAAAATGGCCGTTGCCGTAAATGTTTTCGTGCAGCTTGCTGCCCGGAAACGTGTTTGAGCCGTTGCCGAGTTGCCCATTCCGGCCGTTGTAAAATACGCCTCCCCGCCTTCGATGACCTTTAGTACCAGTCCTCCCGGATAATCCGGAACCTGGTCCGTATATTTATCATAGACCGAGTCTAACATATGGGTAAGTGCATGTTTTTTAGCATAATACGAGGTGTCGACAAGGCCAAACTTGCAACACCCCGCCAACATAACCATAGAAATAAATGTCAAAAATAAATACCTTGTTTTCATATGTTTAATGTTAACCCACAGAAAATGAATGTTGTAAAGATATGATTTTCGAGACAAATGTGTATATTTGTACCGCTAAAATTTTTGGATGCTCAAAATTACTACGGATTCGGTGAAGTAAATAATCAGGGTCTTTCATGACTTTGATTATCCCGTTTGTGACCCCGACATTTTCTTGTATGGGTTGTTAGAGTTTTTTTATCACAACAATCAAAACCATTAATCATCATGAGTGAGAATCATTCCATTCACGAATTTGACGTGAATCTTATAGTCGAATACTTTTCAAAAATAGAACGCCAGGGCCCGGGTAGTCCTGAAATAACCCTGAAAGCATTAAGTTTCATAAATCACCTGTCCGAAAACGCGCAAGTGGCCGACCTCGGTTGCGGAACCGGAGGTCAAACAATGGTCCTGGCCGGCCGGATACCCGGAAAGATAACAGGCATCGACCTGTTTCCCGCCTTTGTGGATCTGTTTAATGCCAACGCCAAAGAATCCAATCTGCAAGAAAGGGTGCAATGCATCGTGGGTTCCATGGACGACCTGCCTTTTAAGGAAGAAGAACTGGATCTGATATGGTGCGAAGGAGCCATCTACAACATCGGCTTTGAAAAAGGACTCGGGTTATGGCGGAACTTCTTAAAAAAGAATGCGTATGTGGCTGTATCGGAAGCTTCCTGGTTCACGGAAGAACGGCCTGAAAAAATTGAAAAATTCTGGATGGAAGCATATCCGGGAATCGACACCATTCCAAACAAGGTGGCTCAACTGCAAAAGGCAGGCTACATTCCCGTGGCTACTTTCATTCTGCCGGATCATTGCTGGACCACGCATTTTTACGACCAACAAAAAATCATTCAGGAAAACTTCCTTCGTGAGCACACCGGGAATGCTTTTGCTGAAAATTTTGTCGCCTACCAAAGGTATGAAGAACAATTATTCAGGAAATACCATGAATACTACGGTTATGTCTTTTATATCGGGAAAAAGATATGACACTTGAAGACCTGGGATACGATCCCGCTATAAATAACTACCTAAAGGAGAAGCAACTGGAGATGTTTGCCGTGGGACGGGTTATTTCCGAACAACAAGGAATACGATAGCGAAAAAAGGATAAAGATTTTGGAAAAATGATCAGGAATTATAAAAAGAATCATTTTAAATAGTGTTATTTGTACCAATTTTTGTATTTTTGGGACAGATTAAAAAAATATGGGACAAAATACACCACGTTTCAAACTAAATTACCTTCCACCACCAAGAGAAAA
>JAAYYL010000087.1 GCA_012515395.1 Bacteroidales bacterium
CATAATTAAATTATTTGATTTTGATTATTTGATTTAGATTTATACAAAGGAAAGAAAAATGGTTATGTAGAGAATGAAATAAGAATTCATTTTTATGCAAAAATAGTCCATTAGGAAGTTAAAAAGAAATATTTTTTTCATATTTGAATGACAAATTTTAATTAAAAAATCAACGAATATGATAAAACTGTTAGCTGTTACCCTGCTTTCTATTTCGGTACACGGTTATCCCATTGATCCAGTACCTTTTACCTCTGTAAAAGTAACGGATGCTTTCTGGGGACAACGTCTGCAAGCCAGCCGGGAGGTGACTGTACCCCTGGCTTTCAGCAAATGCGAAGAGACGGGCCGTTATGATAATTTCGTAAAAGCGGCCCGGCCCGGTCCGGAAAATGAAGTAAAAGGCTATTCCTTTGACGATACCGATGTGTACAAAACCATTGAGGGGGCCAGTTATTTGTTACAGACTTATCCGGATAAGAATCTGGAAGCATATATAGACAGCATTTTGGTACTTGTGGCTGCCGCGCAGGAACCCGACGGGTACCTTTACACAGCCCGGACCATGAATCCCGAAAATCCTCATGAATGGGCAGGGAACAAGAGATGGGAAAAAGTAGAAGAACTGAGCCACGAATTTTACAACCTGGGACATATGGTGGAAGGAGCCATAGCCCATTACCAGGCTACCGGTAAAAGATCGTTTCTGGATATTGCCATTCGCTACGCAGATTGTGTTTGCAGGGAGATAGGCGACGGGCCCGGACAGATAGTTGCCGTTCCCGGACACCAGATTGCCGAGATGGCACTTGCCAAACTGTATCTGGTCACCGGAGATGAAAAATACCTGGAACAGGCCAAATTTTTCCTTGACAAGCGCGGATATACCTCCCGTAAAGATAAATACAGCCAGGCTCACAAACCGGTCATTGAACAGGACGAAGCAGTAGGGCATGCGGTACGTGCCGCATACATGTATTCCGGAATGGCAGATGTTGCAGCACTTACCGGGGATAAATCCTACATTGAAGCCATTGATCGGATATGGGAAAATATTGTAACAAAGAAGTATTATATCACCGGAGGAATAGGAGCAACCAATCACGGAGAAGCTTTCGGAGAAAACTATGAGTTGCCCAATATGACTGCCTATTGTGAAACCTGTGCAGCCATAGGGAACGTATATGTGAATTACCGGTTGTTCTTGTTACACGGAGAATCCAGGTATTACGATGTTTTGGAACGAACGCTTTACAACGGACTTATTTCCGGAGTATCGCTTGACGGAGGAACTTTCTTTTATCCCAATCCTTTGGAATCCGAGGGACAGCACCAACGTCAGCCTTGGTTCGGCTGTGCCTGTTGTCCGTCCAATATCAGCCGTTTCATACCTTCTCTTCCGGGATATATTTATGCCGTGAAAGACAACAGCCTTTTTGTGAACCTCTTCATGTCCAATACCTTAACAACTGAAATCGGCGGTAAAAAGATGATCCTTAGTCAGGAAACAAATTATCCGTGGAGCGGTGATGTTAAAATTGCCGTAGACAAAGCGCCCGACAAAAACGTCATCCTAAGGATCCGTATTCCCGGATGGGTACAAAACAAACCGGTTCCCGGAGATCTTTATTCGTATGCAGATAACGTAGAACCCTCTTACAGTATAAAATTGAACGGAGCTGAAGTCTCCGGAACGCTTTGTGACGGATATTTTTGTATTGACAGAAAATGGAAAAAAGGAGATTGTATTGAATTGCAGTTTGATATGGAACCCAGAGTGGTACAAGCCAACGAAAAAGTTGAAGCCGACAGAGGCAGGGTGGCTGTTGAAAGAGGGCCCCTGGTTTACTGTGCCGAATGGCCCGATAATGATTTTGAACTGCAAAGCATACTTGTGAACCGTACTCCGGAATTCAGGGTGGTCCCCGCTCCGGAAAAGCTTAATGGCATTAACCTTCTGAAAACATCTGCCCAGG
>JAAYYL010000088.1 GCA_012515395.1 Bacteroidales bacterium
ATCCCACACATTGATTCATCTGGCCTATCTTTTCCTCCAGAGTCATCCTTTTCATCAGGTCGGCCACGCGTTTTTCCACGCTCAGATCAGGGTTCATATAAGGCGGATTGTCTCCGGAACCGCCGGAACAGGAAGCGGCAAAAAACAAAGCTGTCATAAATAAAATAATTATTCCTTTCATAGATAAACATATTACATGCGTTGGACAACAAATGTAGCCAATTTTATGTGTTTTGGATAAAATAAGCAAAGGATATCAGGGCAAAAGACATTAAATTTACATTTTGAAAAGCTTGCGACATTTAACCGTAACATCATGAAAAAATACTTCTTATCAATTATTGCATTACTCCTGCTGGCAGGGTGCAACCAGCCCCCTGAAGTAAGGGAAATAGTTTTGGATCCTGTATGGAAATTCCAAACAGGAAACGAGATCCAATGGGCTTCACCCGAATTTGACGACAGCCAGTGGCCCGTGATCTCTACTGCCGATTCCTGGGAAAACCAGGGGTACACCAATTACGACGGGTATGGCTGGTACCGTAAAACCATAACGCTTCCCGATGATATACTCAAAGCCGCACAATATTACGGAGGGTTGCTCATCCGCTACGACAACGCTGACGATTCGGATGCATTGTATTTTAACGGGCAAGTCGTAGATACGACAGGCAGTTTTCCCCCGGATTACCTGAGCCTGTACGGAATAAAAAGAGCTTATACCGTCCCCGTTGAAAAGATACGAACCGACGGGCCCAACACCATTGCCGTCCAGGTCTATGACGGTGGCGGAGACGGCGGGTTGCTAACTTCTGCATTTATCATCCAGCCTATTGCGCCGGCACAGGATATTTCTCTTGATTACACCGTGGATGCGGAAAACGGCGTTTTCATGGGAGACGATCCCCGGACGCTTACCGTTACCGTAACCAATAATGAAGATAAAACAACCAGGTCCGTAATCCACCTGACCGTAACCACGGATGATTACCAGCCTGTACAGGAATCTTCATACAAAGCCCGGATCAAACCGGGAGCGGGAATGACATGGGGCATTAATCTGGATATTACCCAGCCGGGATTCTACCGCTGCACCCTTCGTCTGGAAACCAACGGATTAAAGGGAGAACCGACAACTTTCAATGTGGGGTACGAACCTGAAAAGATCGTATCTCCACAGGACGCACAGGAAGATTTTGATGCATTCTGGGCGGAAACACGTGCGGAACTGGATCGTACACCTATGCGCGCCACCATGAAACTGCTCAGAGAACATTCCACCGGAGCCAGAAACGTATACTACGTGGAAATGAGATCCCTGGACAACCAGATCATGGGAGGTTATTATGCAGCTCCCAAAAAGAAAGGCAAATATCCGGTTATCATCACATATATGGGATACGGGTCCAATGCCTGGATGCCGCATACAGACGGCGAACCCGGATTCATTTCATTTATTGTATCGGTACGTGGACAAGGTATCTACAAACCCGGAAACAAATACGACAACAAATGGATCGTTTCCGGCCTGGAAGACAAAAACACTTACTATTACCGGGGTGCTTTCATGGACCTTGTCCGCGCCATTGACTTTGTTTGTTCAAGGCCCGAGGCGGATACGGCACGTATCGCTGCCGAGGGCGGGAGCCAGGGAGGTGCTTTCACCATGGCCGCCTGTGCCCTGGACGACCGCATAGCCGTCGCTGCCCCGACCATCCCGTTCTTGAGCGATTACCGGGATTATTTCCGGATCGTGGACTGGCCAAGAAGTGATTTTGATGCTTATATGAGAGAACACCCCGAGGCTGAATGGGAAGATATTTACAGGTTACTGACCTACTTTGACATTAAAAACCTGGCACCCCGCATCAAGACCCCTACCATTATGGCTGTGGGCTTGCAGGATGAAACATGCCCCCCTCATACCAATTTTGCCGGTTACAACCTGATCCCGGCGCCCAAAGAGTACCGGATCTATCAGGAAAACGGGCACAATACTCCCCCGGAATGGCAGGAAGTTCGTATGGACTTTTTCAAAAAACATTTAAACCTGGAATAACATGAAGAAAACTACATTACTTTTTGTTGCACTCTTTCTGTTTTCACTGGGAATAACCAGCTGCAACAATACTGCCGGGGACATACCTTTCGTTCACGTGGAAAACGGACAATTCATCAAAGACGGCCAACCTTATCATTTTATCGGGTTCAATTTCTGGTATGCGGGCATATTGGCATCCGAAGGAACCGGAGGGAACAGGGATCGTTTGCACCGGGAGCTGGATTTTTTGAAATCCTCCGGGGTAGACAACCTCAGGATCATGATCGGTGCGGACGGACCGGAAAACAGGGCAAAAGTGCGCCCAGGTCTGCAGACAGAACCGGGCGTTTACAACGATACGCTGCTCAGGGGACTGGACTATCTGCTGGTTGAATTGGGCAAAAGGGACATGCTGGCCGTACTGTTTTTCAACAATACCTGGGAATGGACAGGCGGGTATTCCCAATACCTGGAATGGGCGGGTTACGGCAAAGCCCCTGTTCCTGTTATTGACGGATGGCCGGCATTCCAGGAATATGTAGGGCAATACATGGGATGTGTAAAATGTGACAGCTTGTTCAGAAACCACCTGAAAAACATCATCACACGCGTAAACAGCATTTCAGGCGTACCTTATATAGAAGAGCCCGCCATTATGTCCTGGCAGATCGCCAACGAACCCAGACCTATGGGTGCAGACAACAAGGAATTGTACGAGAAATTCATTTTGTCTACCGCCGAATACATTAAATCCATGGATCCCAATCACATGGTATCTGTAGGATCGGAAGGATCATACGGCAGCGAAAACGATATGGACCTATACCGGAGGGTACATCAGACCGAATACGTAGATTACCTTACATTACATATCTGGCCAAAAAACTGGATGTGGATCGATATCCGGGATATTCCCGGATCCGTGGAACGGGCCTCGGCCGCAGCAGATAAGTACCTGGACGAACACATTGCCCTGGCTGAGGAACTGAATAAACCCATAGTTCTTTCAGAATTCGGTTTTCCCCGGGACAATCACTTGTATAACAGGGAAGATCCCGTTACGGCACGCAATGCCTTTTACGAACACATTTTTAATCGTTTACTGGAATCGGTCAAAGATTCAGGGCCTTTTTCCGGATGCAATATATGGGCATGGGGAGGTTTTGCACAACCCCGTAATGTGTTCTGGCAACCCGGAGACGATTACTGCGGGGATCCATCCCAGGAAGAACAGGGCCTTAATTCCGTCTTTGCACAGGACAATACGGTTTCCCTGATAAAATCCTATGTTGAACTGATCCACCAATAATTTTTACTATGAAAAAACAACTCTTGGTATTTATACTGCTTTTTTCTTTTTCATTCAGTACTTACACAATCTATGCCCAGAAATTTCAGAATATGGCCCCCGTTCCTCCCATGGGATGGAACTCGTGGAACCGTTTTGGTTGTAATGTGAATGAAAAAATGCTGAAAGAAACAGCTGATATGCTCGTAGAAACAGGCATGCGGGATGCCGGATACACATACCTGGTCATAGATGATTGCTGGCACGGAGAAAGAGACTCCCTGGGATTCATCCGCGAACATCCGGATCTCTTTCCTTCCGGAATGAAGGCGCTGGCCGAATACATACATGCACGCGGGCTGAAATTCGGCATTTATTCATCTGCCGGATTTAAAACATGTGCCGGAAGGCCTGCCAGCAGGGGTCGCGAATACCAGGATGCCATGGTCTATGCCTCCTGGGATGTGGATTATTTGAAATACGACTGGTGCGGTACAGAGGGACTGAGTGCCTACGGAGCATACATGACCATGCGCGATGCCCTGTACGAAGCCGGTCGGCCCGTTGTTTTCAGTTTGTGTGAATGGGGAAATAGCAAACCCTGGCTATGGGGTGCGCAAATGGGACATCTTTGGAGAACCACCGGCGATATTTGTGCCATTTTTGACGGATTTGAAGATCACGGAACATACAAGAATCTGGGCGTTTTACAAATACTGGATCTACAGGATACACTTCGCACGTATGCAGGTCCCGACGGATGGAACGATCCCGATATGCTCCAGGTGGGCAACGGGATGACTGTGGGAGAAGACAGGGCACATTTCACCATGTGGTGCATGCTCTCTGCTCCCCTGATGGCAGGCAACGACCTACGAAGCATGAGCCCGGAAACCATTGAGATACTGATGAACCGGGAAGCCATTGCCATAGACCGGGATCCCTTAGGCATACAAGGATTCCCTTTTAAAAAAGAAGGGGATCTCCATACCTGGCTGAAGCCTTTGTCTGAAGGAAGGTGGGCCGTATGTTTCCTGAACCGCGGCAGACAGGATATTTCACTGAGCATTGACTGGAAACAATTTACCGTTAAAGATGAACTCAGCGGACAGCAACTGGACACTAAGGAACATGTATATTCCGTAAGGGATATATGGGCAAAGGAAGATCTGGGAACTACCGGCAAAAAGGATTTCACTACCCTGCTGCCCGGTCACGATGTGTTTTGCATTGTTCTCACGCCGGTTAACGCGTTATAAGCATGGAAAAGATCACTTTCAGGGAAAAATTGGGGTACGGGTTCGGAGACATGGCTTCCAGCATGTTCTGGAAAATTTTTGGGATGTATCTCCTGTTTTTTTACACCAAGGTGTTTGGGATTTCCCCTGCCGCAGCAGGTACCATGTTTCTTTTAACACGTATCTGGGATGCTGTGAATGATCCCATTATGGGCTTGCTGTCTGACAGGACACAAACCCGATGGGGAAAGTACCGCCCTTATCTTTTGTGGGGAGGCATTCCTTTTGCCCTCATTGGTGTATTGACTTTTTTCACTCCCGACTGGGGTGAAAATGCCAAACTTGCCTATGCCTATGTTACATACACCCTGATGATGATGATCTATACGGTGGTGAACGTTCCTTATGCTTCGCTTCTGGGAGTGATGTCGCCACATCCCAAGGACAGGAATACCCTGTCTTCTTACAGGATGTTTTTTGCATATGTAGGTAGTTTCATCACTTTCATGATTCTTCAACCTTTGGTAGATGCGTTCAGCAGCAGCGGATCAACAGGGGATCAGATATCCATGGAACCCGGTGCCTGGACAGCAGCCGTTGCCGTAATCGGTGTCCTATGCGCCCTGCTTTTTTTCCTGTGTTTCCGCTGGACAAAAGAACGGGTAAAAGCAGCCGAAGAAAGCAGGAACAAGGCTTCTGTAGGAACGGATCTGAAACGTCTTTTTACCAATAGGCCCTGGTGGATCCTGCTGGCCTCGGGAATTTCGGCGTTGTTATTCAATTCCATACGTGACGGCGTGGCCTTGTTTTATTTTACCGATTATGTCACCTCCACGTTCAGAACAGCGGCTTTCGGCTGGACTGTCGGAACCATCTATCTGTTGGTGGGACAAGCTTCCAATATGATCGGAGTTGCCCTGGCTGCGCCCGTAGCCAACAGGATCGGTAAAAAGAAAACATACCTGGGTGCAATGGTCCTGGCTGCCTTGCTAAGTTGTTTCTTCTTCATGCTCAAGCCGGACCAAATTATGCTGATCATGATATTCCAGGTAGTGATCAGTGCCTGTGCCGGCATTATATTCCCTTTGCTCTGGAGCATGTATGCCGATATTGTGGACTACCAGGAACTGAAAACAGGCAGAAGGGCCACCGGGCTGATCCTCAGCTCATCTTCCATGTCCCAGAAATTCGGGTGGGCAGTAGGTGGTGCCATTACCGGCTGGTTGCTGGCCGCGTTCGGCTATAATGCAGACCTTGCCGTTCAAAGTCAAAGTGCAATACAAGGTGTACGTCTGATGATGAGTTTTCTGCCTGCCATAGGATGTGTACTGGCCATCATTGCCATTGCCTTGTATCCTCTGGGAGAGAATAAAGTACTGGATATCACCGCGCAATTGAATAAAAGGAGAGCTGCGAATGGATAATCAGACTACAATAGACAATTTCCGCGGGGAACTTCACGAAGAACTGACAGGCAACATCCTTCCGTACTGGATGAAACTCCGTGACACCGGTTATGGAGGCTATTACGGCCGGGTGACAGGTAAGGAAGAACTTGTCAGAGAAGCCCCTAAAGGAGCAGTTCTTCAATCCAGAATATTATGGACCTTTTCAGCAGCTGCCCGCATACTCAGAAATAAAGAGTACCTGGCTTATGCTGCTTACGCAAAGGATTTCCTTTTGGGGAAAATGTACGACAAAGAGTACGGAGGCATTTTCTGGAGCGTTGATCATAAAGGAAATATTGAAGATCCTAGGAAACAGTTTTATGCACTTGGATTTGCTCTCTACGGATTGAGCGAATACCACAGGGCAACGGGTGATCCCGTAGCTCTTGAAAAAGCAGTCTGTCTTTTTGGCGACATTGAAAACCACTCCTACGATCAGATTTACGGAGGTTACCTGGAAGCTGCGGGCAGGGACTGGAGTGAGATCCGTGACCTGCGGCTTTCGGCAAAAGATGCCAACGAGAAAAAAACCATGAACACGCATTTGCATATTCTGGAACCTTATACCAATTTGTTCAGGATATGGAAAGACCCCGTTCTTGAACAGTCATTGGCACGGCTTATAGAAGTGTTCCTTGAAAAAATCATCAATCCTAAGACACATCACCTGTCTTTATTCTTTGACGAAGAATACCACGTTAAGGGATCAGGACTGTCGTACGGACATGACATTGAGGCCTCCTGGTTACTGATGGAGGCTGCCAGGGAATTGGCAGATTACAAACCCGGAATATATGGTCCCCTGTTGAGCCGAGTTACCGAAGAAAGCAAGAATATCGCGTACGCGGCTCTGAAAGGATTGCAACCCGACGGAAGCCTTATATATGAAGTGGAATCCAGCGGTCGGATAGATAAAACCAGACATTGGTGGGTACAGGCAGAAACAGTTGTGGGACTGTATTATTTATACGCATGGCATAAAGTACCTCATGCCCTGGATATGGCTGTCAATTGCTGGAACTATATAAAAGAAAATATCCGGGACAACCAAAACGGAGAATGGTTCTGGAGTCCCGGAAATACTACCGATGACAAGGCGGGTTTCTGGAAATGTCCTTACCACAATTCCAGGATGTGCCTTGAAATCATAGAGCACAAGCATCCACTGCTTTAAGAAGAGGATCGGTGCTGACCCGTGAGCCCACGGCCTGTTCCATCCACAACTGGGGAACCAGATTGCCTAGTGTAAACATACGTTTAATCTCTCCTGCAAGCGTTTTCCCGTTTTTGTTCACGTTGTCGTTGAAATACGCTTCCAGCTGAAATTCTATGATATGTCCGAAAGGATAATTTGGCAGGTACATGGGACTGTTTATCATGTGTGAGTATATCCCCAGCAGCGGGCAGTCAGGTTGCCCGAACACGGGCTCATAGTAACGGTTCCAGACCATTCGCGCTTTATCATTCACAGCCTGTTTCAGCATTTGAGAATCGGCATCCGGGTTTTCATACAACCACTGCCATACGTACATATCTACCAAAGCCACTCCCATAATTTCGTAACATCCCCAGAAGATATCCAGTACCGTATTGTCATCCATTTGTTTCCCGGGATAACCCAACAGCTGCAAATCTCTTTTCTGGAAAATGAATGCCAGGGCTTCCGTAAAGGCAGTGTTGGGAACGCCGTTGAGCATATAGTAATCCATATCATAAAGACTTAAGGTTTGTTCCACATTGTGTCCGAATTCGTGTACGGCTATGTTGTAACCTTTGTAATCCATTCCATGCGGACCAATTCTGGTTCTCAGACGAGAGGGTTCCCACCTCCCGACAGCACCCCATGCGTGGCCGGAGCCCCTTGCCGGTTCTACCACTATTCGTGAAGCGATCTCTTGTGATTCCCGGCTGTCAAAACCCAGAACCTGCAACATGCGTGGCATATCCGATTTAAAAGCATCCGGATGGGGATATTTCTTCCTGGTTAACTCAGTCAGTTCGTCTTCTGGAATTGAGGTACGGCTTTTGAACCCGTCATACCAAATATCAAAAGGTTCCAGTTTCCGGCCCAAACGTTTTTCAATGTATGCTGCAACCTTTTTAACCTGTTCGGAAGAAACCAGATTAATAAAAAGTTCTTCTATCTCGCGGGCAGATATCTCCATAGAACCCTCAAAATTTCTGATAATGGCAGTAGGCATGTGCGGATGATAAGGGTCCATCTGCTTTTCAACTGTGTAAGTTGCCAGCAAATGTTCGTAACGAACATTTTCTTCATCGGGCGCATCTATAATCTGACCCTCCTTGTATACCGTATTGGAATACGGTTTCCAGTCATATTCGGAATCGTTTATTACACAGGCAGGTATCGTCTGGCAGACAATGTGTTCCATGACTTTTTGTATCATCTGTTGTTTTTCAAGGGCATCGGGAAGAGCCGCATAATTGGATTTGATTTCATCCCGAAGGTTCCAGTGAGACAACAATACCATATCTTCCGGAAAAAGCCGCCTGCCATCTTCGGTCAGCAGATTACCCATCATGATATTATAGGAAGCTATGTAGTTTTCCGCATTACCCGATGCACGTGCCATTTCCTGGTTCAAACGGGATGGGGTCCTGTGTGTGAAAAGATCTCCCATCCGGGCATAAGCCCATTGTTTTCTGTCCCACCGGTGTCCCAGTGTATCTTTTTCTTCAAGGCTGTAATTTGGAAAATTCAGAACACAGACAAACGCAACTTTGTTGGCATACATATCTTCCATAAAATGTGCGGAAGTTCCGTAGTTTCCCATTATCAGATCTATTTGCGTAAGTTCTTCACCCTCAAGGTGAACTGGCTTTTTGAGTGCTACACTTAATTGGTTTGCTGTTCCGAAAATGTTTTCAAAAGCAACCGACAATTTATTAAAAAGAACTTCCCTGCTCTGCTCAGAAACGCAATAATTCTCCAGGCAAAATTCAATGAAGTCATCCTGACTGCCGTCCGGCTCCCTCCATAAGGCAGCCGCCTGACGGACACCGCGTTCAGCCGGGGGGGCCAATGCATCCTGTGAAGTTTCACCAAGACGGGCAAGAACGGTCTGTACGGTTTGTTCGCTGATATTTGACATATCTGTTGTTGTTTTTGCCGTACTGCATCCCGTCAGTACGGTCAATAGCATGATTAAAATTGTGTTTTTCATATAGTTTCCTCCCATTTTATTGCATGAATAAGTATACGAATATCTTTTCTGTTTGTACGCACCGTGGTTGCAAACAAGTATGAGCTCCCACCCTCGGCAATCTTTGTTTTTTTTCTAATCTGCTCCACGGTCAAGGGGAAATTGCGCACAGATATGTTGGCTTTGGGGAATTTTTGTCTCAAATGCCTTATATTGAAAGATGAAAAAGGAATCACTTCCCGTATTCTGAATCTTCGACCGGGAAATGCGGCTGCCGGCCGGTCAGAGAAATAAAGGTGGCTGTTCCTGTGTATTTTTTTTAACCCGTATCTTACTGCAATCAAAGCGAAAGCCCCCGCTTTCATCACCGACACGTCCGGTTCGTATAAAAAATCTCCTTCCTTAATAACCGGATTGTCATACTCTTTTTCGATCAAAGAGGCAGCATGGATTTCCTCACTTCTGTAAAATGAGAAGCCGGATGTACATACGATCAACGGTTCTCCGGGGATCCTTTCCCGCGATTTCACCAGGAACAATAGTTCTTTACATTCATTTTCCATGGACACCACATGCACTTCAGATGTTCCGGGCAAGAATGCCAATGTCCGGGAAATATCAGTCATAGGGGACACTTTAACCAGTAAAGCCCTGTTTCGCCTGAATATCTCATTTTGCAACAGGGTAATATCGGGACTGTATTGTTCCGGGGCATAAAGCCTTTTACCTGTGGCATCCCTTCGGGAAGGATCGGCATACACAAGCGCGGCTTCAGGAATATCAGGTATGTTTTTCCACAAATTTTCTGCCTGCGAATGAATCACGCGTATGCGATCTCCGGCACCCAACACCCTGAAATTATATTCTGCAGCCCTGCATAAGGCAACATCCTGTTCTGCATAAATCACACGATCCGAGCTTTTTGAAAAATAAAAAGCATCCACACCCAATCCGCCGGTAATATCCAGAACAGATCCTCCCCGGTCTGCAAAACGTCTTTTGTAACCTGCCGTATAAGCAGAAGAGCACTGTTCTGCAGCAAGTAAAGAAGGAATAAACACTTCCCTGCAGTCAAACCATTCGGGTACTTTGTCCCTGATTTTTCGCAATCCTTCAATTTGCCGGACACATTTTGGAACGTCCTTACCGGGATATTTGTCGGCTGCAAGCAGCAATACGTGTACATCGTCTTCAAGATGTTCCCTTACAAACGCTATTTCCCCGGCAGTGAGCATCAACTATTCCTCCAAAAGATAACGGGTCCAGAAGGCCAGGTCTTCCTCGGCGGAAAAAGTGCCCTGATACCCCCTGTAACCGTGCCTTTGGCCCGGATACATCATAAAACGGAAATGTTTGTTGGTCTTCATAAGTTCATTGACCAGGCGCATGGCATTCTGGAAATGAACGTTATCATCCGACGTACCGTGTGTGATCATCAACACGGAGGGTCCAAAACTACCGTATGTACCGCATTGTTCCAGTACGGAACCGTTTTTATATCCTTCCGGATTGTCTTTTGGCGTATCCATAAAGCGTTCCGTGTAGTGGGTGTCGTAGAACGTCCAGTCATATACACCGGCACCGGCAATCCCGTAAGGGAAATAATCTCCTGCGGTGCAAACGGCCAAAGCCGTCATGTACCCGCCGTAGCTGTAACCGGTAATACCCACTTTCCCGGGATCGGCCTGCCCGTTTTCTCTCAGGTAGTCAATCCATAATTTATAATCATGTATTTCCCATTTACCCAGATTTCTGTACATCATATCAAGGCCTTTTTTACCGCAATGCCCGCTGCCACGGTGATCCATGGCTATCTGTATAACACCCTTTTTTGCCCAGTGGTATTTTGAGGCCGGAGAAGTCCAGCGATCCATAACGCTCCCGTTATCCGGACCTCCGTATATGCTGACAATCACGGGATATTTCTCCCCTTCCTCCATTTCAAGCGGAAAAGTAATAACAGCAGGAAGGGTGAAACCGTCCTCCGTAGTTATGAAATGCATCCGGGACCGGGGAACGTTACCTTCTTTGAGCAGACCGTCGTAATCCTCTCCTTTAGAATCTCCCAAAATACGTACGAGTCCTTTTTTTACGCTGAACAAGGCAGCCTGTGTGGGAGTGGACACGTTGGAAAACAAGGCAGTGAAATGCTTATAATCAGGGGAAAATGAGACATTCGTATAATGATATTCGCCCGATGTCAGACGATAAATATCCGGTCCCTTTTCGTTTTTGCCCGTTTCCAGGGGAACTGAATAAACATCAGATCGGGTAGATATCTCCCTGCGTGCGGAAAAAAACAGGGTCTTTCCTTTTGGATCGGTTCCGTGCAGTACAATGCCCCAGTTATTTCCGTTTGTAAGCTTCCGGAATTCGTTTCCATCCGTTGAACACAGGTAGATCTGCTGCCAGGACTCAAAATCCCTGACCATAACCATTCCATTTTCCGTAAAGAGAGGAGCAGCTATCCAATCCAGCCACGCCTGTTGTTCTTCGCTGTAGATTACTTTTCCCGTTCCCTTCCCGGGATCAACGGCATACAGTTTTAACCGGTTCTGGTCGCGGTTCATCCACTGGACCAAAAGGGATTCTCCGTCAGGAGTCCAGAAAGGCTGACCAAAATACTGATCTGCAGCCGGGTCGAAATCAGCCCAAACGATCTCTGTATTATCTTCCAGCGATACGATACCTACTTTGACCTGAGGATTTGTATCCCCGGATTTGGGGTAACGTGTTTCTTCCAGGTATCCGTGCTGTCCGTCAGCCACGTAAATGGGAAACATGGGTACAAAGGAATCGTCACAACGGAAAAAAGCCAGACGACGGCTGTCGGGAGACCACCAGAAAGAACGGTAATTACTGCTTCTTCCCAATATCTCCTCATAATATACCCACGATGCATAGCCGTTCAATACCGTCCGGCTGCCGTCAAAGGTGAACCGTCTTATGTTTCCCGTTTTCAATTCTTTGGCGTAAAGATCATTCTCCAAAGTATAGGCAACATACTTTCCGTCAGGGGACAACGTAGGATTTTGCGCTTTTTCATCCAATCCGTAACTGTCGGATTTCCCGGACGGCAAGGCAGGAGGTTCCGAAGGAGTTCTCTTTCCGGTAACAATATCCTCGGCAAAATACCGGCTTTCCTGCCGATCTCCCGAACGCAGCAGCAAGGTGCGGGCATCTGCCCAGGATACAGGCATTTCAAAAGTTTTTACAAGTCCTTCGGGCGGGGTTTCACGTACAACACGCTCCTGTGCTGCAGCTGTTAGAGTTAGAAGCAAAGAAAAGAACAACGGGATCATTAAACGTTTCATAGTATGGGATTTATAAATTTACAAGATACAACTGTTCGCGTGCCCGGGTAAAAGCCGTGTAATACCATCGCAATACATCTTTATTGCAAATATCACCAAAAAAGGCTTTATCCACAAAAACGGTTTTCCATTGTCCGCCTTGTGCCTTGTGACAAGTAACTGCATTGGCGTACTTCACCTGCAGGGCATTCAGGTACAGATCTTCACGGACGGCATTATAGCGTTTTCTCTTGCCTTTGATGTGGGCGTAATCCTCAGAGACTCCCTGGTAGAGCTGTTGTTGCTGTTCGCGCGACAAAGCGGGCGATTCACTTTCCAGCGTATCAAGCAACAGGCGCACATCCAGTTCCACGTCCTTGTAATCGGGGAAGCGCAGAACCGCCTCGGCAAAACGAAAGCCGTAACGTTCCCTGAATTTGTGTATACGCATGATCTCGGCAATATCCCCGTTGGCTATGAAATCCATATCGGGGACATCTTCCAGGAACTGGTAACAATTCTTCACCACCATGACACGATCCCCTTTAGTGATCTCTTCTTCACGGTACAGGATGCTTCCGCGGATCCCTTTGTTATACCTGTTGGCCCTTCTGTTGGAGCGACACAAAACGACTACTTCTTCCAGACCGTAGCGGGATATTGCCTCGTTTAGCGCCTCCATGAGTTCTCCGGAACCAATGCGGTGAATGTCACTGAATCCCTCCGTTTTCCATTCCGGAACCGTATATGCCTCACGGGTAATGTTTTGTCTGAGCAGTGTGGCGTTGTACAAAATGCCCGAGTCAAAAGACTGCCTGAGGACCTCTTTCATTTCCATATAAACCACCTTGCCATAGATCTCCATGTGTGCCGGATCCAACGCCGGAGATATGTCCAGCCCTATGGGAGGAAGTTGTGCCGAGTCACCCAGCAGGAGAAGTTGATTCCCCTTCCCGTTTAACACATAAGCCAGCAGATCCTCCAGCAGGTTCCCGCTCCCAAAGAGCATTCCGCCCGGTGTATTGGATAACAGAGAAGCCTCGTCTACTATGAAAAGCGTGTTTTTATCCCGGTTGGGATGCAATTCAAAAACACCGAACCCTGTTGCATCAGAGGCAGCATGAGGCTTTTGCCTGTAAATGGCTTTATGGATCGTATGTGCCGGTGCCCCGGCATATCCCATCAGGACCTTGGCCGATCGGCCGGTAGGAGCAAGCAATACCGTGTTTTTGTTAAGTTCTCTCATGGCCCCTACCAGGGCAGCCATGGCAGTGGTTTTTCCGGTTCCGGCATAACCGTTCAGTATGAATACCGGATCCCCTGAAGTTATGAAAGCAGACAATGATCTGAAAAGTTGTTCCTGGTCATCGGAAGGTTCAAACGGCAGATTTTCCCGGATTTTTTGATAGATGTACTGTTCAATGCCCATAAACGGATGCGTTATTTACGGGAACTGAAAAGTATGAAGAACCCGAACAATTCTATACGGCCCATGATCATGACTATGGACAGTACAAATTTAGAAAACCCGTTAAAAGCACTGTAATTACTCATAGAGCCCACATTGCCGAATCCCGGCCCAATATTCCCGATATGTGCAAATGCCGCCGAAACGGCGTCCATCATATCCAGGCCTGTCAGGGAGAGCAGGACAGCCACCACAAAAAGACACAACATATATAAAATGATGAACAGATTTACGCCTGATACCATTTCGGGATCCAGAGCCTGACCTCCCACCCTCGTAGGAACGACCGACTTGGGATGAAGCCTTTTTGTAATATTCGCTTTTATTGAATAAAAGGCTATCAGTATCCTGTCCGATTTAATTCCACCTGTAGTGGATCCGGAACAGCCTCCCTGTAAAGACAAAAACAGTAGTAGCAATATTGAAAAATATGGCCATACTGACGAATCTGTAGTAGCAAACCCGGTTGTAGAGATTATTGAAAAAGTTTGAAAAATACCATGCCGGAAAGACTCACCCAGAGAATCAAAAGTGCCTGTGTACCACAAATTCACCGAAATCAGTGTGCCAATTGCCATCGAAAATAGAAGATAGAACTTAGTTACGGGTGATCTGAACAAAGTAGTGGAACCTTTAGAGATCAAAAGAAAGATCATCCCAAAATGTATCGCAGCTAAGCACATGAACACCAAAACTATCATTTCTATTAAAACACTGTTGTAGGATGCTATGCTTAAATTCCTTGTACTGAAGCCTCCGGTCGCAATTGTGGCAAAAGAATGACATACTGCATCGAAAAAGCTCATCCCGGCCAGCCAAAGAGCGATGATTTCCAACAGAGTCAATCCAAAATAAACGAATGCGATCACCCGGACCGTTTCTTTGGCCCTGAAGTGGTAAGAGTTTTGGGACAAGGCACTAATCTCAATTTTTGATAACCTCAGGCGAATGGAACTTACCTCAGGAAGGATCAGCAACATAAAGATGACCACTCCCATACCTCCTATCCAGTGTGTGGATGCCCGCCAAAAAAGCAGCGATTTTGGCAAGATCTCAACATTCGTCAAAATGGTACCTCCTGTTGTGGTATAACCGCTTACACTTTCATACCAGGCATTGATCAGGGAAAATTCACCTCCCCAAAGCAGGTATGGCAGCATCCCGAAAAGACATGATATGGCCCAGGAAAGGACTACGATCACATAACCCTCACGGGTTGCAACTTCCCCTGAACTTCTGACAAATATGTAAGGAAAAGATCCGATGGTCGCAGTGATGATGGCTGAAAGGAGCAACGGAGAGAACCCGGTGTCAAATCCGTTTATTGCCGAGACAAAGACGGCAATGAACATGAACAGGGCATTGACCAAAAGAACCAGGCCCATATTCCTTGCTATCACGTGGATTCTCATAGCTTATTGTGTTCGTCGCAAAGTTTTGTTATGGATTCGTTCAAGTCCACCAGTTCATCATCGGAAGGCAGTTTGACCTGGTATTTTGTTTTAAACAACAACGTATTTTTGACACCCAGCCGGATCTGTCTCAGGGGAAGGATCAGGTATATGCGGATAAAATAAGACAATAAAAACAAGAGCAGTATACTGCTGGCCACTGCAATAACCCCCGGCATCAGACTCCTGTAAAATCCGTCCTGTATCAGTTGCGTATTCTGATGGAGCAGTTCCTGTTCCAGGGAAATCAGATCCTGAACGTATTTACGTAGCCGGGAATAAGTAGGATACAGTCTGTTTGTATACCATTCCCTTCTTTGAACGTATTGATTTTCCTGCCATACAGACTTGGCTTCGTTCAGTATTTGCATGTATGCGGCATAAGCAAACATGATGGAATCGGTCAGGGCAATTTCCTGTTGTGTAGCCAACGTTGTCCCGGTAGCTTCCAAATAACGGTTAAAGCGGGTGTCGTCGTAGATGGATTTCAGTTCCAGTAATGAATCCGGGGTAATGCCTATTTGACTGAGCAATGCAAAAACATTCTGGTCCGTTACTTCAAGTAATTGGCTGGATATGTTAATGTTCTCTACATTAACGGAGATTACGTCTCCTACAGAACGGCGAATCCTGCCAATTTCAAATATACTGACCAGGCTGGCCAGGACAAGAACAAATCCTACCACCAGAAAACCCAGATTGATCTTATTGCTTATTCCCATAAGTATCCAAAGTTAAAAAAAAACTCCATACGCTGTCCAGAGACTGAATGGCAGACAAGTCGGAAGGGAACCTTACCGGTCTCTTATCTTTGAATAATTTCCCCGACACCCCTTCCACAGAAGGATCTAGTGCCAGGAAAACCGTGGTGGAAGCACCTCTGGGAGCTTGTCTTATAACGGGTCTGAAAAAAATATCGGCAAGGGGATCAACCCATTTGTGCAATTTTATTATGGGTGTATTTACTATTCCGGGATCGACCATATTAACGCTTATTCCTTCTTCTTTCCATAAAGAGGCCATGCGAATGGAGCAGAGTGTAAAAGCCAGTTTGGAACAGGCATAACGTTCAAAACGATTGAACTTTTGAGGTGACATAGGGAAATAAACCGGAATCTTCCCCCTTCTTAGCATTACCGATACAGTATTGATCACGCGGCTGCCCTTCCCCAACAAAGGCTTAATCAGCCAGGTAAACATAACCGGGCCCAGGCAGTTGACCACATTATGCATTTCATATCCCTCCGGGGTAATTTCCGGTTTCCATCCCAACATACCCGCATTGTTGATTAAAATGTCCAGGTGATCCTCCTTGTCTTTAAGCATAAGGGCTGCCTGACGGACAGACTCCAGGGATGAAAGATCCATTTCAAGGATAGAAACCGTTTCTTCACCGTATTCACTGACCATGGAACGGCAAAATTTCATACCCTCACTTCCGGGACGACAGGATAAAATAATTTTACAACCGGATTTGATCAATTCCTTGCTGATTTCCCTGCCTAAACCTCCGTTAGCTCCAGTGACAAGTGCTGTTTTGCGGTTATTTGATTTCATTCAGCAGTTTTTTGGGGATATCATCCAGATGCTGATGACATACCATATCTTTACTGTACATCCTGGCAATGCAATAATTGGTATGCTTGCAATTACTGGAATAATCGCTTCCGGTCCCTTTCTCTTCCGCTTCCCTCATATGTTTGACAAAGGAAGGATCGTTGATCAGGGGACGTGCCATGCCTATGAATTCAAATCCGTCATCAAGTGCCTGTTCAATTACAGTACGAGAGAATAATCCTCCCAGACACACCAGGGGTATGCGGATATGCTTCCTGAATATCCGGGCATCTTCCAGGAAATAACCTTCACTGAACGGAACCGGGGGAATCATCCATTTCCCTATCATCCGAACCCCGATCTTTACATAATTCCACGGCATATAATGCGTCAGGGTTTTAACGGGCATTTTTCCGCGCATAACATACATGGGTGCCCGGCTTACGTAACCGCCGCTAAGGACCAGGGCATGAACACGCAGTTTTTCCAATAGAGTTGCCACTTGCAGGGATTCATCCAATTCCATCCCTCCCCTGAACCCGTCCCGCATATTCATTTTCACAAGAACAGCCATGTTCCGTCGCGCTGCCACTTCCATGACTTGTTCCATGACCTGTGACGTGAACCTCAACCGGTTGATGAAACTGCCCCCGTATTCGTCTTTTCTTTTGTTCAGCCATGTTGACATAAATTGGCTCAGAAGGTACCCGTGACCGGCATGTATCTCCACTGCATCAAATCC